>BNUU01000002.1 GCA_025997595.1 Spirochaetia bacterium | reverse complement strand
TGAAGGGTATTTTTAATGAAATTAAAAAGATAACTGATGAGTTGGATGAAGGTCAATTTAATAGTAAATGTTTTAGCTTGCTACATAATAGCCCCTTGGTAAAAAGGTATTCCCCCAAAAGGACCAAAAGAACGATCAAGCAGTGTTCTAAACTTTGGGAAGAATATAAAATTTGGGTAGATGAAGAATCGAAAAAGTATGAATTAGAATAACAAACCCCGGAAGTAAAGCAGCAAGAGTCCGGGGCTTATTGCCCTCTAATCGAAAGGGTTAAATCAACTAAATATACATCATGTATGGATTTATTTTAAAAACAATTTTACCCGATGGACGATCCTTCATAAGCCGACATAAATGTAATGATTATGATGATCGATACTATGGCAGTGGAAAGGTGGTACAGGACTTTTTTAAAAGCAAGGGGCTTAATTCTCAAAACTGCCCACCGGAAAAAGCCCAAAGAATAGGGGTAAAACGGGTAATTTTAGCAAGGGCAGCCACCAAGGAACAATTAGATGAACTTGAAAAAGAATATAAGGACAAACCAGACCCTTTTTTTCTCTAAAGCTCCGGGAAGGTGGAGCATCCGAAGTTTACCGACATAACCGATTATTAAAAATAGCCTGCTATGGCAAAATCCATCACAAGTACCCCAAAAATCGAAAATGGGGCCACGTCAATAATCCTACCGGATCGGCAGAAAAGCTCCGGGCTTTATGGGCTGAAGGTAGTCCGGATCGGGAAAGATTACTTGCTACACTTGAAAAAAGGGACATGTCAGGCCGGGCTTTAATGTCTCTTATTAATAAGATGATAAAATCACTTTAATTTATAGTTTTTATGAGAGGTAAAATTTTTTTTTGTAGGTATCGGAATCTACAGGTCAAACCTATTATTTTAAATCGGGACTTCACATAGATGTATAGATAGGTATAGGGGTTTTATCGGTCATAAAAAAAGCCCGGTCTGTTAAACCGGGCCGGGGGGTTAGGGGGTTATTGTACAGAGACAATCATTCCAAAAAAATTATAAAAGTTCATATTTTAATTTTGCCTTTTCAACAAACTCAAAATATATTTTATATTCCTCCAAGGGGCATAAATCATATGCTTTCTTAAAATTCTCAAATGCATATTGATAACATTTCTCTTCCTTAAGCACCTTTTCAAGGTGCCACATGCCAGCTTTTGATAAATATGCAATCCCAAGTTCAAAATAAAGAACGTCATTATCCGGGTTCTTTATTATTTCTCCAGTTCTGTTTTCAATCAATTTGTTTAATTGTTCAACGACACGTTCTACTACAATGTCCATACAATACTCCTAAAATCTCAAAAATTATAGGGCCACCATACGGAAGCCCCTTTTTAACCCTTATATGATAACCCCATAATGTCTGTTATTAAGGAGCATAAGACCATAAACTACCATTCCAAGTGTATGTTCCGGCTTGGCCACCAGTGGTAGCATAAGCACTATTAAAATCACCGTTAGAAAACACATAAATCCCAAGAGAAACATTACCTCCAAGAAAAACACTACTTCCAATGCTAACACTGGTTATGTTATTATTAATAAAAGCATTATCTCTGATAGCGATAACACTGTTTGGAATAACGACACTGGTTAGATTATTAGTAGCAAACGCACCCTGTTCGATATAGGTAACACCATTAGGAATAACGACACTGGTTAAGTTATTGCCAGCAAACGCATCCTCTCCGATAGTGGTAACACCATTAGGAATAACGACACTGGTTAAGTTATTCATAGAAAACGCCTGCTTTCCAATAGTGGTAACACTGTTTGGAATAATGACGCTGGTTAAGTTATTGCTAGAAAACGCACCCTCTCCGATAGTGGTAACACTATTTCCAAGAGTAAGACTGGTTAAGTTATTGGAAAAAAAAGCCTGAAGCCCAATAGTAGTAACACTATTGCCAATACTAACGCTGGTTAGATTACTACCAGAAAAAGCCTGACGCCCAATAGTAGTAACACTATTGGGGATACTAACGCTGGTTAGACTATTACCAGCAAAAGCATTAGATCCAATAGTGGTAACACTATTAGGGATTGTTACGCTGGTTAGATTATGATAAGCAAAAGCCCGATCTCCAATAGTGGTAACCGGACAGCCTAGTATTGTTGCCGGTATAATGACATTTGTTGGTGATCCTGTATAGTTGGTAATTACTGCATAAGTAACAACGTTAGTACTGTAAATGTCATAATCTAAGCCATCGGGAGTAGTTCCACTATCAATAATCCTAGGGGGAACAGGGGGAACAGGGGGAACAGGGGGAACATGAGTATCAGGGGGAGAAATAACCCCATCACTAGTAGATCCATCATCACACCCGATAAAAGCAAAACTGAAAATCAAAATACCGATAAGCCCTAAAATAATCTTGCTTTTCATTTTCAACACCCCTTAAAGTAAGCCATACAGGGACATACACCCTGCAAAAACCCATAAATCATTCGGCCTTTTTCTCTGCCACCGGGGAAAGGCTGACCCCTTCAATGTCAATCAAGGTCTTGCTGTTTCCCTTAAAAAAATTCTACATATTGAAAATAACTCTAAATATAGAGTTGTCCTAAATATAATACGACTCTAACTTTAGAGTCAAGATAAATGGAGCAAGAAACAGAAAGGATTTTAGAAAATATTCGAATCAAACGAACCGAAAAGAAGATTTCCATCATAAATTTAGCTAATGCAGTAGGTATTTCTCATAGTCATTTATATTACATAGAAAGTAAAAGGATAGTTCCATCTATTGATGTGATTGTTAAAATTGCTAGATCACTTGATTTGACTATAAAAGACCTTTTGGGCTAAAGAACCGAGGGATAGGGCAAGCCCCGGACCGATAGGGGCTACAAAACGGAAGAAAACGGAAGAAATATTGACAAAAGTATTGACAAAAGGGGCAGAAGAGTGTATTTTTATCTTTAAAGGAGGAAGTACATAGTTTGGTACATAGGTAAAAAGTCATTTCATAAGTCTATATATGATAATACTTTATGAAATACTTATCGGGTTCGACTCCCGCCACCTCCATGCTATATGTAGTGTAGTTTTGTGAAAAAAAGAGAAAACGACACCAGAGCGACCGCAGGGAGCGGCGGGAGTAAACCCCACCTATTTCGCGGGCGCAGCCCGCCATAGTGGGGGAAGCCCGGCGGCGAGGGGGAGGGATAATAGAGGCCGCCAATAAACCGCCACCGGAGCACGATCATCTTGTAGGTTGCGCGGCCTTGGGTGGGCAAAGTTCGCGCCGCTCTCTTGCTTTCTGGATGGCTTCGAAGTAGACCTTAAACGGCACAAAACTACTACCCTGCCCCCCTTAAAATTCCCTGATTTTACTCTCGTACCCCCCCATTAATACAGGACTGGAACATCAAGTTTGGTTTGCCGTATGTTTCTATGCTGAGGGCTTACCGGACTGCTTTGTCCTGAATTTGGCAGTATCGGCGATCCGGCGGCAATTTTGTAGATAACGGTCCCGGTTTGCAGAAGGATCAGGCGGAAAAGCCGGGGGGCCGATGGTGCCCGGAGAAGCGCAGCGCCGGAGGGTCCATCGGCCATACAGAGACCTTAGGCGGCCCGGAATTGCCCCATGCTGTTTAGTCCCCATAAGGGCTATACGGTATGGGGCAATGGAGGGCTGCTGGTTGTCTGCCCCGGCTTTGGAGAATAACAGGTAAATCATTCAGAACGAAACCAACGGCTTCCGCTTATAATCTTCGGATCAGGTGACATTTACAACCTATGCGCCGCTTGCCGTTAGGCATGCGGCAGGGTGTTAACCGGATATTGGACGACGGGGGTGGTATGAGGGTTCAAGGGGGAAGGCGGGGGCCATCTCGGACGTTTGTTTCATATGGGCCAACATAGGGCTTTTGATGGGATGATGTTGCCCCCGCTTTTATCCCCCTTGGTTAATCGGGTAAGCGCCCTGAGCCGTGGAGTGAGAGAGTTTATGAACGAACGGAGCGGTCTATGGCGCTTTGTCCTACGGATATTGACGGTGACCGCCAGGGCGCTGGGTTACAGGGTACGCAAATTATGTATGAAAATATATACCCTTTTCAAAAATCAGACTTTGTAGTATAATTATCTTAGTGGAAATAGCTAAAATTTACCTTGAAACAACGATGTTCAGTATGTATTATATTGTAAGCCTGAATTTTGAGCATATTGCCCGGCCCTGGACAGAAGAACGGGTCAGGAAGGTCAATATTCGTGAAGGCTATAAGGGCATTGGTATTTACCGGCCTGTGGAGGTATTGGATTTATGAAGACAGTACAGGAATATATGAATGACCCCCGGATTACAGAAGATCCGACCATGAAAGATTCTCTGGATTTAATTAAGGAAGTCCACGCCATAAGGCTCAAGGTTCAGGATGAAAACAAAGGAATTTCGGCTGCCGAACGGAACCGCCGGGCTGAAGCATCCTTGGCATCACATGGGATTACTTTCTGCCGGGATTTGACGGGGACAGGAAAGATTAGCGTTTTTGTAAATTAGCTTTGATTCAATACGGATAATCACCCGCAGTTCTTCACAGGTCCAAGGACTCTACCTAATGCCTCGTTATAGGCATAACACCCAGGGATCTATAATAGGCGATATTTATTATTTGATATTGATTGTTTGAATTGTCAAATAACTGTGTTGCTGCCGCCTCAAATTCTTCTTCGCCTGCGGTGGTGGCGGCCACGAAGGAATCAAGGGAAGCGGAACTTTGTGTTTTGCCAACACCTGTCCACTTTTTGAGCCTACCTAATGGGCTGTCATCCCTGGTATATTTTCTTAAATCCTCATTGCCAAGCATGGTTGTTTCCAAAAAATCGGGGGTCTCCATTTTGTTATCAAGGAAATAGCCAAGGAACATGTGACCGGGAATTATTACTAAAAAGGGTTCTATGCCAAGCTTGCGAAGGACACTTGCAAAAAGAACGGTTCCATCCACGCAATTTGCCTGGGTGTTCCCAAAGGATTCTTTTAGGGTCCTGACATATTGACTATGTATATTTTGATCCATGGTGGATGTTGTTGTGATGCTTGAGTATTTTATTTTATGCCGCTGAAAAACATTCCATACTGCCAAAACCTGCAAGCCGACTTCAAGGCTGGTTTCGCCATCGTGGTCAATATCCTGATAGCCGCTGAATGAAAAAAGATCGCCAAGGCCAAGCTGGTTTATGGTTCCAGCGTCAAGGGCTTCTTTTAAGATGGTATCAATGAGGGGGTCATCCTCATTGACATAGGCGGCGAACAACCAATATCGGTCAACGACATTACCAAAACGGCTGCGTTCAACAAACGGTACTTCATTTACACTATGAAACCGTACCGTTTTAACTTTCTGTTCAACAAGAGAATTATTTATAAAAATACGGAAGGTGACATTATCATAAGTAGGTTGAACCAAGTGCTCCAGTGCTGAATAATCATAGGAAATCGGGGGAAATATCTCTATTTTTGTATTTGTTGGTATGGATGCTTCCTGAATTGATTTTTTTATAAACTTGTTCGATTCAACCTCTATTCGCAGGGGTATGGTTTCATTTGAGGAACCGGATAAGGTCACGGAGACGCCAAAATCGCCTATGACATCGCCAATGTAATTGCCGTCTTTTTGTATGCGGGGTGATCCGTCAAATGCGGCGGTCATGTTTGCGGTTGCAAGTATATTTGCGGGGTATGCTTCGCCATGAAATTCTACGATGGGTTCAAAGGCAACCTGATAATTTGATACGGTTGAATTATTATTTGAGATTTGAATAATCGGATTTGATTCTTGTACAATGGCATCATGCTTTAAGGAAGGCACTATAATAATACCCGCGACAATTAATAAAGCAAGGATGCCAAAAATGATGCAAAGTATTAGTACGGGTTTTTTAAGGGAGTTTTTCTTTCCAATGGGCGGGTTTGCTACCGGAGGTGAAACCGGGGCGGGCGTCGGTGTTGGTGGAACTGGTACGGGGCGCGGTGCTGGCGCCGGAGGTATAGGCGCGGGCCGTGGCGGCGCTGCGGGTTTTGGTGTTGGCGGTATTGGTACAGGCTGCTGTGCCGGTTCAGGCGCGCTCGGTACGGTTCCGAACAATACCGCTTCCAACAGGTCAAGGGTGTCATTGGCCAGGACGAGGTCCATGTCTTCTTCATCGCGGAGTTTATGGGCAAGGCGATCTTTACAAGCGGCCCTATCCGGGACTTGGGTATTTTTTAGCTCTGTTTGAAAACCATACATAAGGCATTTGACAAAGGCCATGCGCTGAGGCTTGGGCTCATTGGCGGCCATGGTGGACAGGAGAGAATTGACTTTTTTACTGTCGGAAAGGATGGATTCACCCTGTTGGGCGATGAGTTGTTTGATGGTGGTTAGAAGGGTTGTGTTCATAGTTTATCTCGTCTCATTACTTGGCGCCTAGTTTTTCGCGTAATAGCTCAAAAACTTCGTTTACCTTGCCATAACCTGAAATTTTTAGAATATGGCCACTATTTGCCTGAATTTCAATAGTTGGTAAAAGTGATTTTGCCTTCTGGACTGAAACTATGGCAGATAATTCAATTTCTACGGTGTCATTTTTTCCATATGCACCAATACTCCAAAAACGGCTAGGAACGAATTTTATGCTATGTTGCGTCAATTGAAATTTTCCATCCATCTTTTCCGAACTATATGTTATTCCCGGTGGGAAAAACCAGGCAGATGACAATCCCTCTATTAATGGTGGAGTGGGAACTGCCGGGGACGGTATACTTTCTGGCTCTGGCGAGGCAGAGACTGTTCCAAACAATACTGCTTCCAGTAAATCAAGCGTATCCTTTGCCAATGTTGCGTCTATGCCTTCCTCGTCAAACAACTTTTGGGCAAGCCGATTTTTACAGCGTACCCGTTCATCCGGGGATGTATTTTTCAATTCTGCTTGAAAGCCATACATGAGGCATTTGACAAAGGCCATGCGCTGGGGTTTCGGTTCTTTGGTTGCCATGTCGGATAGATAGGCGTTGACACGCTTGGTGTCGGCAAGGATGGTTTCTCCTTGCTCGGCGATAAGTTGTTTGATAGCGGCGAGCAGATTTTGGTTCATAGTTTTCATCCTTCTAATGATTTCAATAATTTCTTTACTAGTTCAATACTCTCTGGATTATCGTAAGACTTTAGGAACACATCATTACAAATATCACCATGATTTTGTAATAAATCTTCTTTTGAATCACTTAAAAGATTATATAAATGTGATATTGCTTGATGCAGACCTTTGTTATATTTTTCTCCTAATCTTTGTTGAACTTGGATATTTAAAATATCATCATAATCCATTTTTATCGCTTTAGCTATTTCTCCATTTCTGATCAATTCTGCCTGTACTTTTCCATATTTATCATTATTATGTTGATAGCTTTGAGTAAGTGCATGATCCGCATAATCCATAAGTATAGCAGGGGTATCACCATTTTTTTTGTTCTCAATAAATCCCAATCCATTATTTATCGCTGAATTGGCAGGTATATGATGTGCCGTGGTTTTACCGGATGTTTCTTTTTTAGCAACTTCCCCATAATAGCCACCGCAATAGTCACAAGTATAGCTAGTTATACCCATATTTTCCTCCGAAATTAAAACCTAAATCTTATCCCCACATACCCGCAGAGGGTATATTCCACAAATCAATCAGAGAATTCTTTTGATATATCATTCTCACAAGCATAAATACCATGTAACATTCTGTTATTGCGTATACCGTTTCCTGAGTAATTTGGGGGTATTTTCTCAAAAGTCAGATGGCGGCTAGTTTTTACCTGTTCAAATGCTTGATTCCACTGCGGTGTATTATCCCAATCTACCCCAATGATTGTTTCACATTCCACTGAAATTTGCTTATATCCAGTAGGAAGACCGTGTCCAAAGTACCCAATGAAATAATGTAAATTATCATTACCTTGTCCCAGATAAAATGCCGCGTTAGAAAAATACCATCTTTCTCTGCGTTGTTTATCGTTATTTTTCAAGATAGCCGGTGGGTTGTTTCTTCTAAAAAAATTGAACCAGTTCCGTTTTTCTGTCGCTTGGACATTAATCTCAATACCAGTTTTATCCAATTTTAATGATTGTAGCTTTGAAACCAGGCAAAACAATAATGGCCAAACAGGTAACACAAATAATCCTATTGCTATAACCGTATGGATGGTTAGCAATTTTTCCTTTAAACAAACATATAAAAAGTCATATAAATTCATTGCTCACTACTCCCTTATGCTTCTCAAGTTATCATTTGCCCATTTATCGTTCTGGTCAAGCTGAACCGTCTTTACTAAGTCCTGTATCGCCAATGTTTTTTGACCTTCCCCGCTATAGGCGACTACCAATGTTAATATATTGAGCAGATTACAACGAATATACTCAAGAAACTCACAAAGTATTACTTCTGTCAAAAGTGATTCTCCCATTTATTTGCTTCCGCTTGCCTGCGAAGTTCCAATATCTTCTTGGTCATCTTGTCATCAGGATCAATGCTAAGAGCATGGTTATAGAGAATTATTGCTCCCTCATAATTCCCTTGATAATGATTCGCAGTACCAGCGACCACAGCAGCTTGCGCTGCCATATTTCGGTCCATCTGTATTGCTTTATCTTCGTCTGCACCACTAGCAGATTCATTTCCCATCAAAGCATATAAATATGAACGATTATTCAAGACTTCGGCGCTATTAGGATTAAGTCTGATAGATTCATTATAATCTGCAAGTGCTTTTTGATAATCTCCCAATCCACGATAGGCAGTTGCACGGGTGTCAAGTGCATGAGAGTCATTTGGCTGTAATTGTAATGATTTGTTTGCATCAATTAGAGCTTTATCAAATTGCCCTATACAATCATAAGTATATGCACGCATATTGAGAAAATATGCGTCATTAGGGACACGCTGTATTGCTTCACTATATTCCACTATTGCTTGGTCATAATTACCAGCGGTAGAAAGAGTATAACCTTTAAGGAAAAATGTTTCCGCAGTAGATTGCGACTGATTACTGTTATTCACCGTTGTTACAAATATTGCAAATCCCAATATTGCAAAAATACCAATAGCTACAATAATCAAATTTCGTGCTGCGTGGCTTTTTGGGGGATGCGGGGCTTGCGTAGGTGTATCGGGTGCGGTTATCGGTGACGATGTTAACCGTGCAGGTGACGCCTCATGAACATCTGGCGTAGGTGTTACTTTTCCTATTAGTACTGATGGAACCTCTACTACAGGAGAGGGTTCTGATTGCGAAGTTTCAGTCACTGTTTCAAATAATACTGCTTCCAACAAATCCAGAGTATCCCTTGAAAGAGATATATCTAACCCTTCATCGTCAAACAATTTTTGAGCAAGGCGGTTCTTACAACGCTGGCGATCTTCAATACTTGTTTTCTGTAATTCGGTATGGAAGCCGTACATCAGGCATTTAACAAAGGCCATGCGCTGGGGCTTCGGCTCTTTGGCAGCTAAATCAGACAAATAGGCATTTACCTTTTTGCTGTCGTTAAGTACATCTGTACCCTGTTCGGAAACGAGTTTTTTGATAATATCACACAAACTTGTATTCATAGCGGAATCTCCAAATTAATTGAGTTGAACCTTTGCAGATTTCAGACACACGCCCTTGTACCAGACTTCTATAGTATATGTACCGGCGGAATATGTACTCTTATTTGCTGAACCCCAACCCAACAACTCAAGTGACTGCCTCTCGCCTTTGTTAATTCTATATACACTAGAATGTGTGTATGTATTTGCATTATTCTTTATTATTGTCCCATCTGGTCCAATTATATTAACATCAAGCGAAAAATTGTCGCTTATCAATGATGTGTATACTATCTTTGGCATAAGATACCGCATTTGTGTTGCTGTCAGTGTACCCCCTGGCGGTGTAATCCAACTATTATTACCCCAATTCCCCACTGATATTGAATCAATACGAACTATCCAATTTGATAATAACCAGCTGTAACTAGTCTGCAACGCATTATATTGTCCATTCAACTGGTTATCATTAGTCTGCAATGTATTATATTGGCTCTGTAATTGATTGAGCTGGTAATACAAAGATCCGGCACGAATAGACTCTTTATTGTATTGATGCACCCCCGCAATCACCGCAATAATGCTGATAAAAATAAAGGCAACCAGCCATCCTTTCAGTAGTTTTTTCGTTTCTGATTCATCGACAAGCTCAGTTTTCATTGTATTGAATTTTGAAACTTCATTTTCCAGCTCGGCAATTTTAACATCCCTGTCTTTAACCGCCTGTATATAAGTCGCTATTTGATCAAAAGCCCCTTCATCTGCGGTACTTTCCGGCGCTGGTGTTTCCGATGTGGCTTCTTCCGGTTCCGCAGGCACTTCTTCCACTACCGGCATTTGCGCCATTAACACCGCTTCCAATAAATCAAGACTATCCTTGCACAAGCCTAAATCGGTGCCTTCCTCATCGTGCAGTCTTTGGGCAAGACGGTTCTTGCACCGCTCCCGTTCGTCGGCCTGGGTGTTTTGCAATTCGGTATGAAAACCGTATTCAAGACATTTCACCAGTGTCATGCGCTGTGGCTTTGGCTCTTTGGCGGCCAAATCGGACAAATAGGCGTTTGCCTTCTTGCTGTCGTTAAGGATTTCCGCTCCCTGATCGGAGACAAGTTTTTTAATGGTGTCCAATAATGTGGTATTCATTATAATGATCTCCTTTGTGCAAAACCGCCAATAATCATGATTCCCGCAAAGACAAATGAAAGGAAACAATAAAACGCCAAATCGGTAAAGTATGAAAAATCTTCACCCACTGTGGCGAATCCGCAGAATAAATAAATTACCCCGGATGCTATTGCTCCGCCTTTGCTTTTACGACAGACAATACTTACAATTCCCGCAATCAGGAAAAAGAATGAGACAATATAACCGGTTGATCCGCTTGTCCCTGCATCGTCGGAAAAAATTGACTGAACCAATTCCCCGGCGCTTGCCGCACAGGATTGAATTTGAAAAAGAAAAAATAACACCATGGACATTATTCCAATGACAACCCGCGAGACTTCCCATTTGGTTTTTGGTACTGGCTGCGGTACTGTTTGCTGTATTGGGACCGCGATGTTTATCTGCTGTAATGGCGCCCCCGGTTGATAAGCAGGGGGTATTACCGGCACGACAGGCGGCGTGCCCTGTGATGCAGGGGGCATCCGTACCGGTTTACCGCACTTGCTACAGAATTTTACGCCATCGGCTATTTTTGCACCGCAACTTGTACAAAACATATCTATCTTCCTTATTAATTTGATTGTTTGGGGTCAGGGCCAAAACGGTTCGGCCCCGGCGTACCGGCGTAGAACAAGAGAATGATGCCATAAATGGGAACAAGAGCAAACCAGGCCCGTTTATCCACATCATGGAAACGCCTTACCACGGCTCCCCAACCGGGCAAAAATAACGCAATCATTAAAATGAATTGGAGGGGACCGCCATAAGTTGCGGCCCATCCGGAAAGGACCGGATCAAAACCCAACAGATTGTCCAGGACAAGGGCTGCGATGTTAAAAATATTGTAAAATAATACAAAAAACCAATATTCCGCACGCCGCGCCCGGCCTGAGAATACTGCATACTTTTTTACGACATCACAAAAGCATTGCCAGCCGCTTCTCTTTGGTGCCGGGGGCGCCGGCTGTTGGTATACCGGCGGGGGTACTGTATTAATTTGCGGCTGGAACGGCTGCTGGTATATGGGCCGGGCTGGTACGCCGGTACTTTCGTCAACCATGGCTCCACATTTAGGACAAAATTTCGCGCCGTCTTCCAGCTTTTCTCCGCAATTAAAACAAAATATACTTGACCCGCCGGGTGGCGGATTTGACGCCGGAACATTAGCCGGAATAGATGCAGGCACTGGTTTCGGCGGAGGAGCCGCCGGTATTGGAGCGGGCTGCGGAACAGGCCGGGGAGCCGGTTTCGGTATACCGGAGACACTTCCAAAGAGCACCATTTCCAGCAGATCCAGTGTGTCATTGGCAAGGGTTTGGTCCATGCCTTCCTCGTCACGCAATTTTTGAGCAAGCCGGGCCTTACAAGCTACCCGTCCGGGGGCCTGGGTGTTTTTCAGATCTGTTTGGAAGCCATACATAAGGCATCTGACAAAGGCCATGCGCTGGGGTTTGGGTTCCCTGGCGGCTATGTCGGATAACCGGGCGTTGACTTGTTTGCTGTCGGCGAGGATGCCTTCGCCTTGGTCGGTGGTGAGCTGCTTGATGGCGGCGAGCAAATTTGTGTTCATGATAAAACTCCTTTATTCCTATTAAGTAAAACTATTTTCAACAGTTATTATTTTTTTTCTGATAAGTTCCAAGTCCGTATCTTGGATACCCTTCTGCTTTAAGTTATCTAAAAACGACGATTTTTCTGACTCTTGTTTTAGAATAATTCTGGCAATGTCGCCAATACAAAATATTAGAGAATATTTCTCAGCCAGATTATTATACAAATCTGGCCTCTCCCTATAATCTTTCTCTCTCGTAAAAAGCTTCATCGCATCTCCCTCTGAAGGAGTATACCGCCATTCTCGTTCATTATAAAATGAAAAATCATTTTCTTTGGTATATGAGTTATAACCTTCATAATTTTTAATATATCCAAGAAGATGATTATAGTGCTTTAATAATTCCCTATACTGATTCGGATCATTTTTCGATATTTTAGGTTTATCAAGAAAGGGTTTAACCAAAATTTTTTCTAATTCCTTAACTGACCAAATCAAACTGGACTCTTTCGCCATGTACGTAACTGGATTGAGTTTATGGACAAGCGCCCATTTTTTTGTAAAGCCTATGCCATAAGACCCATAACTTGATGGATGTTTTTTTGTCTCTGAAAATGGTATGTCCGTAAAACAAACCATTGGCACTTTAGAATCAAGAAAACCTACCTGTGATTCATTTTCTGCACTAATTGTCTCATGGCAATAACACACCTTAAATGCCCTGTCCAAAATGATTGATTCAAGGGTGTCCATCTTCTTTGTATAATGAATAATATATTCATTGCTAACTGACATTATAGTCCTCCTATTAGACATCTAGCTCCGGTGCAAAAAACAGCACACTACAATATTTCACATCTAACTCCTGCTACATGAGCCATCACTTATTGCAATATTTTTTTCATTGCTTATACCATCTTACCACCCCCTAATTTCTCTTAACCGATCTTTCGCCCAATTGTTATTTGGCTCTAACTGTAATGCTTTCTCCAAGTCTTGTATCGCCAATGTAGTCTGACCTTTTCGACTATATACTGCACCACGAGAAGCATAAGCATTGGCATAATTTGGGTTCAGTCTGATTGCTTCGGTTAAATCACTAATTGCCGTATCAGTCTGACCTTTCATTCTATATGCATCACCACGATAATAGTAAGCTTCGGCAAAATCAGGGGCAATTTTTATTGCTTGGGTTTGGTCAGATATCGCCTGATCATAATTATCATTGAAATAATATGATCTTCCACGCCAGTAATAGGCATCGGTTAAATCCGGATCAATTTTGATTACTTGAGTGTGATCCACAATAACCTGATTATAATCACGTTTATAATAATACGATCTACCACGCCAATAATAAGCCAGGGTGAAATTTGGCTCTATCTTTATAGCCTCATTGAAATCCGCAATAGCTGCATCGTATTGACTGTTATCATAACATGCCAAGCCACGAGTGTAATAATAATCAGCATCAGTGGGATCAAGGCGGATAGCTGCGGTAGAAATTGAAATAGCTAATTCAAATTCACCTAATGCTTTATAAATATACACACAATTATTCAAAATACGTGGATCGTTTGGGGCAAGCCGTAATGCTTCCTGTAAATCTGCAATAGCTAAATATTTATCGCCTATTTCAGCATAAACTAAACCTCGCCTACTAAATGCCCTGACATTTTTTGAGTTAAGTTTGATTGCCCTTGTTTGGTCAGCGATGGCTAAATCATTTTGATCTTTGTTGGAATACGAAATGCCGCGCCAACTATAGGCATCGCTGTTATTTGGGTTTATTTTTATAGCCTTACTGAATTCGTCTATTGCACTATCCCAAGATCTTTCTTCAAAATAGATTACTCCTTGTGCAATATGTCCTGTCACAATCCCATTTCTTATGACAAAAAATCCAGCAATTACGATTGCTACTGCGGCACACGCAATCAGCACATTTCGTTTTGTATATTTAACCTTTGGCGAGATTTGTAGTGGCGATCCGGTTACCAATATTGGGGGTGGTATAGGTTGAGGAGCGGGCTGCGATGATGGTTCCGGAATTGGCGTCGGCGCTGATTTTTGTTGTGGTGTTTCCGCTACCATCCCAAACAACACCGCTTCCAGTAAATCCAGTGTATCTTTTGCAAGAGTTATATCCAGCCCTTCATCGTCAAACAATTTTTGAGCAAGCCGGTTTTTACAACGCTGGCGATCATCTTCCGAATTCGTTTTCTGTAATTCCGTATGGAAGCCATACATAAGGCATTTAACAAGGGCCATACGCTGGGGTTTCGGTTCCTTGGCGGCCATGTCTGACAGATAAGCGTTTACCTTCTTACTGTCGTCAAGTATTTCCGCACCCTGTTCAGAAACGAGTTTCTTTATTATCTCTAACAAATTGGTATTCATTGCTTTCTCCTTAATCCCCATCCGTACTGACATTAAAATTATCTGCAGTAGAATAGGTACTTGTCGCCCCGCACCAGTTGCAGGTTAATTCATTCTCGTCAAACCCGCTTGAACAATTCATTTTTCCGCAATGGCACAGGGCAAAACCGGTCTCCCCGCAATAGGGGCAGCCGGGGTAACCATCCGCCGCATCAAGGCTTCCGTTAATCTGAACAGTGTCATAGCCTTCGTGCCTGGCCCGTGCTTCGTCAATTCTGAAGGCCCAGGTTCGTACCCAGTCATGACCGCGTTTTTCCACCCGCATCCCAAAGGTATGATTCCGTGAACATTTGCAGAGAATTACATTTGCCTCCATGACAACGCTCCTTTCTACCGTTAAAATTATCTCTTAACTATCACTTTTATTAACAATACCACTATGATTGCCGCTAAAACGGCCAACCCCAGCGCCAAGGCTATATGCCGTTTTTGAAGACCCGGAGCAGGGGGCGGCGGGGTCTCGGACTTACTTTCCCCGAGAACTATTGGCTTACCGTCTTTCAGGAAAAGCCCCGCCATTGAAGCATCGTCCCGGCTGCCCTTTGATGACCACACGGCGATTGATTTTTGCAATTCCTTTTCCGCATTTTTGGGATTACTGGTAACATCGTTGTAAAGCCGTTTGTGCAGGTCAAGGTAATTTTCGGGGATGAAAGAATCGGTTACGCCATCGGTGGCGACTGTTACGCCCCGGATTGATTTATGGCCGAAGGCATGACGGAAATTCCCCATGGCGTCCGTATCGCAGAGGGAGCTTGTTTTGCCCCCGGTAAGGCGTTCATCCTCAAGGGATGGGGGGAATTGGGGGACGCCGCCGGCATCTATTACCGCACATTTGCCGTCACCTATCTGGATTACAAACCAGATTGTTTTTTGGATCATTGCGGCGATAAGGGTTGTGCCGTACATCCGCACCCGGTTATTTTCTACGGAGGGGTCAAGGTCCTCCCCGGCGCAGATGGTTTTTTCAGCATCGGTTAAGGGATGGGAATCAAAGTGTAATAGCACCGCCTGCCGCCAGTGGGTGATGATGTACCCTTCCAGTTGTTTTAACTGTTCATCCATGTGGTAGGTGTCGTAATAGCTTTCCTTCTCTTTGCTCAGTAATTTGAGGAACTGAATGATAGCCGCATCCGTAACCTCAACGGCGGTTCTGGAACCCACGTCACTGCGGAAATGCTTTTCACTGCCGTGCCCATCGGCGACTATCGCAATGCCGCCTTTATTGGACACCCGGCAGGATACCGCATCCTGACAGGGGAGCTTCTTTTCTTTGTGCATCTCGCCCTGTACGATTGCCTTAAAACCTGTATACATCCCGATTACCAGCCTTCCTCGGTATCGGCGGAAGCAAAGTCCGGATCGGTCTGGGTGATGTTTTTCAGTTCATCGGCCATGGTGTCCTGCCGGGTGACTACTTCCCCTTCCTGCAAGGGCTGGCTCCTGCTGCCGATTTGGGAGGAGGTGACCGAAACTTTCCGTATCATTTTCTTTAATATTTCCGGCTTATAGGCGGCAATGACTGTGTTTTCATCTCCGGTAAATTCCGCAAGTACTTCGCTGTCCGCATCGCTGCCGATGGCGATAGCAACCTTTACCGCCGATTTATACCAGTTATTGTTTTTGAGGAGCGCAAGGCCGCCTTCCCAATCGTCCACGGGCTGGCCATCGGAGAGCAGCATGATCACCGGCGCAACCGATGCGGAGGGGGCTTTTAAGAAACTGTTCCGGGAAAGCTTGTCGTTCAGTTCATGGAAGGCGGCGCCCATGTCGGTGACGCCGTCTGCGGATAAATTGGTCCATGAAAAAGTATCCACCGAAACCGGGCCGTTGGGATTCTGCCACTTGCAGCCGGAGGAAAACTCAAGGACGGCGATTTTCAGGTCCACGTCTGCGCCGCCGACTTCCCGCAGGTCCGGGATCACTTCCCGTATGGCGGTATTTACCGCACCGATTTTGGTTCCAACCATACTGCCCGATGTGTCTATCAGGAAAAACAAAACCATCTGCCGTCTGATAATGCCTTCCACATCGGCATACATTCCATCACTCATTTTTAAGCCTCCTTAATTCGCTTATGGCTATTCAGCTATGCTGCCGCCGGTTCCTGTAAATTGCACCGTTACCCCTGCGCCAATCGGTATGGCGCCGTTAGGGGGAATATCCTTTGCCACGCCGTCTGGCGCGGTCATTTTCCATGTATCACCGGACAGGTTTTTTATGCCCCAAAGGGTGGGGTTGTTTTTGTTCATCACTACTTCGCCGGTTATGGCGCTGTAATCGTCATTGCTATTGGTATGACAGGCATAGAGTTTCTTCCCCGGAAAGAGCGGGACATAATAGTCTTTGACATTTAAGAGACTTGCATAGGTTAAAAGGCGGGGATAACTGTAGGCGCTGTTACAGCCGCCGCATTTTATCCCTGCGGTCTTGTCAATCTTGGTTAAGGGTATTTCACGCCCGCAGGAGGGGCAGTTGACAAACAGGGTGTCCCGGAGGCGGACCAGTACTTTTTGCCATTCGTTATCGGTTTCCCGGATTTGGGGGTTTTTCATCCCCTGGGCGAAGGCACGGATAAAGGCTTCCTGAAAAAATGGCGGGAACAGGGGCCAGAGTTTTATAGCGTTATTGTGAACCCCGGCCACAGGACGGTTTGATTCATCATCGGGATCATAAATAAAGACGGGCTTTGTGCCGAATAGTTCCAGTTCCTTTTTTTCCGTCATGCAGGGGAGCCGTTCGTATTCCGCGCCCTGCAGGGGGCTGTGCCGGAAGAACAGCTTGAAAAGCACCACCGCAAGGGAATGGCAATCGGTACGTTCCGAGGGGTGGGCCTTTCCGGTAACGATTTCCGGCGCCATGTAGCCGGGTTTGCCGCCCACGCCGCCGGAATTCATGTCGCCATCGGGGGTTACGTTGTCATTGTCGCAGATTAGCACATCCCCGGTTTTCAGGTTGATACGGAAGTTACCATCGTTCAGGTCCTGATAGCTTAAGCCCTGGCGGTGGAGTTCACGGAAGGCGTTGACCAGATTCAGGGCCGCCAAAATCATGATTTCCGTGGACTTAAAGGACACCCGGTTGCCGTTCTTGTCTTTGGCGTTCAGGATTGCGGGGAAGTCGGTATAGTCACTTGAGAAGAGGTCCATAATGTAACCGAAGCTGCCCGCTTTTTCTTCGGTCAGATAGAGGGGCCAGAGGAATTTGTCGCAGGGGGGGCCGTTTTTGATGTTGTCCTGTATGGTTGCCCGGAAGGTCTTTGCGTCTTTTAGTTTACAGGTATACCACTTGAGGGCGTAGGGCTTGCCGCTCACCATGACTTCGTAGACGATGCCCTGGCCGCCCTGGCCGAGGGTTTTTACTATCTCCGCATGGCCGCTATCGGTCAGGCCGATTTTGGTTCCTGGGGTAAATTCTGCCATTACTGGTACTCCTCCTTATCGCTTTACATATACATCTTGATAAAAGCCCCAATCTCCATCACCATCTATCCAGAAATAATTGCCATCTGAATCAGGAACAAGTTCCAAAAAATACAACCTACCATCCATTTCACTAATATTAAGACTGGTTATATAGTTCAATTCTGCTCTAACATCATCCATATCAGCATAAGGAGCTGGCTCTCTTGCAAACTCTTCCCATCCGGTATATTCGTGACTATTCCAGGGCATAAAATTAGCGGCACCTACCATTGAAGCATTCTGCCCAGTTCCATCGACGTAGAATGCCTTCCGATAAAAACCAATATATTCAGTTCTGGCATTCCGATTTATACTACCATCCATATACGAAAAATTCTTAAATTTTCCGGAATGGGAATCCAGTATTCCACCTGCATGTACAAATGATGCACAAATCAAAAAAGCAATTACCAAAACTAACTTCTTCATCTTTTTTTCCTTTCATTTTTCTGTACCGCCTTCGTATAACAAACGGTCGCGGCTGTATACTACCTGCCGTACGACAACCAAATAATAATGAACCACGTCAGCTGAGCAGTTCTTTATCTATGTGGATATGTTTTGCTATTCTTTTAAGTGCAAATTTCCACATAAATACCATCAATGCAATTAACGCAACAAACATTATTAATATGATGGCTTTATTATCAATTCCTCCCAATATAAAGAGAATAGAATCATATATTCCATGAAAAAGTATTGAGACAAGTAAACTTAAACACAAATACTTTTTTTGTTTGTTTGTGTTTGAAAATTTTGCTAAAGAGAAAAAATAACCCATGGCTACTGCAAACAGACCATGTCCAGGAATAGAGAATATTGCTCTTGTTACTGCTACCCCAATACCGCCATCTAATACATATAAAATATTTTCCGCCAACGCGAAACCTAAAGATACGAATACGGAATAAACTATGCCATCATAATTTTGGTCAAAATATGATTTTTTGAAAATAAAAAAATAGAGTGTCAGAAATTTTAAAACCTCCTCCGGGATTGCCGCTCCAAGGAACGCACTATAGAGGGCAAAAGAATGTAGAGATGTGGCGGTATTTCCCAGATCAATAATTTCTTCAATAATTATAGCCGGGATGCTCGATAAAAAACCAAAAAGCAAACATAGCAACAAGGGCTTCAGAGGCTCTTTTTGTGTATCTTTTAAATAGATAAATAAAAGAAAAATAATAACGGGTAGAATAGCCAAGAATAATAATAAATTCACCTTATTGACTCCCTTCTGGGCAAAATAGCCAAGACTTCATTTTGAACATCTCCATGTCCCCATAAATTCACTCCTATTTTATACTTTTTAATATGTCATAAAAAGTTCTATTTGCGGCACTTAAGCTTGTTAAGTATATTCTGAAAATATGTTTGAAATCTTCAGGTCTATTTAATGGAATTTCTGCCATATACCAACCACCTGCATCACCGCCGCCATTAAATTCAACCCTAACAATTTTTACGGTATTTTCAAAAATGGATTTAGCCTTTTCGAGTTTATCATAACTCCAAGTTTCACCAAGATAGGGATAATATAACCAAAGCCGAAACATATTAGGCGTGGCTTCGTCTATAATAATCCAATAACGCCAATTTTCATCATCAAAAAAAATATTGCCGTTAAAATCACTTGCTATACTTGGCGAGATGCCCTCGGATCTTAAATAGTCGATATACATTTTTTGTAAATCGTTTTTTGACATCCTTTGGGCAGTCAAAATATTTGCTGTGCAAAGTCCCAATAAAACAAAAATAATAATCTTTTTCACTTTTTCATCCTTTATGTTCCCTGTTTATAGGTACCATCTTTTAGGCAAGTTCAAACAAGCCAAATACTACTTTGCCTTTGCTGCCGCTTCCGCCTTAAGCTTCAATATTCGTTCATCATCCGGATTGAGTTCCAGTGCGTTATCAAAATATCGAACGGCATCTGAATAATAGCCGGTTTCGAGCCGGTTTATGGCAATATCAACATACGCCTCCGCCGCGCCTTTCCTGTCCAATTGCAAAGCCCTGGTTCTATCGGTATTATAAGAGACCTGATTCTGGTTCTTCCACAAATGAGTTATCGCACGATTCATCCAAAAAAGTGCTCTATCTGGATTGATGCGTATTGCCTGGGTGTAATCGGATATTGCTTTATCATAATCATCCATGGCACGGTATATCGTGCCACGGGTATCATAGATATACCCCGCATTGGGGTCAATTGATAATGCCTTGTCCGCATCCACCAGCGCTTCACTGAGCTTTCCAATATAAAAATTATACCAAGCCCTGCTATTAAGATAACTTGAGCTATTGGGATCAAGTTCTATCAATTTGCTATAATCCGCTATGGCTTGGTCGTATTGGCCTTTTCGACTATAGGCCCAAGCACGGCTTTGGTATACCCAGACATATTTTGGGTCAAGTTCTATAGCTTTATCTAAATCCGCCATAGCTTGGTCATATTCACCTTTGAAGAGATATGAGGCACCTCGGATTCCGTATGTATAAGCAAGAGTCGGGTCAAGCTCTATCGCTTTGCTTGTATCCGCTACAGCCCGGTCGTATTGGCTTATCGCGGTATCGTTATAAGCATTTCCCCGCCATGCGTATGCCCAAACATAATTTGGGTCAAGTTCTATCGCTTTACTAAAATCTGTTATAGCCTGGTCGTATTTGCCTGTCATACTATACGCATCACCCCGATTGGCGTAGACTTGAGCATAATTCGGATCAATCACTAAGGCTTTGGAATAAGCCTGTATGGCCGTATCATATTCTCCAAAAATTTTATAAATATCGCCGCAATTACCCAAAATAACCTTATTGTTCGGCACAATCCGCAGAGCTTCCTTGCAATCGGTAAGGGCTAAGTCTTTTATGTCTTCCTTGAAGTATGTAGTATCACGCCAAACATAATCAGCAAGGGCCAAGTCTATTTGGGCTTTTTTTGCATATGAAAGGCCGCGCCGGCTGTAGGCTTCGCCTTGTTCGGGATTCAGTGCTATGGATTTTGTAAATGCCGTTATCGCGTTTTCATAAGCGCCTTTATCAAAATAAGTTATCCCATCTGTGAAATTTTTATCCGGGCCTTGCTGCTGTGAATTTCCCTTAACTAACCATACAGCAATTAGGACGATTATCACCGCCACCACTGCCCCTGCAATAAGCATATTCCGCTTTGTAAACTTTGCCTTAGACAGCGCAACCGGGATGCCTGTACCCACCGTAGGGGACGTGTCTTGCTCACCCTCTGTATGCGACACTTCCGGCTTATCTGCCGGAAAGGCTGGTGGCGGCGTTTCCTCGGCAACTGCTTGCGCTTCTTGTGCCAGTTTTGCGCGGATTTCTTCCTCAAGTTTCTTGCGCTTTTCTTCCTCTTCGTTGTCTTCAACCCAGTGAATTGTCGGCATAAAAACTCCTTACTCTCCCCTAATTTCCTTTAACTTGTCTTTTGCCCACTGATAATCTGGGTCAAGCTCTATCGCCTTTTCCAAATCGGCAATGGCTCTATTTTTATCGCCTTTTTGACTATATGCTACCCCGCGAACGGCATATGCACCTGTATAATTTGGTTCAAGTTCTATTGCCTTATTGCAATCCGTTATGGCTTGGTCTAATTGGTTATTCCAGAGATAGGATTCCCCACGACTACCGTATGAGGCAGCATCATTCGGATTAAGTTCTATCGCTTTGGTTGCATCCGCTATAGCCTGATCGTATTGCTCTTCAACTCTATAAACCTCGCCTCGAAAGTAGTATGCAAAAGCATTATTCGGATCAAGCTCCAGTGTTTTGTCTAAATCCACTATACCTTGGTCATATTGACCTTTTTGGGCATAAGCCGCACCTCGACTGCCATAAGCAAGAATATAATTTGGGTAAAGCTCTATTGCCCTGGTTAACTCCGCTATCGCTTGGTCATATTCACCTTTGAAGAGATATGAGGCACCTCGGATTCCGTATGTATAAGCAAGAGTCGGGTCAAGCTCTATCGCTTTGCTTGTATCCGCTACAGCCCGGTCGTATTGGCTTATCGCGGTATCGTTATAAGCATTTCCCCGCCATGCGTATGCCCAAACATAATTTGGGTCAAGTTCTATCGCTTTACTAAAATCTGTTATAGCCTGGTCGTATTTGCCTGTCATACTATACGCATCACCCCGATTGGCGTAGACTTGAGCATAATTCGGATCAATCACTAAGGCTTTGGAATAAGCCTGTATGGCCGTATCATATTCTCCAAAAATTTTATAAATATCGCCGCAATTACCCAAAATAACCTTATTGTTCGGCACAATCCGCAGAGCTTCCTTGCAATCGGTAAGAGCTAAGTCTTTTATGTCTTCCTTGAAGTATGTAGTATCACGCCAAACATAATCAGCAAGGGCCAAGTCTATTTGGGCTTTTTTTGCATATGAAAGGCCGCGCCGGCTGTAGGCTTCGCCTTGTTCGGGATTCAGTGCTATGGATTTTGTAAATGCCGTTATCGCGTTTTCATAAGCGCCTTTATCAAAATAAGTTATCCCATCTGTGAAATTTTTATCCGGGCCTTGCTGCTGTGAATTTCCCTTAACTAACCATACAGCAATTAGGACGATTATCACCGCCACCACTGCCCCTGCAATAAGCATATTCCGCTTTGTAAACTTTGCCTTAGACAGCGCAACCGGGATGCCTGTACCCACCGTAGGGGACGTGTCTTGCTCACCCTCTGTATGCGACACTTCCGGCTTATCTGCCGGAAAGGCTGGTGGCGGCGTTTCCTCGGCAACTGCTTGCGCTTCTTGTGCCAGTTTTGCGCGGATTTCTTCCTCAAGTTTCTTGCGCTTTTCTTCCTCTTCGTTGTCTTCAACCCAGTGAATTGTCGGCATAAAAACTCCTTACTCTCCCCTAATTTCCTTTAACTTGTCTTTTGCCCACTGATAATCTGGGTCAAGCTCTATCGCCTTTTCCAAATCGGCAATGGCTCTATTTTTATCGCCTTTTTGACTATATGCTACCCCGCGAACGGCATATGCACCTGTATAATTTGGTTCAAGTTCTATTGCCTTATTGCAATCCGTTATGGCTTGGTCTAATTGGTTATTCCAGAGATAGGATTCCCCACGACTACCGTATGAGGCAGCATCATTCGGATTAAGTTCTATCGCTTTGGTTGCATCCGCTATAGCCTGATCGTATTGCTCTTCAACTCTATAAACCTCGCCTCGAAAGTAGTATGCAAAAGCATTATTCGGATCAAGCTCCAGTGTTTTGTCTAAATCCACTATACCTTGGTCATATTGACCTTTTTGGGCATAAGCCGCACCTCGACTGCCATAAGCAAGAATATAATTTGGGTAAAGCTCTATTGCCCTGGTTAACTCCGCTATCGCTTGGTCATACTGATTGTTCACTCTATAGGATTCACCACGGGTGAAGTATCCCTGAGCATAATTTGGATCAAGCTCCATTGCTTTGTTCAAATCTGCTATGGATTTTTCAGTTTCACCTTTCATTCTATAATCCTCGCCCCGGGTACTGTATGCAAAAATATTATTCGGCTCGAGTTCTATCGCTTTGCTTAACTCCGCTATAGCCTGGTCATACTCGCCTTTCATATGATAAGCCCCACCTCGGATGCCGTATGCTAAGGCATTATTCAAGTCAAGTTCTATCGCTTTATTTGAATTCGATATTGCATGGTCGTATTCTCCTTTCATATAATAAGCGTTGCCCCGGCTGGCGTATACTACCGCATTATTCGGGTCAAGTTCTATCGCCCTATTATAATCCGCTATAGCCAAATCATATTCACCTTTCGTGAAATAAACATCACCTCGGTTGGGGTATAAACCGATGAAATTCGGGTCAATATCTATCGCCCTAGAATAGGTTTGTATCGCCATATCATATTCACCCAAACTATTATAGATATTGCCGCAATTATTCAAAACAAATTTATCGTTCGGTGTAAGTTGCAGGGCTTTCTTACAATCAGTAATGGCTAAGTCTTTTTGCCCTTTGGCGGCATAATTTATGCCCCTCCTGCTATAAGCTTGGCCATTCTTGGGATTCAGGCGTAACGCTGTGTTTTGGTCCGCAAGGGCTAAATCTGTTTGCCCTTTATTGGAATACGAAACGCCGCGCCAGCTATACGAATCGCTGTGTTTCGGGTTTACCTCTATAGATCTGGTAAATGCCGCTATCGCGTCATCATAAGCTCCTTTATTAAAATAGCTTATGCCATCTATAAAATTGATATTCAGGCTTTGTTGCTGTGTTCCACGAGAAACCATCAGTACAACAAGCGCCACGATTACCACTGCCGCCGCGGCACCAGCCGCAATCAAGACATTGCGCTTTGTGAGCTTTATCGTGGGGTGGGTGGCAGCTTGTTCCGGTTTGTTTTGGGTACTCCCCAATGAGGCCGCTTTTGGCAACGGGTCTGACGTGACAACCGATGGTGCTTCTTTTTCCAGTTTGTCGCGAATTTCTTCCTCAAGTTGTTTGCGTTTTTCTTCTTTGTCTGCTTCTTCCACCCAATGTATCGTAGGCATAAAAACTCCTATAGAACAGCCCGTAAGTCTGTTTTCAGTTCCTGGGCTATATTAAAAACGGCGGTTTTGATGGTCTTGGGGTCATGGTTATTCCCAATCATATCAAGCTGTTCCGCAATTTTATCATTGATTTCATCACTTACATACATCGCTACCTTGAAGTTTAAGTCATCAACCAGTTTCAGAAATTCTTCTTTCGTGATAGTCCCTCTGTTGGCAATTCCTACCAGATCGTTCATATACGCATCATAGGTTTCAGTTTTTTTCGCGAACAAAACTGCAAAGCGCTCTTTGGCCAATTCCGCTTCTGTTTGCTCGTTTGTCTGGGCTTTTAACAGGAAAACGGTAATGATTGCCGTTACAACAGCTTCCAGACAAGCGGAAACAATTTGAACCGGAAGCTGCTCGAATGGCAACAGACTAGAGATGTTCGCTATAAAAATAAATAAGCCGAGAAATAAAAGAGAAGCAAGAATCCATATATATTTCTTGCCCAATACATTTGCATTTTGGCTTTGCTTCTCTTTCATGTTTTCCCTAGCTCCTCTTACCCTTTTTTACCGTATTCACCCGGTGGATTGCGTCTTCAACTACACTAATCGCCTTATCATCAAGTTTCGACTGCGATCTATCTCCGCATGGCCGCATTCGGTTGGGCCGATTTTGGTTCCTGGGGTAAATTCTGTCATTATCGATACTCCTTATTCACTTTTACTGCCCCCGTTCCTTCTGTGCCCTTTCAATATACCATTTTGCATCTGCATTATTCGGATCGATTTTCAGTACCGATTCCCAATCAGTTATCGCCCGGCCGTAATCGCCCATTTTGAAATACAGATCACCACGATGGTTTAATGTATCGATATGGTTCGGATCGATTTTTAATGCCACATCCAAGTCTGCCATTGCCTGATTATTATCACCTTTCTTGAAATACACAAAAGCACGACTGTTATAAGTACTGGCATTATTGGGATCAATGCTGATTGCTTCGGTGTAGTCCTTAATCGCCTGGTCTAAATCGCCTTTGTCGCCATACGCACGACCACGGCTGGTATAGGCCCAGGCAGCATAATTGGGCTCAAGCGTAATTACCTGGGTAAAATCCGCTATTGCCTTGTCTAAATCGCCTTTGTTGGCATACGCAATACTGCGATTGATATAGGCCCCGGCAACATTAGGCTCAAGCCTGATTGCCTGGGTCCAGTCTACTATTGCGTTGTCCGGATCACCTTTGTCGTCATATGTAAGACCACGATTGAACCAATAAGCGGCATTATTGGGATTAATACCAAGTGCCCGGGTAATATCCGCTATAGCCTTGTCACACTCCCCCTTATTGGCATACGCACTTCCACGACCGGAATAGGCAGCGGCATAATTGGGGTTAAGGCTGATTGCCTGGGTATAGTCTGTTATGGCCTGATCTGTATCACCCTTCCGGGAATACGCAATGCCACGCTCGCTATAGGCTCTGGCATAATTAGGATCAATGTTGATTGCCTGGGTATAGTTTGCTATGGCCTGGCCGGTATCCCCCTTATTGTCATAGGCATTACCACGTTCGATATAAGCCCTGGTATTCTTGGGATCAATACCGATTGCCTGGGTAAAGTGTACTATAGCCCTATCTATATCGCCCTTCCTGGAATACGCAATACCGCACTCAATATAGGCCCTGGCAGCATTGGGATTAAGCTTGATTGCGTGGATGTAATCTGCTATCGCCCGATCTGAATCACCCTTGTCGTCATACGCACTACCACGCTCGATGTAGGCTCTGGCATCATTGGGATCAATGCTGATCGCCTGGGTATAATCCGCTATCGCCGAATCAAACTCCCCTTTGTCGTAATATGCATTACCACGATTGGTATAGGCAATGGCACTTTTGGGATCGATGCTGATCGCCTGGGTATAGTCCGCTATCGCCTTATCCAGATCACCCTTCTTGTAATACGCATTACCGCTATCCAGAAACGAAGCGGCGGCCTCCGGGGTACTCCCCTGGCCTTGAGCGCTGGTTTTTCCGGTACAGGCCGTGAAGAGCAGCATGAGCAGGGTTATCGCCAGTACCATCTTCTTCATGTTTTCCCCTTAAACGGTTTTTCTGGCCTGTTTCCCTTTCACCGGAGGGGTTCCGGAAGGCACTGCAAGTATTTCGGAACTTTTTTTCTCCGCCAATTTTCCGACAGCGTAGTTTACGAGATTCCTTGCCTCACCGCTCAATTTGAAAATATGAATAAATAAGTGTTTTTCCCGATCCGTCATGGTCCCGCCTTTATTTGGAACATCTCCATCCATAGAGGATATTTTAAGGAAGCATAGGAGCCATAATAAACTCCAATGAGGTATTTTGTCAATCATTGGAATTTTTTACGAAATCATATAAAACCTACATAAATGTAGATTCTTGGTTTTTGAAAGCCTTTATTCAGCCCGGCGGCGCTGTTTGCTTGCGTAATGGCCCTGTTTTAGGTATTATTGGCTTTAGGAAGGCTCCGGTGTTACGATTTGACCATACGGTAAACCAAAGAATCAGCGAAGTCCGTCAGGCATTGGGGCATACACAGGAACAGTTTGCGGCGGGTATAAAAATCAGCAAAACCTATCAGGGCCATATTGAGCGAAATGAGCGCCAAGTAAACGACCGTATGATCAGTAGCATTTCCATGACCTATGGGGTAAGTGAGGAATGGCTTAAAACGGGAACCGGCGATATGTTTGACAAATTCGATGATTTCAGGCTGGAACAGATTACCCGGAATTTCAAAAAACTGGACGCCAAGGCCCAGGAATATGCGCTAAAGCTGATTGATTTGCTGGTGGAATACGAGGCGGATAAGCCGTCGTGAAGGAAAAGGAGTTGTGCTGAATAAGGCCCTGATCAAGTCCTTAAATGAAAAACTATGCCCCCTTCTTGACGGGAAACTTGACGATATTCTCAAAAACCTCGGCGGCTACTTTGCCCATTTTTTCAAGGTTTTCGGCTTCGATGTGATCCGCATATTCATCAAAAACGGCCTTTGTTTTATGCCCGGTTATCCGCATGATCTCCGCCGCCTCTGCCTTGTCCAGCATACGGGCGCTGTAGTAGTGCCTCCAGCTGTGGAATACAATGTTCCGCCCTTTCTGGTCTATTCTTTCCTCTGTCCGGCCTTCGCTTTCAAACTGCTCATTCAATTTTTCGATTGCCTCATGTAAGCCCCGGATAAGCATATTTTCACTAAGGGGCGCATCGGGGCGGGTACTGTAGAAAATAAACCGGTCCCCGCCCTGGTGGGGGTTGCTTTGCAAGAGGGCAAGCAGTTCTGCCCGGATTTCCGGCAGCAGGATCGCCCGGCGTTCCTCGTTTGTCTTTGGAGCCTTTAAGCCGTCAATGCTCCACGCTTCTTGATACTCCCTGAAAACCTGAGCAGCCCTTCGGTGGGGTCAACAGGGATGATCTTTTCAGCGGCAGCCCATTTAAGTGGGGTGAAGCCGGCAATCAAAATGGCATTCAGATAATTGGCTGAGTACTTTTCGCCTTTATCGTTTTTGGTTTCCCCCAGCCATAGGGAGAAATTCTTTACATCCTCCCGGGTGATGGTGTCCAGGGTGCGGCCTTTAAAATAGGGTCCCCAGTTCCGGGCTATGCGGTTCCCGCTTTCCTGGGCATGGCGTTTGCCCATTTTATACCCCCGGCCTACTTTTTCCCGGATATAGGGGGAACGATCCCAGTCCCAAAATTCCTTTAAGAATTCGCCAAAATCCCGGTTTCCCTTCACGGCTTTTATCACGGGGAAGCTGATAAGCCCCCTACGCCGGAGGGTATCGGCAATTTGAAGCGCTGCCGCCGGGTCCAGATCAGGAGTTTTCTCGATGGATGGCGTCGCACCGCCGACTGGCGGTGCAATAAATCATATTCCTCTCGACAAACGACCCAAGGGGCGTATTGCAGGATGTTTTTAAGCCCGCCCTCAACTTCCACGGTCCGCCGGGCGGCCTTTACACGGGCCACGGGTAGGCCGTTTTTAAGCCATTCCCCGGCTATAATTGCCGCCTCGTCCCTGTTTTTTGTCCGGGTTGACCGGGTAACTACGACCGTCCCCGTTTGGGGGTCCATGATTTGAGCGTAATACTTCCCGCTCTTGCCTGTAAAAAGATAAAACCGGCGCATAACTCCTCTCTTTGAAAGTCTCTAAAGATTCTTTCTAAAGATGATTTGGAGTAATATCGCCGGTTCATCCGGTAGAAATTACGTAATTCCTTACTACGTAAAGAATTGGGGAGTGAAGGATTCGAACCTACGAAGGCTGAGCCAACAGATTTACAGTCTGCCCCCTTTGACCGCTCGGGAAACTCCCCTTAAAAACTCAAACAACCCGGTTTTTACGCCGGTCTTTTCACCGCCAATCTCGGCCCAGCCGTCTTTCGGAATCGAACCGAAGACCTCATGATTACAAGTCAAGTGCTCTACCATCTGAGCTAAGACGGCGCTTTTGAACTAAATGTAATATAGCGGGAAGGGCTTATTTCGTCAAGCAGTATGATCCGTCCCGATGCTTCGGTCCGGGCGCAGGACCTCCGCGCCGTTGCGGTAGATGTGACGGGGGATGGCGCCGACGTCCAGGTAGCAGTGGATAAGGGCCCGTATCGTGCGGGGCAGGCTGCCCTGGGCGGCGGCTTCCTGGACTGCGAAGAGGGCTAAATCGGGGGCGCGGCCGGATCGGCGCAGGGCGGCGCAGGGGTTTTGGGCGTCGAGGTCGGGGGTAACCGAAAAAACGAGGGACACGATGTCCCCTTCGGCAAGGTTGTTTGCCCTGAGCAGCTCGTCGTAGAGGGCGCTTACCTGGAGGCCGATATCCCCTGCTTCATTGCGGCATTGGACGGCCCCCCGGAGGGCATGGAGTCGTTTTTCTCCAATCATGATACGTTTCCTCCTGCTATGGCGGTAAGAAGGGTCCCCAGAACCGCAATAAGCCCCCCGGTCAGACCCAGACAAAGATAGCCGGCAATGCCCCAGAGATAGACCAAACGGGATGGACGGCGGCTAATAAGATAGACAAGGTCCGCAATTATCCCGTAAAAGGACAGGACCGCCGAAAGGAGGCCGCTCAGCATGGCCCCATGGATCAGCAGCAGCTGGGTACTGTCCATAAATTCCTGCCTGGTTCCGGCAATGTATAAAAATACCGAAAGGAGGCAGACCCCAAAGGGAAAAAGGGCGGCCCCTTTCAGCAGGGTAAGGACAATAGGTTTTTTCCCCTGGGGGGATATGTTCATCCGCGGCACTCCGTGTTATGATAATCATATAGAAGAGTGTTTTAAATTGCAATTTTATTCGGCGATGTTGTCAGGAAGGTGACATGAAGAAATTTTTCGCAGGTCTTATTATTCTTTTGATTTTGGGTGGCGCCGGGTTTTTTCTCGGGTGGGCCCAGCTTACGGTTCCGTCCGGTTCCTATGGGGTGCTGAGGTCAAAGACCCACGGTCTGGATGAAAGGCTCATCCGGGAAGGGGAATTCCGCTGGGTATGGTACAAGTTGATTCCTACCAATGTGACTATTCAGGTTTTTACCCCGGATCGGATAGAAAAAACCCTCACATTCCGGGGCAGCCTGCCTTCGGGGGATGTGTACGCCGCCTTTTCCTCTCTTAATGCGGATTTTTCCTACGAAGTATCCGCAAATGTCTCCTTTAATATCAGGGCCGATGCGCTGATTTCCCTTGTTTCAGAAAAAAATCTTGCCGGCCAGGATGATCTGGCAGCCTTTGAAGAGGGCCTGGCCGCCGATGTCGAAGCTTTTATCCGCTCCCAACTGGAAATTCTGGGGGAAAATGAAGGGGAAATCCAATCGATACTTGGTTCAGGACGCAGTCCCGCGCTGGAAGACGCGATCAAAAGGGCTTTTCCTCAAATTGAGAACCTTTCCTGCCGTATTCCCGCGGCGATATTCCCCGATTTTGCCCTTTACCGGCAGAGCCGCTCTATTTACGAAGACTTTCTTGCGAAACAGCGGGAATATTTAAGCGCCGGAATAGGCGCGGAGGCGGGAAAACAGTTCGATTCCCGGTTCCGCTTTGACGAGCTGGCCCGGTACGGCGAACTCTTAACCAAATATCCCATCCTGCTGCAGTACCTTGCCCTTGAAGACGGGGCCGCAGGCCGTACCGGAACCGCAGATTCCCGCGGTAACCCTTGATAGCGGACATTTGTTGTACTTATTGTTATTATTTATAGAGGAGTATTTTATGCAAAGGGCATGGGCCTTTTTATGTATATTATTTTTGGCGGTATGGACTGTACCCATTCATGCCCAAGAGGAAGGGGAAGAACCGGATTATAATGAGGATATCCCTATCGAGTCGGACTGGGGAGGCTATGCGCCCGGCCTCTATTCCCGGGGAGATCAAATCTTTATGATGTCGGCGGGGGTGACTATTCCCATGGTTTTTAGAGGAAAGTCCAGGAACGTCCTCTTTGCGGGGGTGGGACAGATCAAAGTGGGGGGAACCGGTTCCCTTTCCTATAGCTATTTTCTTAATTCCCATATTTTTGTGGGCGCCGAAATACAGGGGATGTTTGCCAGCACCAGGGGAAAGGACATGCTGTATGTCGTTCCTATCACCGCCAGAGTCGGGTATCAGTTTGTGATCAAGCGTTTTGAGTTTCCCCTCGCCCTTGGCCTGGGGTTTGCGCCCCAAAAACTCCTTGATTTTAATTATGCGGGTTTCTTTCTCAAATCAACCGCATCGGCCTTCTTCCGGTTTAATGCAGACTGGTCCTTTGGGCTCAATACCGCATGGTGGTGGATCCCCCAGACTCCCAAAGACAGATCAAAGTCGGTCTATGGCAATTTCTTTGAAGCGACCCTTTCGGCCCGTTATCACTTTTAATGTTGAGGAAATGAACGATGGAAAAGAACCCGGTTAAACATATTTCATTAAGAGGCATGGCATGTTTCCTGCTGCTGTCCCTCCTTTTTATATCCTGTAATCAGGACCATATCTTTTTCAAGATTTCCACTGCGGTAGAACCCCGTGAGCCCCGGATCAAGGGGGTTCCCACAAATTTTGTTCGATTCCCTCCCCTTACCGGGGATGTCTATGTGGCCAATTTGTCCGCCCTTTATCGCTATGATGGCGGCTGGAGCAATCCGCCTAATCCCGGCGGGGAAATTAAAGCTTTGGCCGCCACGAACACCTACCTCTATGCCCTCACCAGCAGCGGCCTGCACAGGTTTAATGGAACTTTCTGGGCAGGTGTGTCCATTACGTATGGCAGCGGGGCGGCGTACTTCTCTCTTCAGTCAATTTACGGAGCCGGGGATGCCGTTTTTGTTTCCGGCTGGAACCGGGCGGACGATCCGAATCAAAAGGATAAATTCGCCATTTTTTATGTTGCCGATAGTGGTACTGCCGGACTTGCCAAAGCCGGAACCGCCCGCCTTACCGGGGCGGTTAAATCTGGGACTGAGTACTACCTTTCCACCAATGGGGCCGGTATCTATTACCTTTCCAGTTTAACGGCGACTCCGCAGTCTGTCACAGGCGGGGGAAGCGAAATCATGGGGCTTATAAAGGCAGGCACCGATGTTGTTGCGGTGGCCCGGAATGGGGATATACTCAGGGTCACTACCACTACTGCCACTAAAGAAGCTTCCACCGGCCAAATTATGACCGGAGCCATTGCCCTGTGGAAAAACCTGGATGATCCCACACAAAACCTGCTCCTGCTGGGGATTATGCCACCCATCGGATATTCCGGCACCACCTACGGGTACCGGGAAATTGTATTATCCAACAGCGGAAATCTGCCCGGAAACCCGACGCAGCAAAAACCGGGTACCGGTGATTTTTCCAGTATTGAAACCGGGGGGGAAGACAAATATGATACTACCATTGGTTCCCGTCCGGTAAATCATCTCTTTCAGGCCCCTGACGGTACTCTCTTTGCGGCGGTCCAGGGTACCGGTACATCCAGGAAAGAAACTAACAGCGGGGTCTGGTCATACCGGTCCCGGGACGGGGAATGGCAGTGGAATGCCGAAGAATAGGGTGTCTGCCCTAAACTATCGATGAGCGACCTTTTTACGGCCCAGGGGGCGCAGTCTCCGGGTTCAGCCGGGGACCAAGGTCCCTTGGCGGACCGGATGCGGCCCCGAACCCTGGAAGATATTATCGGACAGGACCACATCGTGGGGCCGGGAAGGCTCCTCAGGCGGGCCATTCAGGCGGACCGACTCTCTTCAATCATCTTTTACGGACCTCCGGGGACGGGTAAAACCAGCCTGGCCCGGGTTATTGCCAACACCACCCGGGCGGCCTTTGAAAGCCTCAACGCGGTGCTGTCAGGTATCAAGGATATCCGGGAGGCTATCGACCGCAGCGACGAACGGCGCAGGCTCTACGGCAAGCGGACCATCCTTTTTGTGGACGAGGTCCACCGCTGGAACAAGGCCCAGCAGGACGCCCTCCTCCCCTGGGTGGAAAATGGCACCGTAATTCTGGTGGGGGCCACCACGGAAAATCCCTTTTTCGAGGTAAACCGGGCCCTGGTCAGCCGCAGCCGGGTCTTCCAGCTCAAGCCCCTTAGGGCGGAGGACCTCAAGGAAACTGCCCGCCGCACCCTTGCGGACAAAGAGCGGGGCTACGGCAGGTGGCAGGTCAGTTTTGAAGAGGGGGCCCTGGATCACCTGGTGGAAGTTGCCGGGGGCGACGCCCGGAGCCTCCTTAATGCCCTGGAACTGGCCATTGAAACTTCGCTTCCCCCGGAAGCCGACGCCGCCACGGGTCTTGCCCACTGGCCGCCACCGGAGGGCGCCGAAATCCGGGTATCCCTGGAGGCCGCCGAGGAGAGTATCCAGCGCCGGGCCCTGCTTTACGACCGGGACGGGGACTACCACTTCGACACCATCAGCGCCTTTATCAAAAGCGTCCGGGGGAGCGACCCCGACGGCAGCCTCTACTGGCTTGCCAAGATGATCCGCGCCGGGGAGGACCCCAGCTTCATCTTCCGTAGAATGATCATTCTGGCAAGTGAGGATGTGGGCCTCGCGGACCCCCATGCCCTGGCGGTGGTGATCTCCTGCGCCGAAGCCTTTGACCGCATCGGCTTCCCCGAAGGCAACTTCCCCCTTATCCACGCCTGCCTCTACCTTGCCACGGCACCCAAATCCAATACCACCCTGAACTTCTTCGATGTGATGAAGGAGGTGGAAAAGGAGGACGCCGAGGTGCCCAACCACCTGCGGGACGCCAGCCGGGACGGGGACAGCTTCGGCCACGGGGAGGGCTATGCCTACCCCCACGCCTACCGGGACCACTGGGCGGCCCAGCAGTACCTTCCTTCGGCCCTGATGGGGAAGATCTTCTACATGCCCTCCCGGATGGGCTACGAAGGCAAAATCCGGGAAGAGGTTCTGCGGAAACGGGAGCTTCAGGCGGCCATCATACTGGGCGCGGGCGGGGACGGGGCCCATGGGGACGGCGCGAGCGGGAATGGCCTTTCCGCCGGGGACGGGGAGGTCCTCACCTGGTCTGCGGTATCCAAGGGCCGGGAAGGCTGGTTCAAGCGGCTGGAATCGGGGCGCAGCAGCCTGCTCCTCTCCGACCGGGAAGCCATTTTGGGGCAATCCCTCATCCGGGGCCATGACCGCATCCTCATCGCCGCCGCCAACGACGGCCTCCTCCTCTGGGAAAGCCTCCGCCGCAGCCCCGAGGGGCTCACCGCCGCCCTGGTGGACAATGACGCGAGCCGGGACACCCTCCTTGGCTACGCGGCGACCCTGGACGAAATTGAACAGCCCCAAATCGCCGTCAGCCCCACGGGGATGCTCCCGGAACCGGCCCAGGCGGAAGAATGGTTTTCCACCGGTATCTTTGACCACATCTTTGCCCGTGAACCCTGGCGGAAACTTTTAAGCGGCAGGACCGCAGGCCATGGCAAAGCCGCAGACGGCGGCAGCCTTACCGGCGCTGCCCCTGTCGAAGTGTTCAAAACCTTTGCCGAAAAAAGCCGGCGGCTCCTTGCCCCCGATGGCGACCTGGTCCTCCTCCAGTCCCCTCCCCCTCTGGGCGAACGGATCTCCCGAATATTGGCCGCCGGTTCAGGCAGTGATGCGCCGGGCGCCGGCAAGTCCGCCGCCGGCGCCAAGACCGATGCCGACAGGGAACTGGTAGAAACCCTGCAAAGAGCAGAGGAATCGTTCTTTGCCGAAACAGCCGGCCCCTGGACCTGGGACGGCGGCACCCTGCTGGCGGCCTTTGAGGATGCGGGTTTCACCGTGACCCTGACCAATTTAGACCAAAAGGAAGAACGGCTCATCACCGAACGGGACTTATCCGCATGGTTCGATCAGGACCATTCCCGCTGGGGGGCCTTTATGGGTAAAAAACTGAAAAAAAAAGATTTTGTCCGCATAGAAGAACTCATCCGGGACCGGATAAAACGGGGACCGGTGGTCTGGATGTGGAAGAGCGTGGTGCTGAGGGCAGCCGGTACTCTGTAAACATTAAAAGAATGTAAACCGGTATCAAGTAGCCGGAAATTCAGGCCAATGGTGTTTCGGATAGCGGCCCCGCATTTCCTTGCGTACTTCCGCGTAGGAGCCCTTCCAAAAGCCGGGAAGGTCACGGGTTACCTGAATGGGCCTGTCCGCGGGGGACAGTAAATGAAACACAATAGGGGTCGAGCAAATTTCACAGGCCGATGATATGCCGAAGGCATCCTGTAAGCGTATCCGCAGAACCGGCTCCCCGGAGCTGTAATCGATAAGCCGGGGTCGTCCCTTTGGGGGTTTGAAATATTCGGGGACCAGACGGTCCAGTTCATTTTTTACATCCCAGCCCAGCCGTGCGGCGAGGGCGTCCGCAAGGCCCCTGCCGGTAATGATGGGGCCGCCGCCTTCCACGCCGTCCCACACAAAGGGCCCAAGCCATTCCGCAGCATCATTGATGAGGGCCTCATCGGTCCACAGTAATACTATTGACACATCGGCAGTACTGCTGTCGACAGTATTACTGTTTGCAAAAAACCGTATCCGTTCAAGGAGCCGCCCGGCGTCGTTCTCCTCCCAGGGGAGAATGTCGATCCCTTCAGTTTTGAGAAATTCCGGCAGGGCGGGAACAATTTCCTTCCGCAGGCTGCGGCGTTTTTCTTCCCCAAGGGGAATCCGGCCCGCCTGTTTTGCTGCGATACTCCGGGGGACAAGGCCCTTCCATTCGATACGGCTTTCAATAGTGATCTGTGTTTTTAAAATTTCAAGGGCGGTCTTTTCGGAGATTGGAGCGGCAAGCCGGATAAGGCCCATCCGTTCCCCGGCGTCAACTTCTGCGGCGGTGATCCATTCCGATGCGGCCAGCGGCCCCTCAAGGCGGCCTTCACGGCCGGAACTGAAACGAAAAACACCTTCGATACCGCCCCGTCTGCCCGCCGTCGGCAGGTCCCGGCGTTTTGCTATCCGATCGGGGAAGGCGCTTCCCAGGAGTTCCCCCGCGTCTGTTTCCTCTTCCACGGTCCAGGAGAACAGGGGATCATTTGTTTTCCGCCCCTGACCAAGCCGTTTGAGGAGATCCGCCGCAGTATCCCTGGTCCGCTTAAGCCAGGCTGCGCTTTCACTTTTGGCTGGGTCGGCGCCGCGCAAAATCGAGAGCCGCAGCCTAAAATCCGGCTCCTGCCCAAGGCCGGAGCCGTCCCGGTCCGACAGCAGTGCTGCGGCGGCACAGCCCAGATTTGCGGAGCCCTGCTCACGGCCTGCAATGCAGAGCATGGCGAGCCTGACTTCCAGGCCCAGGCCCGCCATTTCCCTGCCCTGCGCCGTGGGCCGGCCTTCACCGTCAATGGCCCCTAATTCGACAAGAAGTTCCCGTGCCCTGTCCCAGGAGGCGGCAGGGGGCGCTTCAAGCCAGGGAAGGTCCTCCCGGTTTTTAACCCCCCAAAGGAGGCAGTCCAGTACCAGGGAAGAAAGATCGGTACGCCTGATTTCGGGATCGGTTTCCGCCGGGCGGAGGTCGTTTTCCGCCCAAAGCCTGATACAGCGCCCCGGCATGAGCCGCCCTGCCCTGCCCGCCCGCTGTTCCGCGCTCTGGCGGCTGATGGGTTCCAGGCTCAGCCGGTTCATGCCGCTCGGCACATGGTAGCGCTCTATCCGGGCAAAGCCCGAATCCACCACCAGGGTGACCCCCGGAATGGTAAGCCCCGTTTCCGCTACATTGGTGGACAGGATTATTCGCCGCACAGTATTACTGTTGGGGGAAAGGATCCGCCGCTGTACTTCAAGGGGCAGGGAACCGTAAAGGCTCATCACCTCAAAATTACGATCAAAACCGGCGCCAATTAATGCGGAACGGGCGTCATCAATTTCCCGGCGGCCCGGAAGGAACACCAGCACATTACCATCCTCCGCAGTAATACTGTCATCAAGGATATCCGCCAGGGCATCGGCGGCGGCCTTCCCCAGGGGCACAATCCCGCCCTTACCCCCGGACAAAATCCCCGCAGAAGAATTCCTCTGATTTGACGGAATGGGCCGGTACTCGATTTTGACCGGGAATACCCGGCCGGGACAGTCGATCACGGGCGAAGGTCCGCCTTGCGGATCCCCGCCTTGCGGATCTCCGCCTTGCAAAGGTCCGCCTTGGGCGCCGATAAAGGCGGCAACCGCGGCGGCGTCCATGGTGGCGGACATGACCACGATGTTGACCGGGGAGCCCATGCGGCGCAGATCCATCACCAGGGCGAGGGAAAGGTCGGTATGAACGGAACGTTCGTGAAATTCATCAAAGATGACGGTGGACACCCCCGCAAGCCCGGGATCGTTCTGCAGCCGCCGTACCAGGAGCCCCTCGGTGATCACCTCAATCCGGGTGCGCGCCGAAACCCGCCGTTCAAGCCGCACCGCATAGCCCACCTGCTCTCCGATTGATTCACCGGCAAGTTCCGCCATGCGGGATGCGATCCCCAAGGCTGCCGCCCGGCGGGGTTCCAGCATGAGAATTTTGCCCGGCTTACCGCCGCCTGACCTATCCGCCAATGTATCCTTTGCCAGTAATGCCAGGGGAACCAGAGTAGACTTACCGCTGCCGGGATCGGAGCGGATAACCAATGCGCCTCTTTTCGCCAGAGCGGCGCAGAGACCATCAAGATACGGGACCAGGGGGAGATTGGTGGAGATGAGTTTTTGCATGAGGGAATCGGTCATCATGAACCCTTATCTCTTATTATCACTTACGAAAACAGCCCGGTGGCGTGCAGGAGGATCAGCGCGATAGCAATGGGTACGATGTATTTTTCCGCAAAGGGATAGAGCCGGCCCAGGATGCTGCGCTGATTTTTTGCGTCGGTTAAGAATTCCTCCGTTGAAGCGGCCAGGCCGAAACGGAAGATAATAAAAAGGGCGCCTAAAAATGCGGTGACGGGAAGCAGGATGTTGTTTGCAAATTTGTCGAGTAAATCAAAATAGGTAAACCCAAAAATCAGCCTGTCCGCAAGGGGGCCAAAAGACAGGACCGCCGGTGTGCCAATGATGAAGAGCAATACACAGACGATCAGCAGCGCCCTGCGTTTTGACATTTTCCATTCATCCTCAAGAAAAGCAATAGGTACCTGCATCAGGCTCATGATCGAAGTGAGTGCCGCGATAAAGAGGAGCAGGAAGAAGAGGGCGGAAAAAAACCGGCCTCCGGGCATTTGGGCAAAGGCGCCGGGGAGGGTCACAAAGGCAAGCCCCGCGCCCTGTCCGGGGTTGAGCCCCAGGGCGAATACCGCCGGAAAAATCGCGAGCCCCGCGAGCAGGGCGATCAGGGTGTCCATGGTAACAATGACCACCGTGGCCTCCGCCAGGTTTGACTCTTTTTTCATATAAGACGCATAGGTGATCATGATCCCCATCCCCAAACTGAGGGAATAGAATGAATGCCCCAGGGCGTCCAATATGCCGTTGATCCCCAGCCTGGAAAAATCCGGAACAAAGAGAAATTCCACCCCCTTGACGGCGCCGGGCAGGGTGAGGGAACGGACGACCAGGACGATCAGAATTAAACCCAGGAGGGGCATCAAAATTTTGTTGCTCTTTTCGATACCCGCAGTGACCCCCCGGAGCAGGACCAGTACGGTGGCCAAGAGCGCAATGGCGGCAAAGGTCCAGGCCTTCCACCCCGAAGAAAAAACCGTGAAGGCCAGCTCCGTATTGGTTGTCACGGCATTCCAGTTGAACAGGCTTTCAAACACATAGCCCAGGGCCCAGCCTGCCACCACCGGATAGTAACCCAGGATCACCGTAGCCCCAAGAACCCCTAAAGCGCCGGGTAAAATCCAGGCGGACCCGGGGGCCAGTTTTTTGTATGCGTTGAAGGAGCTTAGGGCGCTGCTGCGGCCCACACTCAATTCGGAAATCAGCACCGGAATTCCCACCAGCACTACGCAGAGGATGTAAATCAGCAGAAAAGCACCGCCGCCGTTGATCCCCAGGATATAGCTGAAACGCCAGATGTTCCCCAGCCCCACGGCGCTGCCCACCATGGCCATGATCTGCCCAAACTGTGATGAAAATTTTTCCCGTTCCTTATGGTGATGATGATTCAAAATAATTCCCCCTGATTCGCTTTTCCGGCTTCGGTAACAGTATCACGGTATTCCCCGGCCTTTGCCGGATCAGAGAGAATGGCTTGAAACTGTTCTTCATCTATAATCGGTATCCCTAAATCCCGTGCCTTTTTATTTTTCCCTGAGCCCGATTCGGGATCATTGGTTACCAAAAAGGACAGATCCTTTACCACCGAGGATTTTGCCTGGGCTCCCAATGCCTTTATCTTTTCCTCAGCTTCGCTGCGCTTCATGGAAGTGAGTTCCCCGGTAAAACAGAAGGATTTTCCACGCAGGGGCTGGGCGTCTTCCGCCGGGGGAGCGGCGATACTGATGACCCCCGCCGCAAGCACCTGATCCATTTCGGCGGCAGTTTCCTTAAGCCCCTGAACGATGGCGGCGGCGGTGATCTCCCCCAGGCCGTAGACAGCGGCAATTTCCTCTGTGGAGGCGGCGCGGATTTTTTCCAGGGTGTTAAAGCCGGCGAGGGCCACCTTCTCCATGATGGTCTCCCCCACCCCTTCAAAATCAAAACCCGCCACAAAGGCCACGAGGGAAAGTTCCCGCCTGGTACTGATATGGCGGACCACCTTGGCGGCGGAAAGTTCCCCCATGCGCTCGTATTCCGCAAGTTCCTCCGCCTTTAACGTATAGAGTTCGTGGATTTGGCGCACCCGTTCCCTGTCGAAAAGCTGACGGATAAGTTTGTCCCCCAGCTCCCGGATATCCAGCACGGTGACCCATTTTTCAAGCCGGTGAAGGAGCCGTTTGGGACAGTCCGGGTTGGGGCAGTAGAGCCGGGTACCGCCGTCCACCAGGGGCGTATTGCAGACTCCGCAGGTATTGGGAAACAGTATTGCTGTTTTTTCTTTTGGTAAGGATTCTGCGCTCAGTGCGCCATCCGGCGCCAGCCCTTCGATTTTGGGGATGATCTCCCCCCGCTTCACCACCCGCACCGCGGAGCCTATCTCAAGGCCCATGGCGCGGATCATGTCGGGGTTATTGAGGTTGGCCCGCTGAACCGTGGTCCCCGCGATCCGCACCGGGTCCACCACGCCGATGGGGGTATAGGTGGCGCCGGATTCACTCCATTCAACGGCGCGGAGTATGCTGAATGCGGTTTCCAGTTCAAACTTGAAGGCGATTTGTTTTTCCGGCCGGGAACGCCTCAGGTCCGCCATGTCGGTGTCCGGGTCCTTTACCACGAGGCCGTCGATGTCCACCGGGAGCTTATCCCGCATGGCCGCAACTTTACTGCGGTAATCAATAATTTCATCGGCGGTGGAAAATTCCCTTGTCTCCGTAACTTCAAAACCCCGTTTTTTAAGCCATGCGATCTTTTCTTTTTCATCCCTGAAAAAACCGTCATCCCCGGGGGCGGAAACATCGTAGGTAATAAGGCGGAGGTCCTCACAGCCAAGACCGTCCTTGCGGCGCATGATTCCGTTGGCGGCGTTCCGGCAGTTTGCCTTTTCCGTGTATTTGGAGCGCCAGATTTCGTGGGTCATTACCACTTCACCCCGGACACCCCCGGTAAAAGGGACATCCAGGCCGGAAAGCACCCCGGTCATGCGCCGGGCGTTGGGGGTAATTTCATCTCCGATGCTCCCGTCCCCGCGGGTGACGGAGCGGACAAGTTTACCCTTTTCGTATTGCAGTTCCAGACTTGCCCCGTCAAGCTTGTACTGGACAAGAAAGCCTGCGGGGGCGGTTTTTTCCGCCCATGCGCGGAACTCTTCCGGGTTCGCAGCCTTATCCTGGCTCCCCATGGGAATGAGGTGCTTTGCCTTGGGAAAGCCATCGGTATTGTCCGCCCCCACTTCGGTAAAAAGGGAATTGGCCGGGTCCAGAATGCTTAACTCATCCCAGAGGAGATCGAATTCGGCGTCGGAAACCTCCGCCTCCCCATCGTAATAGGATTTCTGATATTTCTGTATCAGCCGCTCAAGGGCTGCAATCCGTCCTTCTTCACGCTTCATTACTGTTCCTTAACAAAATACAGTTCCCTAATTTCATGTTTTTTATTTATTCCCTTTTGCTCAAATTTTGTGCGGGGCCGCCATTCCTGGGGCGGGGCGAAACCGCCCAAGCCGCCCCCTTCGTGCGGATTACAGAGGCCAGGTGTGGCGGAAAGTTCGGCAAGGGCCCAATTCCCGTAATCCTCCCAGTCGGTGACCATGTAGAGGTATCCGCCACCCCTTAGTTTTTCTGCGATCATGTCCGTAAAGGGCCGGGTGATGAGCCGCCGTTTGTGGTGCCGCTTTTTCGGCCAGGGATCGGGGAAAAAGATGTGAAACCCCGCTGCGGAATTCGGGGGTATCAATGTTTCAAGAACTTCAACCGCGTCGTGTTCAATGATGCGTATGTTTTGCAGATTCCGCTTTTCAATTTCCCAGAGGAGCCGCCCAATCCCCGGCTTGTGAACTTCCAGTCCTAAATAGTTTTTCTGCGGATTTGCTTCGGCGATCATGGCGGTGGCAATTCCCATACCAAAACCGATTTCGATGGTTACGGGATTTTCGTTTCCAAAACAGTGATTGTAATTGACATCAGGCACAAAGGGAATACAGAACCTGGACGACAGGGTATCGTAGGAGCGCTTCTGGGCATCGCTCATCCGTCCCGCACGGATGACGTAACTTTTTATTCCATACATAAATGCAAACCTACCGGGAACCCCCGCCGGGGCCTGCTTCCCTTTGGGAAGCTTGGGCCGAGGTTCCCCCCTGGATAGAAACCATATCGGTTAAGGCCGAGGTGAAATATTCGGGATCATCCGCCCAAAGGGCGACGGTCCTAACGCTCGAAGGGATGTCCAGTTCGGAAATACCGCCTGCGAGATTCCCCAGGGGAATGGTTTTGATAAAATTCCCCTGCTCGTCATAGCAGATAAATTTATTTTCAGGGTACTTTGAATCGGCCTGGTATTGGCCCTCGGTCACGCTCAAACGGGGGAAGGGGAAGCGGTTGTTTTCAGGGGCGTCGAAGGTAAAGGTCCGTTCTGTTTTTTCACCCCCCTTGTTCACCAGCACCGCCCGGTACTGGCCCCGCGGCAGGGTATCGTCCCCCGACATGGCGATGCTCCGGCTCCCAATCCAGGTTTGACCTTCGCTTTCATAGCTTACCCAGTCATCGGAATTTAATATCCACCGCAGCCCCTCCCGATCATGGTAGAGCCGCAGATCCGCAAGATTTTCAAGCCCGTTGTCATCCTCGGAGATGACAAAAAAGGAAAACCGTTCCACTGGCCCCCGGCTCTCCTGGTAGTAAACCAGCTCAATAAAGCCGAAGGGAATCCGGGGTTCCGACCGGGAACAGGATGCGGCAAGGGCGGCGGCAAGGACCAAAAAAATAATGGGTAATGAGGAAGGAGTAAGGAATAGTTTTCCCCTTTGCAAGCTTCTTCCCAATTCCCCGTTTCCCATTTCCTGCTCCATCATTATAATAATACTTTGCTTGGGGTCATTTGTCGAGGGGAACGGATTTACCGCCTTGATCATGAACGCCGGAGACACTATGTTTGAGCCGTGGGATATTTCAAATTCAGGCCCGGATTTTGTCTTTTTTTTATATTGATGTTCCCCCTGGCCCCGCTTACCGGGCAGGCCGTACTGCTCCCGGGCGCCGAAAATGCAAACCGGGAAACCCTCAAAACAAAACTCCGGGAAGGGAATATTCCCTTTGAAGAACGATCCCTTTTTGCCGAATACGGGGCCTTCGGGTCCTCCCTCCTGGTATCCCTGCCCTCGGCCGGAAACGGGGCCGGCGAATCCGATGAAGATGCGGAGTCCTGGGCTTCGCCCTGGGAGGGTCCGCCGCTTACCTTTGTCCTGGCAATCCCCCTGGCCGGTACGGGAAGCGCCGCCGGAGGGGCGGCGGAACTGGCCCTCCGCTTCCGGGCGGCCCTGGGGTTTATCGAAAAGATCCGGGCCGCGCCCCTGCCTGACCGCAACGTCATCGTTGCCTTCCTGGGGGACGAAGGCTCCCTGCTTCCCCCGGAGCTGCAAAAGCGGCCCCATACGGGGTTCAGGGACCTCTGCACCGCCCTGGATGAGGGTGAATGGGCCTTCCCGGTGTATTCCGACGAGACTGTTTTCTTCATGTATCTGGACATTCAGGACACCGGGGCCCCCCTGGTGATTTATCCCCGATCCACGGCGGGAATTACCTCCCTGGAAAGGGTTAAAAGTATAAGCAGGCTCTGTAGGGAGCTGAATATTCCCTGGTCCCTTGCGGCGGCTCCGGGCTATACCCCGGTACAGAACCCCGACGCCATCTATATTTCAGCCGGAAGCGCCGACACGGATACTGCCGGCATTACCGCGGAGGCCCTCGGGGAGCTTCTCTTCCGGTACGCCGCCTCCCCGGAAACAGGGAAAAACCGGGACCGGCGCTATGCGATCATTCCCCTGCCGGGACCGGCCGGCCCCGCCGTCTCCCGGGCCCTGATCTTCCTTTCGGAACCCTTCCTGGTCCTGGCCTTTCTTGGGGGCGGAGCGGCGGTCATTGCCGCCGCCCTCTTTCTTGCGCTTCGCCCCAGACGCTTTTCAAAGAGAAGGCTGGTCAGCGTCTGCGCGGCGGTTCTGCTTATCCTGGGAATAGGGATCAGCATCTTTTTTGACATCCGTCTGCTGCCCCTCTGGGTGCTGCCCTTCCTGTTTGTGATCCTGGCCTTCATCTTTCACCGGCCCCGTCCCCTATTGATATGCACCATCCTCGCCTATGTTTCCCTTGCGGCGGTTTGCGGCATCCTCTACAACCGCCGCTCACCGCCGCTTTTCAATACGAAGCCGGAGCTCCGGGGGCAAAACACCCCGGTGACCGCCGCCGGGGAAAACTCCCTTCTGGTGGATATTCAAAGCAGGGCGCCCAATGAAAGGAATTTCATATCCAAAATAGGCTTTAAATCGGACCGGCGGACCCTGGACATCGGGCTCCGGTCGGCGGAGCGGGTCATCCGTTTTGATCTCTCCCTGGTAAGTGGGGAACCCCAGCGCCCCGAAGACCCCTTCCTCATCTATGACGCCCCCATGCCCTACCGTATTGACGGGGAAGGGCGCTCCGTGGAATTTTTCCTCGGCGAAGGTCCCCCCAATCCCCTCAGCCTGGAGATCATCATCTCCGCTTCTTTTTCAGGCTCCCTCCGGGCGGAGGCCCTCTATTTGGCGGAAGATGAAGAGGGAAGTACGTATGTTCAGCGGGTGATACGGGAAATTCCGGTTACCAGGTGAATTCCAGTTCCAGCCCCTCCTTGAGGGACAGGAGCTGGGGGAGCGGTAGGGCGAGGGACGCCTTTTTCCCCGATTTTACCCATTCGGCCCCGTTCAGGTTCTGAATGGGCCTTCCCGCATGGTCAAAAAGGGCCAGACCGGTTTCTTTTGGACCGGAAAGGCTTATTGCAACCTCATAACCCCGGGAAAGGGTCTCCACCAGGGAGAGAAGTTCCGGCGCGATATCACCGAATCCCTGGTTTAAAATGAGGCGCAGGCTGGTTTTTTCCCCGGCCCGGACCAGGGAGGCGCCCTCCCCGGCGGCGTCCAGAAAGGGGATCAGGGCTTCGAGGCCGGCAAAATCGATCTCCGCCCGGTTGATGACATCCTTTTCATCCTGTTTTGAAGAAAAGGAATGCAGACGGAGGCCGGGGAGCCGGCCAATGGAGCGTTCAAAATCGGCTTTGCCGGTTGGGATGGTGGGCTGATTCAGGTTGCCGTCCAGCTGCCCCAAACCATCCAGCTGCCGGGAAACCCGGTATTCCAGGCTGATACGTCCGGACCCGTCCGCTTTAAGGGTGATATCCGCCTTGACGCCGATACAGGAACTAAAGAGGATGGCGCAGAAAAACAGCAGTAAGGCTCGTGCATGGCGCATGGTGTTTCCTTTCACTAGAATTCTTCCGAATGGATGCTCATGTCCTGAATACGGACGGGAACCTCCCGTTCTATCATCTCAAAGGCCTTGTTCATCACCTTTTCCCCGAATTCCCGGGAATTGGAGACCAGGGCCCCGCCGATCTGGGCAAAGGAAAGGGAGTCCTGCAGGTCCACCTCGGCGGCGCTCATGCGGAAACGGCGCTGGAGTTTCTCCCTGACCGAGCGGATAATCTGCCGCTTTGCCTTTATGCTGTCCACATCGGGAATTTCAAAGATAATCTGAATCATGGACACTATCATGGCACTATCTTACTGTACACTAATTGGCGTCATCCGTGCCAGTCTTTTCCGCCTCGGTCTTTTCCGCCCCGGCTTCCTTTTCCGCCGCCGGTGTGGCCCGTTTTGGGTCGTCAATAATGGCCCTGATTTCATCCCGGAGGGCAGTGTCTATCCTTTCGTCCCGGACCAGTTCTTCCAATGCCGTATCGTCATGGTAGCCGTCGGTAAGGGCTCCCCTCAGTTCCGTGATGCCCTCGGGGTTTTCCGGGTCTGCGATAAAGATGAGCCGGGCAATGGCATACCGGAGTTCCGCCTTTGTAGGGTCCTTGCTGTCCTGGGCCAGGGCGGCCAAACCGGTCCGGTATTCCTCCAGGGCGCGGGCGTAGAGTTCCGCCTTTTCCAGGACCCGGGCGTACTCATAATTAACCTTGGGGTCCTTATTATCCACAAGCCATTTGGCATAACTGTCCACAGCCTCCACCTTGCCCTGGGCGCTCTGGGTCCGGGCATAGAGGAGGAGTACATCCTTGTTTTCCAGCAGGGCAAGCTGGTTGTTCCCGATAAGCGCTTCCGCCTTTTCGTACTTTTTCAGGGCATAGAGTACCAGGGCATAGTTATACCCGTCGTCGGCGCTGTCCCCCACCAGATCCAATACCCGCTGGTACAATTTCTCCGCAGCCTCAAGTTCCCCGGTTTTGATACGGGTATAGGCCGCCGCTTTCAGGGCCATCACATTCACCGGGTCCTTTGCCAGCACCTTTTCAAAACGGACCGCCGCATCCTTATAGCGCCCGGCATCAAAGGCGATCCGCCCCAGGTTGTACTCCGAAGCGGTTTTGGTCTTGTCCGCCGCCAGGGCCCGGTTAAGCCATTGTTCCGCCTCTTCAAACTTGCCCAGCTCAAAGTAGGCCATCCCAATGGTATAGTACTCCTCCGCAGAGACGGCCCCGCCGGTACTGGCGCAGGAAAGGTATGAAAAAAGACAGAGCGTAAGATACATTACAACAGGAAGGGCCTTTAAAAATTTCATTTTTTACCGGCAAGTACCATATCTTCAATTTCCCGGAGCTGGGCCCGGTAAAGCCGGGCGATATTACCCCCGTAATTGGCAATAAGCTGGATAATATTCCGGGGATGGACTTCCCCATCCCTGCCGTTGATCCGGTCCCCGGCGTCCCCCAGGCCGGGCATGATATAGGCGGCGGCGTTCAGCACCGGGTCCATCCAGAGGGTGTAGACATGGCAGTTATCCAGGGCCCGGACCACCCGGAGGGCCCCCTTGAGGGCGGAAATGACGTTGAAAAACTGAATCGACCTAGGCTTGACCCCCTCCGCCAAAAGGTACTTTACCACGGTCACCAGGCTCCCCCCGGTGGCGTTCATGGGGTCCGCAAAGATCAGGTCCTTGCCGTTTAAGGATTCAAGGTTGAAAAATGATTTATCCAGGTCCAGGATATACTCCATGTCGTTTTCATGCTTCCGCTCGTCCCGCTTGATACGGAACAGGGCAAAGGGGGTCACGTATTTGTGGGAGGAATACTCCTCGATTTCCTTACTCATGATCATGGAAGGGAGCAGCGCCCCCCGGAGCATGACGCACATTACCGTATTTTCAATCAAATTATCGATATTGGTGATCTTGTGGACCGCAAAATTCTGCACCGGAGAGGTCACCGGGGTCCGGACAATGAGGTAATTCTTGTCCCGCCCTTCCACCCCGCCCCAGGCAAGCTTGAAGAGCATTTCGTAGGCCCGCTGGATATAATAAATGAATTCCTGATCCTCGGTCCCCACATCCCGGAGCTTGGCAATAAGCCGGGAAGCCTCCGCATGGCTTTCGTGGGGGGTCTGGAAGGAATACACGTGGAGGCCGGGCTCGGTTTTGCATATCCCCTGCATCATGGCCCCCATCTCGTTGTACAGCGAAATGAGCCGCTCCCCCGCAGGGAGCTGCGCCGGATGTTCCCCATTGTGCCGGACCTTTACCCGGCCCGAGCTGAGGGTGCTAAAGGTATCCATTACCTGGGCGAAAATTCCGTCCATTTGGGAGATATGATCCTTATCCGCCGGGGTAAGGTAGCCGTCCAGATCTTCGGCCTTCAAAATGACTTTATTCATATAGGTGTGAGTATATTTTCAAGCGGGTTTTAATGCAAGGCATTATTTCCGGGTAAGCAGTTTTGTTCCCCGCCCCGGCACCCCCCGGCCGGCGCCAGGCGCCCTTTTCTTTTTGAATAGACATCGAATGCGGCGGTATCTAAAATTATGCTGGAAAGCGGAGCCGTCAGACATTCATATAATAAAACGCATCATAACCTTGAGGATAATGACCTTTCGTATGCCGTTGAGGTAATAAATAATGCCGCAACAATCATTGGTCCGTGCGGTTCCCCCCTAAACCGATGTCAGGCCCCCCTCCATACCCCTTACTATACCCCTAAAACGGCCGGATAGCCAACAGACAAGGAGAAGCCTCTTACACGCCTACGGCGATTTTCTCGTGGATAATTTCATTGATTATTTCTGTTTGGCTCTTGTGTGCCGCCGCCGCCTGGGAACGTACATATTCAACAACGTCCCGATCCACGTTTTTTAACAGCAGCGTATTTCGGACCTCTCCGGGCTTTATACCCTGTTTTAAAAGATTCGGCCCTACCTCAAAATCGCCGTTCGTGATCAGTTTGTCCAAGCGTTCACATTCCGCATCGGTTATCCCGGTCTTTATTTCAATGTCAGTCATACTGTTTTCCAGGAATTATGCAGATTGGACTGCGATCTCCTTGCGGACAAGCTCGTTGATGATTTGCCCTACGCTGGTGTGGGCGGATTCCGCCTTGCCGCGCAGCCAGGCCGCGGACAGATCGTCCATGCCCAGGATACGCGCATCCCGCTGGGAGAGCCAGCCTGTTCCGTTGGGGCCAAGTTTGGGCGGATTGTTGGTAAAGTACTCGTCCCAATAGTCCGCTTCTTCATCGGTCATTTTAGCCATAATTGTCTCCTACAAATCGAGTTTCACGAGAAAGTCCTTCTGGAGTTTCCTCGCATGAAATACATTGATAGTATTATCGTCAATTGGGTTATACAACACTTCAACCGGGTTCCACTTAGTGTCAAAGCCGACAACGCCGTATTTATCGGGGAAGTCTGTCAGCGGGGCATCATATGCTTTGTTTTTAAGCGCATGACGAATATCCTGCTCAGTGTAGCTATGTTTGAAAGCAGAAGGTTTGAACTCAATGACGAGGTCCATGCCCCTAATCTAGCACAAAACGCCGGTGAGGGCAAGAAAAACCGGAGGCGAATACGGCTAAGGAAGGAAAAAACAAGGTAAATGAGCCGGTTCCAAAATAGAAATTAATTAACCACGAACCACGCGAACCCCACAAACAAAAAGACAAGATTTGGTAGTCCGCTTTTGTGTTTGCGAACCGAAGGTTCGACGTGTGGTTAGTGGTTCATTTTCTTCGGTTTTCCGCTAAGTGTACGCCTATGGCGCCAGGCGCCCTTTGCGTTCCCGCCCGGCGGGATTAAGCTTCCGGATGGCTGTGACGGGTAAAAAATAAAATCAAGCGAAGAACCGCTCCAAGAGCAACAAGCCCGAAGGCAACCAAAAGAAGTGTATTCATTTTCTCAACCTCCCTTTAAAAAATATAAACGGCAAGGAGAAATCCAGCTATACCACATAATTCGGCAAAAACCGACAAACAGCCCGTAAAAGAGCGATATTATTAGTCTTTTTCTTTGCGGGTTTCTTTGTCTTTTTAGCTTGAGCCATACTTTATTTTAACCTTACCGCACAAGGAAATCAACTCGTAATTCCCCCAACAAAACCAGTAAAAAATTTTTATTCTTCTCCGTGTCCTCTGTGTAAATTCTCTGTGCTCTCTGTGGTTAATCCCCCCCGCCCCCAAAAAACCGGCGCCAGGCGCCCTTTTCTTCCCCCGCTTATCCCCCCGCCTTTTTTTATTAATGGTTTTTTCGTAAGTAACGGCCCATTAAAAACATCGTAACGCCAATAATAATCAACGCAATAGAAACGATTAACTTAAAAAACATATTACCCCCCTACTACCCATGTTCTGATTATATCGATGATACTCAGTATTCCAAGAATACTGACCCCTGCGCCGCCATATTCCAAAACCTTTTCAAATTTGTTTTCCGGTTTCTTCATCACTTCGAGAATGCCTTCCAGGGTCTTGTTTATATTTTCAAGTTTTTCTATAATCCTTTCCATCATCTACCCCGGTATAGCCTAATTCCACTCGTTCCCCTGTCGTAAAGTTACGGCACAACCCGATAAAAATCAAGGTCAAAAAAGTCCGCCGCCGCTTATCCCCGCGCCGCCCCCCCAAAAAACGGCGCCAGGCGCCATAGGCGTTCCCCTAAGAAGAATTTAACCACGAACCACGCGAACCCCACAAACAAAAAGACAAGATTTGGTAGTCCGCTTTTGTGTTTGCGAACCGAAGGTTCGACGTGTGGTTAGTGGTTCATTTTCTTCGGTTTTCCGTTAAGTGTACGCCTATGGCGCCAGGCGCCCTTTTCTTCCCCCGCCCTTTTTCTTCCCCGTACGGTTAACTCATGGCGTTGTCGTCAGCCAACCAGTGTCCCCAAAGCCGGCGTCAACCTTGGAAATTCCGATACGGCTTGAGCCTATGGTGGTAGACAAACCGAAAAAATTACTACTACTAGGGCTCAAATATAGCACACCACCACTACTACCAGCGGTATTATGTAATGCTGCGGTGGGATCATCTGACCCGTAGATGGTTCCGCCGGTCTTGGAGAAGTAACTTGAGGTTCCGTCACTGCCGATGTATATACCGCCGCCCTGGGCGCTGGCGGTGTTCGATTCGATGGTTCCATCGGTCATGGTAAAGAAGCCATTATACACATATACCCCGCCGCCGCCGCCGCTGCCGCCGCCGCCGTCGTCGATGGCCTTGTTCAATTCGATGGTTCCATCGGTCATGGTAAAGAAGCCATTATACACATATACCCCGCCGCCGTCGTCGGCCTCGTTCGATTTGATGGTTCCATCGGTCATGGTAAAGAAGCCAGTAAACACATATACCCCGCCGCCCTGGTTGCCGGCCTCGTTCGATTCGATGGTTCCATCGGTCATGGTAAAGATACCGCCATTATCCACATATACCCCGCCGCCGTTGGTGGCGTTGTTACCGCTGATTTGTGCGCTGTCGCTCATGGTGAATCTGGGACTGTCGCCATCGCCGTACACAGACACCCCGCCGCCATTGCTGGCGTTGTTCGATTCGATGGTTCCGCCGGTCATGGTAAAGATACCGCCATTATACACATATACCCCGCCGCCGTCGGTGGCGGTGTTATCGCTGATTTGTGCGCTGTCGCTCATGGTGAATCTGGGACTGTCGCCATCGCCGTACACAGACACCCCGCCGCCATTGCTGGCGGCCTCGTTGTTAGAGATTTCTGCGCTGCCGCTCATGGTAAAGGTGCTCGTAGTTTCTATAAACACCCCGCCGCCTTTGTAGGCGGTGTAGTTGTTAGAGATTTTTGCGTTATCGCTCATGGTAAAGGTCCCGCCGTCAACATACACACCGCCGCCGTCCTGGTCGCTATTGTAATTATACTGCAGCACTACGGAACCGCCCAGCTTGAGCGTTCCATTGACGGTAATCAGGGCGGCGGTGGCGGTGCAGCCGCTTGTTGAATCGCCGTCAATGATAAGGAAGCCCCCCAGCTCCAGGGAAGCTGTGGCGTCTACGGTGATAAGGCTGCCAAAGCTGCTTGCGGCCCGGTTTATGGCCTTGTTCGTAGAAGAAGTAAGCCGTATATGTTTCCCGCCGGAGATGGTGATGACAGGGTGGGTTATACTGTTATCTATATTCTCATTATTAATCAGAATAATGGCATCCGGGTTAGCCGCTGTCCCGGCGGCCTCGTTTACCGCAGCTGCGAGGGTGGGATAAAAATCACCGGCCCCGCCATTACCGGCCGGCCGGTACGCGACATAGGTACCGGAAGGCGGCGGGGGCGCAGTACCCTCGTGGACTACCGACACCGTATAGGCGGCCTGGGTTGTAGTGTCCGCCGCCGTTACCGTGTAGGTAACCGGGGTGGTATCCGAGTTGGTAAAATCAGCGCCGGTGAACGTCACCGGTGAAACGGCGCCGCCCGCCGTACCACCGTTGGCGCCTGGGGTAATGGAGGCCCCGGTGTGGTTAACGGTCGCGGTCATACCGCTTAGGCTGGTCACAGAGGAGGGCACGGGGACAACAATCGTATGGTTGGTCTCATTAATGCCGCCCCAATACTTTTGCCCGGTTGGTGTCTCGCTTACGCTGAACACCGTTATCGCATTGCTGCTGCCATTGGGCATAAATGCCGCATCCACCGTAATATCGGCGGTGGGCATGGTGATCGTGGCTGTCCCAACACCGCCTGATACAGTGGGGGTTATCGTTACGGGAGAACCACCGGCAGGCGTATAACTGTAGGCGCCGCCTGTTACGTCATACCCGGAGTTCGGGGTGAAGGTTACGGTTATCGAATCCCCCGCATGGGCGTAGGTGAGAAAGGAGGGGTTTGTGGTATTCATAAAACTAAGATCCCCGCCGGTCACGGTTCCCTTTGAAAAGCCGTAAAAAGGCGCGGGATCCGCGTTCACAATCACCGTATAGGCCTGGGTTGTATGGTCCGCCGCTTTTACCGTGAAGGTAACGGGACTTGAGAAATTAACAGCGCTGAACGAAGCCGGCGAGCCGGTTTGCTCCGTCGTACCGTCGGTAATGGACGCCCCGGTGTGGGTAATGGCCGCATCCAGACCGGTTATCAACGTCCCGGGCGTCACATTGACAATAACCGTGGCTCCAATGATGGAACCAGGTGCTGATGGGGTACCGGTTACCATCCATATGTTCGCACCATCGGTCACACTGAAGGCCGTTATGATGGCCTTGTCGGTGGATCCCGGAGCCGCCTGGGCCCGGATAAAGGGCTCCAGGGGCTCATCAAAGTCACAGGCTGAGAACAGACAGGCTGTCAGCAGACAGGCTATCAGCAGAAAACCGGACCGGTACCGGACGTTTTTTTTCATCGCCATCTCCCAAAAAACCATACTACAATTATAGACAGGGATCGTCAAAATTGCCAGAGGACGCCCAATGTCGGCCTGATATAGCCCGGCGGGAAAAGGTCGTCGGGGGAGAGAATATGGGTAAAGTCCGCGCCGATTTCAATAAAGAGGCGGCTTGCCATGCGGATCTGGAAGGATATCCCCCCCTCCAGGGAGAGATACTCACCGGAGAAATGCTTTTTACCGTCGCCGTTATCGTAATAAAAATCCATAACTGCGGTTAAGCCCGCCCCCGCGCGGAAATTAAAGGCCACGATCCGGCCCGGCAGCCAGAGCTGATACAGCGCCCGGAGCTGGATGCCCAGAACCTGGGCCCCAAGGGTATACCGCTCCTTTTCTTCTTTCAGCATATACCAGGAGCCCCCCAGTTCCGCCCCAAAATAATGCCCCGGCCCTTTCGCCGGGGGGCCTTTCCCCCCCAGTTTGAAGGGGAGCACCCCGAGACGCAGCGCCGCGCCCTGGGGAAAGAAGGTCTGTTCAAAGGCGCCCGGCACGAACAGGTTTCCGTACAGGGGGACGACCGGGGCATACATGGCGGAAATCATAAAGTCGGGCCGGCGGAGACCGGTTTTTACCGGCGTTTCAGGTGTGTCAGGCGTGTCGGGCTTGAAAATGTTTAAAACGCCCCGGGAATCCTCCAGGCCGCCGGGGTTCCGGACATGCACCTCATAGTCCCCCACCGTAAAAGCGGCGCAGTCGAACACCAGCCGGGCGCGGTTCCCCGTAATCTGCGTACTTTGGGGGCGTATCCCCTGTCCTTCCGTGCCCTTAAGGCGGAGCCTGATATCCGCCCCGGAAACAATATCCTCCCCATTTACGGTGATTTCAAATTGGTCCCCATCGTCCAGAGACAGCTCCGTCGGGCTGAAACGGTCAATCCGGGGCTGGAGGGCGGGCAAAACCTCAAAAACAATCCAGTCCGTGGTGTATTCTTTCTGATTAAGGAGGTTGTACACCCCCACCTGATACCGGTAGCGGCCGGGCCGCAGGGATACGAGCAGGGAATTGTCCTGCGAGGACTGCCGCAGCAGCTCCGTGTGCTCCTCGCCCTTGAGTTCTTCAAGGATCACCTCGCAGCGGAGCGCCAATTCGCTCCGGTTCCAGGAGAGGCGCTGGATAAACCGGGGCCCCCCGTCGTTCCAGGCGATAAAGAAGTCCCCCTCCCCATACACCGTCTCCGAAGGAACCTCTGGTTCCACCTGCGCATCAAGCGGGGCGGCAAGGGACAGGCTCAAAAAGAGCAGGGCCGATACGAGGGTTTTCCGTCTATTGACCATAGACCCTGCCCGGATTCCTGGGGGTATCCCGGGGGAGTGCGGGGAGGTTCACGGTAAAACGGTTTTCACCGGGGCTTCCCCGCTGTTCAACCGCACCGTTCGCCCGCTGACTCAGGGCTTCCACTTCCCAGATAAAACTGCCGTTCCCCAAAATGCTCAAATCATCCAGGGTACGGGAGGTTTGAGCGGAGCTTTCCCAGCGCCGCAGCAGCCGCCGGCCCCCGGCTTCTTCCCGGTAGAGGGCAAGGTTATAGCGGTTCGCCCCCGGAACCGCGTCCCAGCTAAAGGCAATGGCCGACGACGACCGTAACTGCTCAACCCCTAAGGTATAGCCGTTGCTGGGCCGCCGGTTTTGGGGCGCGCCCAGCAGGGGAAGGGGCTGGGGAGGGGCTTGCAGGGTAAATGCGGCGCTTGCAAGGGGGCCGGAAAGCCGGGCGCTCCCTGCCATTTCGTTCGCAAAGGCCTGTACGGTCCAGGTATAGGTCCCTGCCTGGTAAGCGTCCAGGGGGATTTCCAGCCGGGTACCGGTAATATTGGGGACACTGCGGATCGCCCTCCCATTGGCGCCGCTCCCCGCATAGAGGTTGAGGGTATAACTTTCCGCGTTTTCCACGCCCTGCCAGGTAAAGGCCGTTGCCGCGCCCGTTCCGGCCGTGATGGGCCCGGCCCGGGGACCGGTGAGAACCGGCGCCCCCAGGGCCGACATCACCCAAAGGCTCAAGGCCTCGGATTGGGTGCTTCCGGTTCCGGCCAGCCGCCAGTACCACCGGCCGTCGGCCAGGGCCGGACCCGGGAAGCCCAGGCCCGTCACTTCTTCATCGACCTCAAGCCGGGAAAAAGCCGGGGTATCGGAAACCTGAAACCTCAAGGGGGTGGAAAGGTTGGTCCTCCAGGTAAACCGGGTTTCCCGCAGCCCTGCGCCGCTCACGGTGTACCTGTCCGGGGGGAAGGTGGGCCGGAGAACCGGTTCCCACTGCCGGATGATAAAGGACCGGGAGGGGGCCGCCGAAGAAACTTCGCCGTCAAGGCCGGTTTGGTATACCCCCCAATAATAGCGCCCGTCCGCCAAAGCCGTCTCCGAGTTGTAGGCGTAATAATTGGCCGCCACCTGCCGGGTAATAAGGGGGTTCCGGAGGTCCGCCGCCAAAGAAATCAGCAGGGTATAGGAACCGGCTTCGGCCTCGTTTTGCCAGGAAAAATAGATGTCCTTCCGGGGTTCGGCAAGGTTGATAACCGCCTCCGCCGGGGGATTCACCAGGATGGGGACCGGGAGATCCCCGCTTTGGGTGATGGTAAAGGACGCAGTGCCCGAAGATTCCAGGGGCCCATCATCCATAACAGGGGTGACCCGCCAGTACCAGCGCCCGTTTTCCAGGCCCGAATGGGTCAGGGAGAGGGCGGTCCCCGGGCCTCCCTGTACGGATTCCCGCAACGCGGGGCCGGTAAAGCCGGGATTATCCGCCGCTTCCAAAAGATAGGATGCGACATTGGGGGACGCGGTCCACTGAAACCGGATCGCCGGCGGCTTGCTCCGGTACCGGAACTCATGCCCTTCCTCCGGGCTTAAGGTTTCCGTAGGGGGTACGGACAGGATGGTCAGTTTGTTGATCCCCGCCGTTTCGGCGCTGACAGCCGAAGCGGCCCTGCCGGCCTCGCCGGCATCGGCGCTTACCGGGTAGGCCCGCCAGAACCAGACCCCCGGCGCCAATGCGATCAGGGCCCGGCCCTGCCGCTCCCCGTCCTGGGTATGGGCGATCCGCCTAAAGTTCCGGTCCTCCGAAACCTCTATCCGGGTACGGGAAGCGGGGGCGTAATTAACCCCATCCCAGGCAAACTCCACCGGCATGGCCGGCGGCGGCGGGAAGCCCCTGTTGATGAGCCGGGCAAGGGGTTTGGGGGAGCGCATCACCGTCTGGGGTATATCAAGGGTACGGCCCTCCTGATCCAGGGCAAGGGCCTCCCCCGCCTCGACCCGGCGGGTTTCTCCGGTTCCGGCAAGCAGGGCGGCGCTGCCTTCGCTTACGCTGATGTTAAGGTCCCCGCCCTCCGCAACGTGGGCGTCCATTACGGTCCCCCCGGCGACGCTTATGGTCCGGCCCCCTGCGTTCAGCACCAGGGCGGGCGGATTTTGGGGATCAAGGGCGGCCGCGTTCACGGCTCTCGCGGCCCGCCTGGTTTCGCCCGTGGCGGCGCCCGCTTCATACACGGTGGTATCCACGCTCACATCACCGGAAATCACATCAACCTGGGGGGTATTGTTTTCCGAAAATATCTGTATCATGCTGTTTTCCGTCAGGCTGATGGAGATCCCCTCGGTAAAAGTGATGGTAGCCTCGGAAAGCTCCGCGGTGCGGATATGGTCGCCGTTATAGATATTTGATTCCTTCTGCAGCCGGTCCCATATGGCCCGGTCCGCAAAGCGTCGCTGGGCTGCCTTGTACTTCCAGGTGATGGTTCCCACCGGCGGGGTGTCTATTTTTGCAAGGGTCCCGGTGTAATCAAGCCAGAAAAGCCGGAGGAAGAAATACACCCCCGCCAGGCAGAGAAGGATAACAATAAAATCAGATGGACGGAGCCTCCACCGGCGGGAATGTCCGCGGGCAGGACGTCCGGAATGGAGACGCCGGAGACCGGAAGTCCGCAGGGGGCGCGCCGCCGGACGGATCGCCCTGTCTATTTTTCCTTTCATCTTTTATAAATATCGGTATACTAAGCTCGATTTGTTATCGTAATCACAATCACCGTTCATGTGCGGCGGGCAGATTCTGCGCCGGAATACCCATGAGGGCCCGCACTTCCCTGAGGGTAAGGGGCCGCCGCTGTTCCGCCGGGTTTCGGGAGCGCAGGTTGATCACCGCAAAGATCCGCACCGGTTTTTCCTTGCCCTTTACCCGCACCATGGGCATTTTCTCCGTTATAAGGAACCCGCCCACCAGCTTCCAGGTTTCTTCGGTAATCAGGATATCCGTGCCCAGGGACTTGTTGAGGTCCTCCAGGCGGCTGGCCAGGTTTACCGCATCGCCGATAACCGTGTATTCCATCCGTTCCTGGCTCCCGATCTGCCCGGCTACTATCGGGCCGGAGCTGATCCCGCAGCCAATCCTGATACGGGGCTGTTTGACGCTGCCGTCCCGTCCTGCATTAAAATTCCGGAGGGCTATCCGCATGGCCAGGGCGGTGCGGACCGCGTTCAGGGCATCCGCAGCGGGACTCCCCGCAGTGGTTACCGCCCCCCAGTGGGCCATCACCGCATCCCCCATGAACTTGTCCACCGCGCCCTTGGTTTGGTTCACGCAGGCAACCATACGGGTCATGTAGTCGTTGAGGAATTCCACCACCTCCGAGGGTTCCAGCTTTTCCGACATGGACGTAAAGGAACGGATATCGGTAAAAAGAATGGTTGCCTGCTTGGTTTCTCCCCCCAGGGGGAGCTCCCCCCGCATGGCCCGCATGGCCACTTCCACATTGGTAAAACGGCTGAAATTCACCAGGGCATTGCCCATTTTGACAAAACTTTCGGAGAGGAGGCCGATTTCATCCCGCCCGGTTTCCGCAAGGGTCAGCTCAAACTGCCCCAGCTCAATCTTCCCCGCCGCATCGGTCAGTTGCTTTAAGGGGGATGAGATGGTCCGGGAGAAGAACCAGATAAAGAGGATGGCGATAAAGAGTACCGCGGCGGTTAAATAGATGTTCCGCCGGGTGGTGGCGGCTATTCCCTCAAAGACCACCTTGTATTCGGCAAGGGTAATAACCGCCGCATCGGCGATGGAAAGCTTGTGGAAGGCCCCGAAATACTCGATCCCCGCCTTATCGGTGTAGCGGGTCTGGTAGTTCGGCTTCCGGCTTTCGAAGAGCAGTATCACCAGGGGGTCCCCTGAACTGTTGGCCCCGGCCATAACCAGGTCCTGATCCCCGTGAACCAGAATATCCCCCTCATGGTTGATCATAAAGGAGGTATTAACCGAATCGCCGAAACTGTCGGCTATATACTCCGAAGAGAAGATCACCGTCACGGTTCCCCGGTCCCCTCCGGGATTATTCCGGGGAAGGATCAAGGCCATGAGGGGGACGCGGAAGACCGGCGTGGCGTTCAGGAGCACCGGTTCCCCCCTGCGGGCCCGCTCCACCTGCGCGGCGGAGGCGGTCATAAAGATGCCGACAAGCGCCGTATCAATTTCGTTGGACAGGAAGAACCGTTCGTTAACCAGGGGAGGATTGGAACCTATGACCACCGTGGCCACATCCTGGTTCCGTTCAAAGTAGATGGCCGGGAGCCGCCGCGCCAGGTCGGAAGTCATTTCCGCCGCATTCAGGCTGTCCAGGAGCTGCAGGACATTGGAACGGATAGTTTGGAGGGCGTGATCCGCCTCCGCTGCGGAACGCCGGTTCACCGTAAAGTTGGCATCCTCCGCGGTGATCCGCAGGTCCAGGGAAACCATGTAGGATACCAGGACCGTGATGGACCCCAGGGAGACGAGCAGCAGACAGGTGATGATGATGACCAGCTTGATCCCGATGGGGTATTGTACCCTGGTGGAACGGGGAAACCAGTGCCGCTTCGGGCCGCGGTCAGGCGAACCCTGGTCCGCCTGACTCAAATTCCTTTGACTAAGGCCCGCTTGACCGCCGGACCGTTCTGCCCGGACTTGGCGGGCCGCGTTCAACAGGCCCCATTTCGGGGCCTGCGGCTGTTCCGCAGCGGCCCTGCGCTGTTCCGCGGTGGCTTTTTTTTGTTCTACAGCGGCCTGCGGCTGTTCCGCAGCGGCCCTGCGCTGTTCTGCGGTGGCTTTTTTTTGTTCCACAGCGGCCTGTGGCTGTTCCACAGCGGCTTTTCGCTGTCCCGCGATGGCGGCTTTTCGCTGTTCCGCAATGGCTTTTTTTTGTTCCGCGGCGGCCCTGCGCTGTTCCGCGGCGGCGGCTTTTCGCTGTTCCGCCGCAGCTTTGCGCTGCTTTGCCGCAGCGCGCCGCTGTTTCTCGGCAAGCCAGCGCTCTTCAGCCTCTTTTCTCTTTTTTTTCTGCCTTCCCACCCAAAAGCCCCTGTATTTTCATCATAGTACTATATCGGGAATAAAATAGCAAACCGGAAAAAACCGTCTCCTCCGGATACAGGCTGCTTATCGAACAACCCTCATACCTTTTTTCCTGAATTCCGACGTTTTTAAATAAAAAGAATGTACTTTTTTATAAAAATACATTATTATTATACTCAAATTTATAGGGAAAGGGGGTGGTTCTCCATGAGAATTACCACACGGGGCCGTTATGCGCTCCGGGCGACTCTGGCGCTGGCAAAACTTGGTAAGGATGGGTCACCGGTATCGATTAATACCCTGTCGGAAACTGAAGCTATCTCCTCCGTGTTCCTTGAGCAGATCTTTTTCAGGCTCCGAAAGGCGGGGATCGTTTCTTCTGTCCGGGGGCCCGGGGGGGGCTTCTCTTTTGCCCGCCCCCTGAATGAACTGAGCGTCAAGGCCATCCTTGACGCTGCGGGGGAAGATCTGGGCATTACCTTCTGCGACAGGCATGCGGAAACCTGCGGCCAGATAGATTCCTGCATCAGCCACAAGATATGGGGGGATTTAACCGAGATAGTAAACACCTATTTCAGCGGCTTGACCCTGGCGTCCATTATCGAAAAAAACGATCCGGCTGAGGAAAATGAAGCTTCGTAAGGGCTCCGATTGGGCCTCCTATGCCAAGGTTACGGAGGCCCTGAAAAAACGGAAAAAGGGGGCCACCGTAGCGGATGTGGCTGCCGCCACCGCCCTGCCCTTAAACACCGTAAAAGAACTGGTTCCCCGCGCGGCGGATGAATACTCCGCCCGCCTTGAGGTTAGCTCCTCCGGGGAGATCCTCTACTCCTTTCCCCAGGGCTTTACCAGCCGCTACCGGGGCTTCCGGCCGGGTTTGCAAAAATTCACCCGAAAATTCATCAAGGGCCTGGGCGCCCTTGCCTCCTGGTTCTTCAAGGTCTGGATCATGCTGATGCTGGTGGGCTATTTTGTGTTTTTCATGCTCCTCGCCCTGGCAGCCCTGGTACTTTCCATGGCGGCAAATTCTTCCAGTTCAAACAACCGCTCCCGGGGCAGCGGCCTGGGGGGCCTGTACCTTACTTCCAGTATCCTTAACTTCATTATCAGGATTTGGTTCTATTCGGAACTGACCAAGTCCATGGATCGCCGATACTATGGCGGCATACGCCCGGACCAAGGCCGCCCCAAGGGACGACCTCTGTACAGGGCGATTTTTTCCTTTGTCTTTGGGGAAACCGATCCCAACCGGGAGGCCGGTACGGCGGAAAAAAAGGCGGTCATCGCCTATATTCAGGCCAACCGGGGGGTCATCTCCCTCCCGGAATACATGGCCATTACGGGCCAGCCCCCGGCCGAAGCGGAGGCCGGGATCATGGCCTGCTGTTCCGAGTTCGGCGGCAGCCCGGAATCTGCCGAGGATGGGACCATCCTCTACCGCTTTGATGAACTCCTCAAACGGCAGGACCGGGCCGACCGCTCCTTCGCCGGGGCCAGCGCCCCCTTACGGAGGCTCAGGAAATTCTCCGCCAACGAAAAAAAGATGAACACCTGGTTCGGCATTATCAACTCGGTGAATTTACTTTTCGGGGGCTACTTTTTGTACCAGTCCGCCGCCACCGGGCCTGTCCGCATGGTTGCGGCAGCCGGGGGCCGGATGGTCATGGAAGCGGGCGCCCCCTACTCCTACCTCTACAAAGTGGCCTGGGTGCTGCTCACCGCAGTCACCGATAATCCCCTGCCCTTCCTCACCGTGGGTCTGGGTATCGTGCCCCTGGCCTTCTCCGTCCTTTTCTGGCTCATCCCCGCCCTCAGGCTGCGGCGGGAAAAAAAGGAAAACGAGGACATCAAACTGGGGAATCTCCGCAAAACCGGCTTCCAGAAGATCTGGTCGGTAATCCGGGGCATCCAAAGCCGGGACATCGACAGCGCCGTTCCCGAATGCCGCCCCAAAAAGCTCATTGCCGCCCAGGACAGGATCATCAAGGAAATGGGTTCCTACTCCATGCCCGAAGTTGAGGTGGACAGCGAGGGGGCAACCCGCTACCATTTCAACGAACTGGAACGGGAAAAAAACGCCCTTGCCAGGTACCGCGCCGCCATAAACCCGGGGGATTCGGAGTTGGGTAAGATTGTGTTTGACAGCGATTAATGTTGAATTCTTTCCCCCCGTAAGGTACTTTCAATAGTATGAGAAGGCGGTTTACCCGTATTTTGTTGATTACCTTGGGCTTTGCCGCTTCTCCCCTCTTTGGCCGGGATGTGGAAATATACGTTGAAGACCGGGACCTCAATATCCCCCTTGAGGGGGCCCTTATCCGTTCCTGGGACGGGGCGGAATACCACTGCGATGAAAACGGCAAGGTGGTTATTTCCGTTCCCGATGAAAAGCAGGTGGTGATCCAGGGGGCCTATCCGGGCTACGAAAACGGCAGGCTGAGCATCGGCCGCGGGGAAGATCAGGTTACCCTTGGGCTGCGCCTCAGCGGGGTCATGGAAAACAGCGAGCTGGTGATCGAAGCCAGCCGGCCGGGGGTGAGCGAGTCCCGGAGCGGCCGCAGCGTTGCCATCTCCGGCCCGGATCTGGCCCGCACTTCGGAAATCGGCATCATCGAAGATGTGATGACCTCGATCAAGCTCCTGCCGGGGGTGGGCTACGCGGGGATGTTCAACGCCATGCCCTCTATCCGCGGGGGCGACCCCGGGGACCTCATGGCGGCCCTGGACGGGTTCTACCTGGCCCGGCCCTACCACTGGGGGGGCGGCGTTTCAATCTTCGAGCCAAAAATGACCGCCAGCGCCCAGCTCTCCCACGGGGTCTTTTCCACCCGCTACGGGCACACGATCTCCGGGCTTCTGGAGGTCACTTCCAAAAAAGCGGACCCCGCCGAGACCGAACTGGATCTGGGCTTTGCCACCAGCGCCCTGAGCCTCAACCTCTCCTTCCCCCTGGGGGGCAAGGGAGGTATCCTGTTGATGGGTAAGGTCACCTATTGGGATACCCTGGTATGGGCGGCCCAGCAATTAAGCAAGGCCATGCCGGAAAATGAAACCCTGAGCCTTATCAACGCGGTCTCCACCGCCCCCTACATCAGGAGCGCCGCCCTGTCGGGAAACTACCGGTTTAACACGGACCTTGAATTAACCCTGAACGGCTTCTTTGGCAGCGATGGCGTCGGCGCCGCCTACCATACCTCCTATGATGAGGACAGTCTCCTGGGGGATGACGGGATTTCGGGCAGCGTGGATATGGATTTTGATTACCATAACTACCAGGGCTTCGGCATAGCGGGCCTGACCTACAACCCCATGCCCGCAATGGTACTCAAGGCGACCGCCGGCGCGGGGTATACCGAACTTATCGCCGAAGGGGCTATCAATAATGATGTGGAAGTTCACTACAATCAAAAATTTTTGGACGCCTTTCCGACTTTGGTAAGCAACCTTGGACTAACTACCGCAAAATCCTACCACGCGCCGAACCTCAGTGCGGGGATTGATTCGGACAATTATGTTTTCAATGCCCAGGGGCGCTTTGATATGGACTGGGATCTGGGCAAGGGCTTTCTCCTTGCCGCGGGGCTGCAGGAACTCTACACCAATTGGCGGCAGTACGAAAATGTGGATATCTTTCTGGAACAATTCATACGGCATATTCCCGGCACACCTTTTGATCCCAGGTATAACAATCTGGAGATAAAGAGCCTCTTCAACGCCGCGGTGATCCGGCCCATGGCCAAAATTGTTGATGTAAACAACCATGGGCTTACCACTTCCGCCTATACCCTCGTGGAATACACAAGCCCCAATCAGCGTTTCGGCGCGGAGGCGGGGATCAGAATGGATCACCTCTACTTTAAGGGCAGAGATTTTGATGTGGTGACCAGGCCCGTGTGGAATCCCCGGCTCAACCTGGATTTCGGCATCCTTAAAAACAAGGACCTCTTTGGGGTTGCAGACTTCCTCGAATCCTTTACCGCCACCATCGGCACCGGCCTCTTTTCATCGATGAACGAAAACATATCCTTTATCGAGGGGAACAATAGGGGACTGAATGATATGAAGCTGAACCGATCCTGGACTTCCGTAATCGGGACTAAACTTGATTTTGCCGGGGATTTCAGTTTTAATATCGAAGGGTATTTCAAGTACGTTTTTAACCGCGCCCATATCCTGGCGGATCTCAATTCCAGCAGTGTTGATGTGGGATTCGGATTTGACGGGGACGGCAGAATCTGGGGCTTCGACTTACAGCTGCAGAAAATGCAGTCCCGGTATATAGACGGCTGGATTTCCTATACCTTTACCCACGCCAAATACCATGAGCCCACACACAGCAAATTCAGCTTCGGCGGAATTGGCGAACCGGAGGAGGAAGAAGATGAATGGTACTACCCTTCCTTCCACCGGTTCCACAACTTCAACCTGGTGCTGAACATAAAACCGGTCAAGCGCTTCAACATCGCCATCCGTTTCGGTTTTGCCTCAGGCCTGCCCATCACAAAAATAAACTATGGCGCCGTTATCCCCTACCCGGTGCAGCAAGCCGACTGGGATGAGGCGACACAAAAATACATACCCGTGAAAGATGCAGATGGTAATGAAGTGATCATACAAAAATTCGGCCGGCCTGTCATAAGCCGGGAAAAAACCCGGAGTGCATGGTCCATCCCGCTGGATGTCAAATTTTCCTTCTTTATTTTCAACAAGAAAGGCAAGGTGCAGACGGAAATATACCTGGGCGCAGAAAATCTGCTGTCCCTGGTGTATAGGCCCCAAACAACCGATACCACCTACAATGAGTACACCGGCAAGGAGGATGTGGGAACCAATTCCGCTTCCTTCGGTCTGCCTATTCCCATGGTGTCATTCGGTTTTAAGTGGAGCTATTAAATGAGGAGCAAGATGCTGAGAGGTACTTTGAAAGCCACAGGCGCATTGCTGTTTCTTGTAATGACCTTATCAGGATGCAGCACCCTGGTCGAAAAGAGCGCCCATGTGCTGGAGGGTTCGGCCTTTAAGGAAAAAGTTCTGGGGGTGTACCGGGAGCAGCCGAAACAGGGGATACGGGTCTCCCTTATGCGGGAGAAGGGCGGGGAAGAATTTCTCGCCATCACCAGCGATGCCGTACCGAATCTGCGTATCCGCGGCACCCTGCCGAATCTCTCTGAAATTATGAATCTGTCCACCGGGGGAAGCTTTCAGCTTGATTCCCTGTACTTTCTCAGCCCCAACCTGACCGGGTGGAACGAGTTTACCCTGGGACTTTCCGGGGGCGGAATTTTTACGGTAACCGGAACGGGGGCCACACTCCATCTGGATATGCCCGTAATAAAGGTGTCTGTCACCGCAGGAAAGATACGCCGGGACAATAACCGGATAAGCGGCGATCAGGCGTTCACCGCACTGCGCAACCGGCAGGAGCGGATATCCGCGCTGACCGAATGGATGCACACAGAAAACGCCCAGGGGGAATTTAAAGATCAGGATGCCTTTGACAAATACTGGAAACCCATACTCCTGCCGGAGCTGGTTTCTCACAGAAAGCGTCCCCCGGACTGGTCCAAAGAAAACGCGGTATGGGTTATTGCCGATGATGTCAAATGGAACACGGCCTATACCCGGGCCCGTTTCCCCGAAGAGCTGCACAAGGTCCGGGATTCGGGGACCCTTTTACGGGATTGGGAAGAAGCGCTATCCTGGATATACTTTGATTATGAATGGGACGCGCTTATCGCCTCCCTGAATAAAGACATTACCCTGATTAAGGTTAAGTGAGGTTTTTATGGAAAGCGGGAACGCATCCTTTTCCCTGTTGGAACTTTTCAGAATGGGGGGCATCTTCATGTGGCCCCTCCTCTTTTTCTCGATTGCCGTAATCGCCATCGCCCTGGAGCGGGTCATCTACCTGGGCTACCATAACCTGCGGCTGGACGATCTTACCGCAAAGGTTGACGAATGCATCAGAACAAATAATCTTTCCGGGGCCCGGGAATACCTTTCAGCCCAGACCAAACGGCGCATGGGGGCGCGGGTTCTCCTCGCCCTGGTGGACAGGTCCGGCCTGACGGAGGGCCGCAGCTTCTCCGAACACCGGGTGGAGAAGGCGGTGGAGACCGAAGCCCTCTCCTGCATCAACTCACTGGAAAACGGCTTCAACTTTCTTACCGCCCTGGGTTCCCTCTCGCCCCTCACCGGATTCCTGGGTACCGTGTCGGGGATGATCGGGGCCTTCAAGTCAATCGCGGAGGCCACCGAGGTAAACGCCCAGATTGTGGCAAACGGCATCTACGAGGCCCTTATCACCACCGTATTCGGCCTTATTATCGCCATCATCGCCATGATCGCCCATTCGATTTTTTCCCACCTTGTCGATAAATTTTCCGCGGATGTGGAACAAAGCGGTTCCTATCTGATAACCGAGATCGCCCTCCGCAGTGAAACGGCGCAGGGGGTGAACAAAAAAAACAAGGCCATACCGGTAGAATTCGATGAACATTAAACGCCGGAGACGAAAGCCCTTTGATGATTCCAGCGCCGCAAGCGATATCGCATTTCTGCTGATCATTTACTTTATTGTGATCGCCGGCTTCAACGTCAATAAGGGTTTCCTGATGAACCTCCCCGCAAAGGATTCCACCCGGCTTATTTTAAAGGAGGATCTGCTCCGTTTTGATCTTGACGCGGCGGGGGATCTGATGTATCAAAACGAGGTACGGGACATAGGATTTGCGGAACAGGAGATCCGCTCTGTCATTGCCGCGCATCCGAACATGGCGGTGGTTCTCACCGTTGATCCCCAAACGCACTGGCAAAAGGTGGTTTCCTTTGTGGAGCTGGCCCAGAACCTGGAAGTAGAAGCCTTCTCATTCACCATGAAGGCGTCCCCATGAATATAAAACGCCGGGAACGGAAAAACTTTTCGATTCCCCTTAACTCCATGTCTGATGTGGCGTTTCTGCTGCTCATCTTTATCATGCTGGTGTCCCTTATCAATTACCGCAAAGAAGTAAAAATCGACTACCCCGAAGCGAAAATGGTGCAAAAGACCAGCGCGGAAAAGAACCTCGAAATATGGATCGACCGTTCCGGCGGGATATACCTTGACGGGACACCCGCAGACACCGGTACCGTGGAAAACACCCTGGCCGAAACCTACCGCTCTGCCCCCGATACCCGGCTGCATATCATTGCCGACCGGGACACCCCCTTTGAAAAGGTTCAGGGGGTACTGTCCATTCTCCAGCTCCTGCAATACCGGGTGGTAAGTTTTGTGGTGAAAAATGGGTAACGAAAACAAACTGCGGCTGCTCCTTTTTATTGCCGTCACCGCCATCCACGCCGTATTGATCCTTTTTCTCGCCTTTAATGTACCGTCTTCCCCTCTTTCGGCGAAAGAACCCCTGCGGGTTATGAAGCTTACCGACATCATGGAGGACATCCCGCCTCCCCCTCCGCCGCCCGCACCGGAAAAAGTCCCCAACAACGCGGTGGAAGCCATTGCGGAAAAAATGATCGAAACCGACAAGGTCCCGGAAAATCAGGTGATAGTTGCGGCGGGAACCATTCAGACCCCGCAAAACAACAGTAATACTGCGGCGGCGGAAGTCTACCTTCCCCAGAGTAAAATTTCTGTTCTTCCACAATTCGATGATATAAAAATACGCCAAAATATGGTCTATCCCCGGATTGCCCGCGATTCCGGCATTGAGGGGACCGTCTACCTGGAACTTTTTATTGATCGCACCGGTGTGGTGCGGCAGATCAGAATCTTAAAGGAAGACCCCCCTGACCGGGGTTTCGGCGAAGCGGCGGTAAAGGCCTTTGAGGGAATCGCCGCCAAATCTCCGGCACAGGCGAACGGGGAAAACGTTTCGGTCCGGTACCGGTATCCGGTGAGTTTCAGGATTAGATAGTATTACGCCGATCGATATCTTTCAGGAGACTATTAATCCGTTTTAAGGTCTTTTTATCCTGGGTCTGCCAGTAGATATAGGCTTCCCAAGCCTCATCATCCCAGGATTTAATCATCCTCATCCTCTATCAATTCATGGACAGTTCCGCCGGTTTCATCCATACGTTTTATGGCGGCCCGTAACCGCTCTTGATTTCCCGGGGAGTAAAAGGGGTCGGCCCGCAGTTCAAAGGGCATACCGTTACTATGAACCACCTGTTTCAGGAACACGGTGGTCGCCGTCGAGAGGCTCATTCCGATATAGTCCAAAACAGCTTCCGCTTGTTCCTTGAGCGTATCATCAACCCGGATATTTAGATTTGCCATTTAAAAACCTCTATGTATAGTATGTCTGATTTTTCGTAAAAAGCAATACAAAGTATGAATATTGACGAAAATAAACGGGATATTCCCTTCGGCGCCTTTCCGGTAAGGCTATCAGACAGGCTCATTCCTCATTCTTCTGGTGCTCCCGGTAAAAGACCAGGGTAACCACAATGCCGCTTAAAAGCAGAACCATGGTCAGTACAAAGGGCAGACTGCGGGAAATACTGGAAAGCAGCCCCCCAATCCAGCCAAAAGGAGAGGTGGCAAACATGATGATCATGTGCTGGATCGCCATGACCCGGGCCCGCTCGGCCTTGTTCACGTGGAGGGCCACCAGGGATTCGGCGAGCATACCGAGGATCCCGGCGCCGAAGCCGTCGAAGATCAGGGAAGTGATAAGGACGCCGTACTTAAAGGGAGCTTCCGCAGGGGCCAGGACGAGCAGGGTCTGACCCAGAAAATAAGCGGCAAAACCCAGGACCAGGGGTATCCTGAGACTGCCCCTGGTCAGATGGGGGATCACCAAAAAGAGGAATGCCATGGCGATAAATGACCGCAGCATGGGGAACAGGGGCAGCAGGGTATCGGGAACCAGGAGCTTCTTGCTGACGATGACCTGCCAGAAGGTGGTGTTGATCATCCCCACGGCCCCCACCAAGGCCATGATGACCAATGAAAAAACAGTCCCCTTTGAATGGGCGATGATCTTCAGTACCCCGCCGTAGCCCCCGGCCAATGCAAGGATGCTTTTTCCCTTTGTTTCCTCAAGCCTGACCATGCCGGTCCCGGTTTCACGGGAAAAAAAGTAGAGTAAAAGAAGCTTGGCGGTCATTACCACAAAGGCGTTTATATAGAGGATACGGATGGCGGGCACCAGGGTAAGCCGGGACACCATGATGCTGGAAATCGGGGCAAAGAGGGCAGAAAGCTGCCCGCATATCCCCACCAATGAATAAAGCCTGGTGATCTGGCTTTTTTCGGCGTCCTCCACCAAAAGACAGTCCCAGGAATTGGTGGTCACCTTCATGGAGCCGTTAAAAAGGGCGGCAACCAGGAAAAACCAGAAATTTTCCGCCCGCCACCAAATCAGGCAGGGAAGGCTCCAGCAGATAAAATCGAAGATGGCGGTGGTTTTGCGCCGCCCCAGCTTGTCCGTGATGGGGCCGCTTAAAAAAGCAAACACCACCTGGGTAAGCATGTACACCGTGGCGATAAAACCTATCTGGGTGTCCCTGAGCCCCAGGGCGATCATGTACACCGAGGCGTAGGGCAGACAGAGGTTCATGGAAAGGCCCCAGAGGGGTTCCGTGTAGATACAGGCCCGGGGGTTACCTTTCAGACTAAAAAGAGTTTGTACAAGGGGATTGTGCTTCACCGATAAAAATTGCGGCGGCCCGGTTTGGGGGACCGCCGCTGCTCCAGATAAAACAGATTAGATCAGGGTGGATTAGGCTGTCAAGACCTTGTGGGTTTCCTTGAGCTGGGCGCGGATAGGGAGACTCTGTGGACACTTGGTTTCGCAGACCCCGCATTCAACGCATTTTGAGGCGTTTTCATACTTCCGCCAGTCCACTTTGCCGATTTCCGCATAGGACTTTTTGGCGAAATCCGTAAGGTGGTATACCCGGTGATAGTTCATGATGGTGAAAATTTCGGGGATGTTGACTTCCCTGGGACAGGGCATGCAGTACCTGCAGCCCGTGCAGTAGAGCCCCGCGAGGCGCTCGTTTTCCTTCATCATCACTTCGATGGTGTTTAATTCATCCTTGCTGAGGGCGCCGGTATTGCCGGCAATGGCGGCGTTTTCTTCAAGCTGGGCAATGGTGCTTACCCCGGAAAGGGCGATGTTCACATTGGGATTGGCCAGCACGAAACGGAGGGCAATATCGGCGGAACTTTTCACCTTGCCGGGAAGCAGATCCTGGATAACCTTGGAAGGCGCCCCGAGGCGTCCGCCGCCCACGGGCCCCATCACCGTGGTTCCCAGCCCCATCTGGTGGGCCAGGGCGATACCGACCTCCTTGTTGCGATCCATCAGGTTGTACTGGGCAAGCACCGATTCAAGGACCCCCTCGCCGTTTTTGAGGATTTCGATGAGCCTGTTTCCTTCTTCCGCCCCCGCATCCCGGTCATGGAACGAGAAGGAGATATGCCGGATCATCCCCTGCTCCTTGAGCTTCTTCGCCCGCTCAAAGGGGCCGTTCTTGGCTTTTACTTTGGTAAGAAAGGCGTCCAGAGAAACCCCCCAGAAATGATAAAAATCAATATGGTCGGTCTGTAAATTCTTGAGGGAATTCTCAAGCCGCTTCTGGTAATCGTCCCCGGAGTCGTTCTCGATGGGGTTCTTGGTGGAAACCCACACCTTGTCCCGCCGGCCCCCCGCCAGGGCCTTGCCCAGGATGATCTCGCTCTGCCTGTCGCAATAATAGGGGGCGGTATCAAAATAGTTGACCCCCAGCTCAATGGCGCGGTGGATCAGGGCGATTCCCTTGTCCTCATCAAAAACAGTCTTGCCGTCCGCTTCATGAGAAGGCAGACGCATACATCCCATCCCCAGACGGGACACCTTGGCGCCGGTTTTTCCAAACTCTACATACTGCATCACCTACCCCCATTCATTGGTTTGGCCTATATTATCAGATAAGCAGAATTCCTACAATAAAAAACGCCGGAAAATCCGGCGTCTAATGAAAAAAAATTTTGGAACAGATACTCAAACCTGCTAAAGCGCCGGGTTCACTAGGCCTTTTTTGCCGGTCTTCCGGGCTTCTTGGCGGCGGGCTTTTTTGCAGCCTTGGGCTTCGCGGCCTTGGCGGCGGGCCTTCCGGGTTTTTTAACCGCAGGCTTTTTTGCAGCCTTGGCTTTGGCAGCGGGCCTTCCGGGTTTTGCCTTCACTGTTTTGGCGGCGGGCTTTTTTGCAGCCTTGGCCTTGGCGGCGGGCCTTCCGGGTTTTGCCTTCACTGTTTTAGCGGCGGGCTTTTTTGCAACCTTGGCCTTGGCGGTCTTGGCGGCGGGTTTTTTGGCGACCTTAGCCTTCGCAGTCTTGGCGGCGGGTTTCTTGGCAGCCTTTGCCTTTGCGGTCTTGGCGGCGGGTTTCTTGGCAGCCGGCTTAGCGGTTTTCTTGGCCGCAGGTTTCCTGGGAGCCTTCGCCGGTTTGTCCTGTGTTACCGTCCCATCATTCCAATTGATTACATCGCTCATTCTCTTAGCCTCCTTAGCTCTTCCTGTTTTATTTTCCGGAGTCATAACAGTCCCGGAATTATTTATCACCGCCTGCGCTCCGGCCAAACGGGCCAAGGGCACGCGGAAAGGTGAACACGATACGTAACTTAAACCGGCGCGGTAACAGAAATCTATGGTTGCAGGGTCGCCCCCATGCTCGCCACAGATCCCAATCTTGAGTTCCGGCTTGACGAGGCGGCCTTCATGGATGCCGTACCGCATCAAGCCGCCCACCCCGTCCTCATCAATGGATTTGAAGGGGTCCACGTCAAGCACATGCTTTTCAAGATAGGTGGGCAGGAAGGAAGCCACATCATCCCTGCTGAAGGCAAAGGTCATCTGGGTCAGATCGTTGGTACCAAAACTGAAGAAGTCCGCATATCGGGCGATATGACCGGCGCGGATCGCCGCGCGGGGAACTTCTATCATGGTGCCGATGTGAACCGGAACCTTTACCCCCGCCTCGGCAAAGACCCGTTTTAAGATTGCCTCCGCATTGGGGCGGAGCAGTTTGAGTTCACGGGCGGTAACCACGATGGGGATCATGATCTCAGGCTCCACAGGGATATGCCGCTTTACGCAGTCAACCGCCGCACGGGCGATGGCCTCGACCTGCATGTCGTAAATTTCCGGGTAGGTAACCGCAAGGCGGCAGCCCCGGTGACCGAGCATGGGGTTTGCTTCGTGGAGTTTATCGATCTTTGACTGGAGATCTTCGGTGCGCACGTTCAGGTGAGAGGCAAGTTCATCAACCTCTTCTTTGGTGTGGGGAACAAATTCGTGGAGCGGCGGGTCCAGGAGCCTGATGGTGACGGGCCTCCCCTCCATGGCTTTGAAGATACCAAAAAAGTCCTGCTGCTGCAGGGGAAGAATTTTTTTAAGCTGAAGCTTCCGTTCTTCTATGGTATCGGCGACGATCATTGCCCGGAAGTGGATCAGCTTTTCCTTTTCAAAGAACATGTGCTCGGTCCGGCAGAGGCCGACCCCGTCGGCGCCGAAGGCAAAGGCCCGCTTGGCGTCCTCGGGCTGGTCCGCATTGGTCCTGATCTTGAAGCCCTTCAGCCTGCCGCCGTTAGCGGTTTCCCGCACCGACGATTCCCGGACCTGGTCGCACCATGCCAGGAAGGTGTTCATATCTTTGGTAATTTCAGGAATTGCCAGGGGGAGTTTGCCTGCGTACACATCACCGGTGGAACCGTCAATGGTGATCCAGTCCCCTTCATGGAAAACTTTTTCCCCGATAAGAACCTTGTCATCCTGTACCGAAACGCCCTTGGCCCCGGCAACGCAGGGAGTTCCCATGCCCCGGGCAACCACCGCCGCGTGACTGGTCATGCCTCCGGTTGAGGTAAGCACCCCCTGGGAAACCACCATGCCGCCGATATCCTCGGGACTGGTATCCTTGCGGACCAAAAGCACCTTTTCTCCCCGCTCATGCCAGGTTTCGGCGTCATGGGCGGAAAAAACGATCCTGCCGCAGGCGGCCCCCGGCGATGCGTTGAGTCCCTTGGTAATTGAAACAGCGGCCTTAAGCGCCGCAGGGTCCACCATGGGATGTAATAACTGATCAAGATGCGCGGGACTGACCCGCAGTATGGCGGTATTTTTGTCGATCAGCTTTTCCGCCACCATGTCTATGGCGCATTTAACCGCAGCGCCCCCGCTCCGTTTCCCGTTCCTGGTCTGGAGGATGAAAAGTTCCCCCTGCTGAACGGTAAATTCCATATCCTGCATATCACGGAAATGTTTTTCCAGTTTATCCTTGATGCCCACGAGCTGTTTGTATATCTTCGGGTTCCGTTTTGCCAATGTGGCGATCTTTTCCGGGGTGCGGATCCCCGCAACCACGTCTTCACCCTGGGCGTTCATCAGGTATTCGCCGTAGAATTCCTTCACGCCGGTACTCGGGTCACGGCTGAAACAGACCCCGGTACCGGAATCTTCGCCGAAATTGCCGAATACCATGGACTGAATATTCACCGCAGTGCCCTTCACATTTTTGATATCGTTTAATTGCCGGTATTTGATGGCCCGCTCGTTCATCCAGGAGCCGAAAACGGCGTTCACGGACCCCCAGAGCTGATCCAGGGGCGCCTGGGGAAAATCTTTTCCCGTGTGCTTCCTGACGATCCGTTTATACTCACCCACCAGTTTTTCAAGATCCCCTGCGGTAAGTTCCGTATCAAGGGTCACATAACGGGCCTCTTTGATCTCCGCAATGGCCCCTTCGAATAAATCATCGGGAACCTGCATCACCACATCGCCGTACATCTGGATAAAACGGCGGTAGGCGTCCCAGGCAAAACGGGGATTGCCGGTTTTCTTCGCAAGCCCCTGCACCGCCTTATCATTCATGCCAAGATTGAGGATCGTATCCATCATTCCCGGCATGGAAACCGAAGCCCCGGAACGGACAGAAACCAGCAGGGGATCGTCGGCGTCCCCGAGTTTCTTCCCCATAATCTTTTCAAGATTTTTCAGGTTATCCAGAACCTCTTCCGTAAGACCCGCAGGGTATTTTTCCTTATTTTCATAATAAGCGGCGCACACTTCAGCGGAAATCGTGAATCCCGGGGGAACCGGAATTCCCAGATTAGTCATTTCCGCAAGATTTGCGCCCTTGCCGCCGAGGACATCCTTCATCTTCGCGTCCCCTTCCGCCTTACCATTCCCAAAGAAAAAAACGTTTTTTACGTCGTTCTTGATTCTACTCATTAATAAATTTCCCTCCATACTTCACTCTATCACATTTATATTATATTCACAAGAAAAAAAAGAAAAGCCCCCCGCATATACCCGCATAAACCCCATCACTACAAGAAAATGCCCGTTCGGTCAGACTCGCTGCTCCGCAGCTCACACACCTGACCTCACAGTCATTTTCTTGTAGTGATGGGGCTTCTGCTACTATGGGGAAGCGCTTCACTAAAAACGTATTTCTTCACGGCGATACTGCTCTTCCCCACTATGGCAGAACACCCATGCCCACAGGGGAAAGACCATGAGGTCACTTGTATGAGCCGCGAAGCGGCGAGTGTGACCGAATGGGCTTTCACCTGTGGGCATGGGTGTTCTGGGTCACCCTTAACAGTTTCGGTATATCCTTCTATGATGTTAAGATGAATTATTTAGACCTCCCTGTTTATAAACACAAAGACCTTATCCTTGCAGCCCTGGAAAGCCATCAGGCGGTGGTGGTGGAAAGCCCCACGGGCTCAGGCAAAACAACCCAGCTCCCGGTGATTCTCCATGAGGCGGGGTATTCCAAAAACGGCATGATCGGCGTAACCCAGCCGCGGCGTATCGCCGCCCTTTCGGTGAGTGAATTTATCGCCCGCCAGATGGGATCTTCCCTTCCCGGCCTCGTTGGATACAAGATGCGTTTCGAGGATCGTACGGATCAGAATACCAAAATCAAGATCATGACCGACGGAATTCTCCTGCAGGAGATGAAACTCGATCCCTGGCTTTCAAAATACGGGCTTTTAGTGGTCGATGAGGCCCATGAACGGAGCCTTAACATCGACTTTATCCTGGGGCTTTTGAAGCGGGTACTGGAAACCCGGCGGGATTTCAAGGTGATCATTTCTTCCGCCACCATCAACGCGGAGACTTTTTCAGAATATTTCGGGGAATGCCCGGTAGTTAAGATCGATGCCATGACCTACCCGGTCACGTTGATATACGATCCCCCGGTAGTTGAAGCCGCGGCGCCGTCAATATCGGATCAAAACAGCCGAAATGACGGCAGGGGCGGATTTAATTCCCGGAATAATGGCAGAAACGAGACAAGAGGCGGCGGCCGTCCCGGCTTCGGCGCAAAAAGCAGCGGCCTTATTGCCATGGAGGCGATCCTCAACAAGGTTGATTCCATTACCGAACGATTTGTCAGCGAAAAACGAAAGGGGGACATCCTTGTTTTTCTTTCCGGTGAAAAGATGATAAAGGACTGCATGAGCCGCCTTGCCTTCGGCCCGGTGGGATCATATCTGCATTTACTGCCCCTTTACGGCAGGCTGGGCAAGGAAGAACAGGAGCGTGTCTTTGATCCCGCGCCAAAGGGAAAAACAAAGGTGGTTATCAGCACCAATATCGCGGAAACTTCGGTAACCATCGACGGCATTACCGCGGTGATCGATTCGGGGCTGTCAAAACTCAATCATTATAACCCGAAAACCTTCACTTCAAGTTTGATAGAGGCCCCCATTTCAAAGGCATCGGCGAACCAGCGGAAGGGCCGGGCGGGGCGCACCCAGGAGGGGACCTGTTACCGGCTCTACAAGCGGCAGGATTTTGAGAACCGCCCCCTCTTTACCACGGAAGAAATTTTCCGTACCGATTTATCGGAAGTTGTCCTCCGCATGGCGGACCTGGGGCTTTCAAACTTTGAGGAATTTGATTTCATTTCATCACCGAATCACGAGGGGCTTATCGCCGCCATAGAAACGCTAAACCTCCTTGACGCCCTGGAAAGCGATAGGAGTCTTTCAAAAACAGGGAAGCTGATGACCGAATTCCCCCTCGCCCCCCGGCAGTCCCGGATCATCGTGGAGGCGATTCTGCAATACCCCGATGTAATAGAAGAAACCCTTATCGCGGCGGCATTTCTCTCCACCCAGAGCCCATACATCCTGCCCCCGGGTGAAGAAACCGACGCCCGCAAGGCCCACCACAGTTTCCGTGACGCAGACGGGGACTTCGTTTCCTACCTCAAACTCTACCGTGCCTACAGCGATTCCCCCAACAAAACGAAATTCTGCGAAAAAAATTACCTTGATGAGCGGGCCATGGCGGAAATTGTCAATGTGACCTCCCAGCTTGAAGAAATCGTATCTTCACTCAAAATCCCCATCCTTTCCGGCGGCAGCGTCAACGATTACCTCTGCTGCATAAGCCGGGGGCTGATTCAGTTTGTCTGCGTCCGGGAAGGCAGGGAAACCTACCGCAGTCTTACCGCGGACCGGATCAGCATCCATCCCGGATCGGTGATGTTCAGGGAGGACCCCCAGTACATCGTGGCGGGGGAAATCGTGCGGACCACCCGGATGTACGCCATGTCGGTCTCCCCCCTTTCAAAAAACACCCTGGAAAAGATCAGTCCCAGTCTTTTTGCCTCTTTCGGCGGAAGATCCCGCAGGGATGGCGATCCCCGATCCGGCGCCCCCGCGGAAAAACTCAAAAAACCCCGGGACTTTACCAACAATATTAAAATCGGCGGGGAAATTTTTGATATCGAAACCATCAAGGGCAAAAAAGAAGTTAAACTCCCCTGGGAAAAACTCACCTTGGTCAAAGACAGTATTCCCCGTGAAAATTTCTACAAGGGCCTGCGGGGAACAATCATTGTGGGCGGCAAGTACAGTCTCCTTGCGGGAGAAAAACTGGAACTGATCCTTTCACTGGCCCCATCTCTTGAAATTGATGACGCACTTAAGCGGACCTGGCCCCGGCGGGAAAATTTTTCCTCAACAGAAGATCTGCCGGCCCTCCTCGCCCTGCTGCCGGACCTGGTAAGCCCCGCGATCTGGAAACCGGGGAAAAAGGAACTGGGTTTTATCTGCCTCTTTACCGACGGGGAGGGCAATTACTGGTTCAAGTGCTCGCGGGGCTTCCACACCAGCCTGAACGAAAGCCTCGCCAGCCTTGAAGCCCTCATCGACGAATTGGGAGACGAGGTTGATGTTGAGAAAAAGCACGTCGTGAACCAGTGCTATAGGCGGCTTTCGGACTTTTTGGGGTAAAATAAAAACCACTAACCTCACGAACACCACGAACCTCTTTTCGTGCGGTTTGTGGTTAAATATTTCCTATTTTGGAACCATCTCAATTATTCATTAATCTTTCCGCTTCCCCAAAGGCATCGATCAAAAAGGGATCCAGTAGCAGTAAGCCCTCTTTAGTAAGCGCTATCTTATTGGGCTGTAAAAATCCCCGCCATTTTGCCAGGGTCCGGGGTATCGCCTTTTCAAATGTAATGCCGAAACGTTTTTCAAAAAGCGCCGGGTCCGGCCCTTCGATGTAGCGGAAGCCCATGAGAAAAGTTTCCTTCATCAGGGTAAGCCGGTCCAGTTCTTCTGTCTCAAGGGGGACAGGTTCCCCCGTTTTATGATCCAGCCACAGCCCGGTATCCGCCGGATAGGTAAAACGCCGTCCGGTTCCCGCAGGCGGCCCTTCCGCATCATCGTCAATGATGGTTCCCGAGGCCGCAGCTCCCAGGCCCAGCCAGTTTTCCATGCGCCAATAACGGATATTGTGGACAGAACGCTTTCCCGGCAGCGCAAAATTGGAAACCTCGTACTGCCCATACCCCGCCTGTTCCAGTGCATCCCGGCCCGCAATCCAGAGCCGGTCAGCCTCTTCGGCAGTGGGGAGCAGCGTCGAAGAACCGCCGATCTTTTTCGCAGAGCGGGCCTCAAATAAGGGCGTCCCCTCCTCCACCGTCAGGGCGTAAAGGGACACATGGGCGGGCTTATAGGCCAGCAGCTTTTCAATGTCCCGCAGTAATACCGTTTCATCCTGGGCGGGAAGCCCGGCGATAAGGTCCGCGGAAAAATGAGATGCGAATATTTCGGAAACCAGCTTGAGCCGTTCCGGGATCAGCGCCGCAGCCCCGGATCGGTGCACCAGGCGACGGGAAGCGTCGCAGAAACTCTGCACCCCCAGGCTTATGCGGTTTACCCCGCCGTCCCGGCAGGCCGCAAGAAAAGCCTCGTCCGCCGACTCGGGGTTCGCCTCCACGGTAAATTCTGCCGGACCCCGCCATGGCGCCGGCGGCAGTAATGCCGCGATCCCGCGCAGCAGACGGCCTATCCCGGCGGCGCCCAGCATCGAGGGTGTGCCCCCGCCGATGTACACCGATGGAACCGATGTAACACCGAAGCGCCGCATAAGCCGTTCCCCCTCAACAAGCAGGGTGTCGATGTATGTATTGATAAGCCGGTCCGCGATCTTACGGTCAGCGGGCATCCGCACCGAATAAAAGTCGCAGTAGTCGCAGAAGGAAGCGCAGAAAGGTATATGAATGTACAATGAGCAATCATTCACTGCTAATTACTCCCTGCCGACTAACATTAGATCTTGCCGGATCTCCGCAAGGGCCTTAAGCTTTGCGGTAAAGCCGCTTTTTGAAAACAAAATAAAATGGGAACGCCGCCCATCATTCTGCCAGATAACAGATTTACTTTTTTCTTCCAGGGCGTTAAAAATATCAATGCCCATTTTTTGGGAGGTATATTTGCACTCCCCAAAGATAATGTCCTTACCGGCGCCGTCGTAAGCTACCATATCGATTTCATTGTTCTTGTCCCACCAGCGGCCGCAGCGGCTTATGGTAAAGCCCCATATTTTTTCAAAATCAAGCTGCCACATCCGTTCCCGGCAAATATCCTCATAGACAAAACTTACATGGCTGTCAATAAAATTTTTGCGGATATGATCTTCCACTGTTTTCGTTTTTTTGATTTCAAGATCGCTCATGTGGGGAAACACAAACCTGAACCAGAACTGCAAAAAGTTATCTTTTATGCGGTACAGCCCCCGTTTGCTTTTTTCAGGTTTTTCTTCGGTAACCGGCACTTCCCTTTCGATAAACTCAAGGTTTACCAGGGTATTAAGGTATTTTGAAAGCCCGGTCTGCTTAAGTTCCAGATCGGAGGCTATGTCGGCCAATTTATGGTTCCCCGCCGCGATAGACTTTATGAGCGAAAAATAACTGCCGATTTCTGACACTTCCTGATACAGCAGAAAGGCCGGTTCATTGTAGAGAAACCCCGATGGGGAAAGAATGTTTTTGGCAATCTGGGCATGAATGCTTCCTTCCTCAAAAAATTCAATGTATTTTGGGATGCCCCCGGTAAGGGCGTAGAGTTCCGTCAATTTGTCTTCACTTTTACCGGGGAAAAATTTCCCGTAATGGGAAAAGGGTATCTGCTTGAGCTTGATCTGTCCGGTGCGCCGGCCGTAAAGGGGGCTTTCATAGGCGAGGACGGCGCTTTCCATCATCGAAATCGAAGAACCGCAGAGGATCAGCATCACATTGCTTTTCGAAAGCAGGGTGTCCCATACTTTCTGCATAATCGATGGGAAGGCGGGATTTGCCCTGGCAAGGTATTGAAATTCGTCAATGGCGATGATCAGCCGTTCAGAACTTTTCCGATCTAACAGGGTCTTAAAAATCAACAGCCAGTCGGTTGTCTGGGAACTGCGCAAAAGCTCATTGCCGGTAATATCCGCCGCCAGAGCGCGGAACGCGGCGCAGTTTTGGGCCTCACTTTCTTCGGTGGCAAGAAAATAGAGGGCACGTTTTTTTTGGATAAACTGCGTTATCAGGGCAGTTTTTCCCACCCTGCGCCTGCCGTAGAGTACTACGAAAGAGGGGGAACGCTGCCTGTACTGTTCATCCAGAAATGCGAATTCATCTTCCCGGTCTACGAATAAATTTACATCCATATCATTATTATACTTCAAATTATAATAATTTCAAGTATAAAAACCATCAGGCGCATCATGGCCTGCCAATCCGGCTGACGGGCCAGTAGCGGAAGAGGGCTTGCCCGGTGACAAGCTCCACCGGAACCGGGCCCCAGGTGCGGGAATCGTTGGTGTTGCTCCGGTCATCGGAAAGGACAAAATATTCATCCTCCCCCAGGATGATCCGCTCCATATCGCCCGAAAAGGGAATGGATTCATCCCAAAGGGCGGGAACCTGGGGAATGGTTGGGACATAGGGCCGTTCGGAAAGTTCAAATTCGGTAAGGGTGTAGGAGCTTCCCTTCTCCCGTATGCGGAGCACAAAATTGGTCATGGTAATTTCATCCCCCGGCAGGCCTATCACCCGCTTAAGGTAGAGATGATCCTCCCGATCCGCAAGGCTGATACGCTGGGCGGTAAAGAAACGGACCGCCCCGTCAAGGATGCGGGCGGGCAAAGGCGGCGCTTCCCTGAGGGACATATCGATAAGCAGGATATTCCCCCGTTTAAAGGGGATAGACTGACCGGAGGTATTCAGGTCCGCAAGCAGGGCGGACACGACATAGGACGAGAAGATAAGCCGGTCCCCGGCATGGAGTCCGGGCTGCATGGTATCGTTCTCCAAAACCCACATGGAAAAGAAAAACGAGGTAAGGGCATTATATATCACAAAAAAGATCAGGACCCAGAGCAGGACCCATCGCAAACGGTGGCGCTGGCTTTTTTGGGCCGCATAGGAATATTTCCGCCATTTATCAAACATCTTTTTTCCTTAATAATGCATTTTCAAAATGTTCACCGTATGGGGCCGGCCCGCCGCAGGGGCCAATAAATAAACGCCCCCTGCCCCAGCACCTTGGCTGCCCGCACCGGGCCGAAATACCGGCCATCCTGCGAATTGTCCCGGTTATCCCCCAGGGGCAAGATCCGGCCTTCCGGCACATACCAGCCCCGGGAGAGCCGGGTCAAATACATCCCGTAACGCCTGTCATGGGGAAAGGCCCCCCGCAGGGTTTCAAGCCGGGACGTTTCATGGGCAAAGGAATCGGCGTGCCGCAAATTGCTTAAGCCCGCTGCCGCCGCCCTGATGTGCTCCGGGGGGGGAAGGCCCATGTTCATATAGGCCTCCGCCTTCCCCGCCGCTTCCAGCACAGGGTAGACATCCTTTTCTATAAGACGGCTTAAACGGTGATTCCATCCCCGCCCCGCCTTGTAATCGGCTTCATTCACCCAACGGTCTTCCCCGGAGAAACGGATCTTCATATCGCCCCGCTCAATAATAAACCGATCCCCCGCCATCCCCGCAGCCCGTTTGATAAGAAAGTGAGGCTTGGGGTTCCCTTTTTCATCCTTATCAATATCCACCAGGGAAAGGGTGAGCATATAGATGACCCGCTGGGCAATATCAAAAACCGGCCCACGGGATATATAAGAAGGATTTTCAAAGATGATGACATTGTTCCGTTTGGGCCGTACCGGGCTGGGCAGCTTTGCCAGCCCCGGCAGCAGCTCCGGGCCGTAAACCAGTTTGTTGACAAAAACCCGGTCCCCGATGAGCAGGGTATCGATCATGGACCCCGATGGTATCTGGTAGGCCTGAATGAGATATTGATTGGCAAGAAGCACCATTCCGGCGGCCCAGAGGAAGGCTTCAATCCAGTCAAGAACGGGATTTTTGTCCTTCTGTTTTTCCTTTTTTATCCGGCGCGACCTGCGTCTCCGGGCCAGGCAGGCCTCGGTAAGGACCTGGATCCGGTCAAAAAAATCGATTTTCTGAACCATTACCAGAAAATTACCATGAAGCGCTCTCGTTGACAAGGTACGGAGGGGAACCCTATAATTCCACCATGTCAGAAGAAGATGAGGTTCACCTGAAACCCTTTCTGGGTATGAGGCCCGGGGTGTGGCTCAGTGTTATTTACGGTATTGGGATCCTCCTTATCCTCTTTTTTGTACTGATTTATCCCGGTCTTTCCCATCCGGGCAGCATCGTTTCGGTAAAATCCGAACCCTGGGGCGCGGCGGTGCGGGTGGACGGGGTCTATATGGGGACCGCCCCCTGCGAATTCTTCGTATCCGGGGGCGCCCATACCCTGGAACTGGTCCTCCCCGGCTTTGAATCCCGTAAAATTGAAGGGGAGATCCCCGGACGTATCTTCGCTTCCCTCGTTTTTCCCCATCGTATTAATTTGACAGAAACCCTGAATGCGGCTGAACCAATAGCCGCCTTGCAGGCGGCGGCGGCGGATTACGCTGCCTGGACCTTTGCCGGGGAACCGACACCGGCATATCAAATACCCCTGAGCCTCTCCGAGGGAGCCTACCGGATTGGGCCTTCCCTGACAAATCCCGAAGATCGCATCCGTGCGGATGAACTCATCGCCGCCGCCGCCGCCTTCGCCGTTACCAGGGCCGGTCTCCGGGACCTTATCCGCGCAAAGACCTTAATTGACAATGGGGGCTTGCCGCCCTCCCCGATAACCCTTGTCCGCTCTGCTGCGGATATCCTCGCATGGCTTTCCGCCTCTCCCGGAACCGCCACCTGGCTTGCGGAAACCCTTCCCCCGGACAGTTCCGCCCCGGTTGCCGGTTCCGCATGGTACAGGCAGCAGCATGCGCCAATGACCCCAGGGCCGCCGCCCCCGGCGGAAACTTCCGCTCAGACAGGACCGGCTCCGGGCCGGAGTTTCAGCGCCGCTTTCCTTACATTCCGGGAAATTCCCGGCGGCACATTGGTCAGATCCCCGGGGTTTCCCCGCAGCAAGGCGGTGGAGACTTTTTTCCTCTGCGAAACCGAAATGAGCCCGGCCTCCTTTGCCGCCTTCCTTGAGGCAAACCCCCAATGGCACCTTGATAATCTGAATGAACTTGTTGAACAGGGCCTGGTAACTACGGATTACCTTGCCGATTACCTCGCCGGCAATGGCGGAGTTTCCGCAGGAAACTCCAACGCCAATTCCGCAGGAATTGGCGCCGTTTCCTGGTACGCCGCGCGGGCCTACTGCCAATGGCTTACGACACAGCTCCCCCCCTCCATGGCGGCCTGGGAAGTCAGGCTGCCGACGGAAGCAGAATGGGAATACGCCGTCAAACTCCTCCTGGGGCAGAAGGGCTCAAAACCAGAGCCCTTGAATTTTACCGGCCTTATGGGGGGTTCCTGGGAATGGTGCGCCAATCCCTATGTCCCCCTGGATTTCCTCCCGGTTTCTGCCGCAGCGGCAGAAAACCTGGGATCCCCGGAATGGCCGGTCAGGGGGGGCTCCCACATCAATCCCGGCGCCTCGGTGACCGCCGAAACCAGGGGTTCCCTGCCCCCGTCTGCCTGTTCCCCCTTTGTCTCCTTCCGGCCGGCCGTTGTTTTACGGGGGGATACCTCCGGAGGCAGGCGATGAGCGAGGGGGTCAAAATCATCGCGGTCAACCGCAGGGCCCGGCACGATTATGCGGTGGACGACACCTACGAATGCGGTATGGAACTTTTGGGGACCGAGGTCAAGTCCTTTCGGGACGGAAAAATCTCCTTCCCCGATGCCTGGGCGGAGATCATCAACCGGGAAGTGTGGATCCGATCCCTGCGGATCGCGGAAAATCCCTTCTCTTCGATCTTTAACCACGACCCGGACCGCAAAAAAAAGCTCCTCCTCCACCGGGACGAGATAAAACGGCTCACCCGGAAGGTGGAAGAAAAGGGTTTCACCCTTATTCCCCTGTCATTTTACTTCAAAAAAGGCCGGGTCAAGGTTGAGCTGGGGGTTTGCAAGGGGAAAAAGGCCTTTGACAAGCGGGCGGATATCCGGGAACGGGATGTGGCGCGGGACATGGCCCGGGAATTCCGCCATGGACTCCATTAATTCAGTTGTTTTTAGAAATAATGCGCGATATATTTGTAGTATGAAAAAAGGACTTTTTCTCACGGCCCTGATTATGGTCTTTTTTTCTTTTCCCCTCTCCGCGCAGAACACGAAACCCCTGATCCGCCTGATGCCCCTGTTTGTGCAGGGTATCGGCGCTGAAGAATCCCGGCTTATCGAATCCCTGGTCCGGTCCTACCTTTCCGATTTTGGGGAGGTGGAAAATCATATTGATGTATCCTCAGAAGCGCGGCTTCCCGATTATATCTTTACCGGAAGCATCTACCTTGAACGGGACAGCCTTATCTTCATGCTGGAGATCAAAAAAAAAGCCGCCGATGAAAATCTATCCTTTACCATGACGAGTAAATCTATCGGTGAACTGGCGCTCAAGGCCCGCTCCCTGGTGGAAAGCGCCTTTTCTGTGGAAAACGACCAGACCATACCCTGGGAATCCCCGCCCCTGGACCTTACAGAAGCGGCAGTTTGGGGAACCTGGCGGGGAGAACCGGGAATAGAGATGATCCGTCTTCATCGTATGGGCCGGGGAATTGCGATTTTTTCTTCCGGCGCCCAGATGGCCCTCACCTGGACTATCGAGGATAATATTCTCAGGGTCAGGCAGGCATCCCCAAATGTTGAACGGTACTACCATCCCCTGCCCTACGAGGCGGCAAAACAGCTCGCCGCCGAAGCGGAGCCCATGGCCTGGGATCTCAGACTCTACGATAACGGCAATACCCTCCGGGGGCTCAAAACCTTTACCGGGATAGGTTATACGGAAAAAAAGCTTATTGAATTAGTGCCAAAGAAAATGCAGAACGTGGAATGGACCCGGTCGGGCCATTAGTGTTCATTTTTCATATCTAAAATTCAGCATGTCCGATATCAGCAGCGCCACCAGGACCGCAAGTCCCGCACAGATGGCGATGATACTGATTAAGCGATCGGACATGGCAACCGGTTTAACGGCGGTCACTATCTGTCCCGGGGCGGTGTGCCGTCTTTGGGAGCCCCCGAGCCCCACGATACGGACAAATTTTTCATCCCTTTCACCAAATCCCAGGTCCCGGGCATAAACGGTAATGGTATCCCGGTCATACAGGAGGGCATTTTTTGAATTTTCAAGCTCCTCATTGATAAGACCCAGGGTTTCCATATTCGCCAGCTGCTTTTCCCGCTCTGTTTTAAGATCCTCATAAGCGGAAAGCCCCACAGCCCCGGCAAAAACCGATACCGCCGCATAGACCGCAACTGCGGTCCAAAGGGCAATGAGGTACTTAATCATTCTCATTAACCCTATTAACGGCCGCTTTACCCCTATTCTTTAGTCATTGACAACGGGAAAAACCCCGGGTTAAGCTGGTAACCAGGAAACTTAGGCGGTTTTTTATGGATTGTTTTTAAAGTACTACACAGAACCCGCGTCATAGCCGATAATAGTTAATATATGTTTTAAATTGAGGGGAGCAGTTCATGGCAAGCGAAAAAAAACCTTCGATATATAATGATCGTAGTGCAATCGGATCATCAGCGGAACTTGATGAATATGGGGTCTGGGTAAAGAGCGAACCCCAGGATGTATCCACAGCAGATGCTGCGGCAGATACCGCAGTCTCCCTCGGGATGGACGCCGAAAGTCCGGAAGAAGCCGCATTGTCCCTGCCGAATCCTGATCCCGGCGATGACGGGACGCTGAACCTTGCCGATCTTAATGTCCCGGCGGAATCCTTTAATACGGATTTTGCGGATTTAGCCATGGCTGAACCTCTTCCCGAAGCTGCGGACTCCCCCGCGGAAGAGGGGTCCACCGAAATTTCCCTTGAAGATTTTCCGGGGGATGCCGCGGATACATTCGTGGATACATCCGCCGATACGCCTGATACCGGGGCTGACGATTCCCTACCGGAACTCCCCGGAGGGGAACCTCGTCCCAAGCTTCCCTCCGGGAAGCAGGACTCGGCGGAACTCTCCACCCAGCTCTTGCTGAAAATTGCCGATGAACTCTCGTCGATACGGAGTGAACTTTCTACCCTCAAGAATGAACTTTCCATTATCCACCCCGAGGGCGGCTTTGGGCAGCATTATAACGAAAAAGCGGATCATGGGTTCTTTGATGAGAAGGAGGACGAAAATATCGCCCTTACCGGGGAGGAACTTGACGGTCTCATCAATACCGCTGATTTTACCGAAGAAGCCGGGACAGCTGCCCCCAAAGACAGCGCCATAGGCATTGCCGATGATATATTGCCGGATCTTGGCGGCGATATTGGGGAAGCTGAGGAAAAGATCCCCCTGGAAGCAGCCTCCGGGGATTTAACCCTTACTCCTCAACCGGGCAGCGACGGCAGCGAAGATTCTCTTCTTCTTAACGAGGTAAATTTGTCCCCGGACGACGAAGCCGCCCTGAATGAATTCGCCTTAACCGATGAATCCCTTGACGGCGATGCCTTTGATGAAAATTTCGCCGACCTTTCCAACACGATTATCGATGAACCGGACTTGGGCGCTGAAATTCAGGAAAGCCCCGGGAATGAACCTTCGGGAGATTCCGAAAAAGCCTCCGAAGAACCTTCCCTTGACGACATCTCCCTTGACGAAGAATTTGCATCCGGGGTCGGCTTCCCGGAGGGAAGCCTGGACCAGAGTCCCCCTCCGGAAACACCGGTTTCCATCGACCTGGATTTGGAGGAAAGCGCCGAAGAACTTGATACGGACTCAGGGGATGCGGCGGTCAATGACGAAGAAGAACTGGCATTTTCCATCCCCGAATTTACAGCCGAGGCCGGCTTCCCGGAGGAAAGCTTGGACCAAGGTTCGCCTCAGGAGGAAGAAAACTTTGCCCAGGTTATTCCCGAGGGTTTTGTCGTAGAGGGAGAAGATGCTCCGGTTCTTGATGACGAGGAACTTGACGCCGAGATACCCGATGCGGCCCCTCCTGAACCTGCAGCCGAGGCTGTAAGTTCCCCTCCTGAACCTGCAGCCGAAACCGAAGGCCCAGGTTCCCCTCCTGTTACCGGGGATATTCCCGGTCCTTTCAAACAGGAACTAAAAACCGTGCTTTCCTACATGGATCAGCTTTTGGAATCCCTCCCGGAAGACAAAATTGAGGAATTTGCCAAATCGGAATATTTCGATACCTATAAGAAGCTCTTTAAGGAACTGGGAATCGTATAAATGGGGCTTTTAGCTAAAGCCACTTTCAATACTATCGGGGTCAGCCCGGTCAGGGGGGAGACAAAGGGTTCCCCGCCGCAGATCCCGGGCCGGGAGCCGCCTGGATTATTGTTGCGGGGGCAGAAAAAACGGGATGCCCTCCCCTCGCCGGGGAAAATACTTCCCCCTGTGGCAGAGGCTTTTCAAGGGGAAATCAAAAAATTATATGGCGCTGCCCATATGAGCGGCGCCGCTTCTGTGCAGGGTATTCTTCTTGAACTGCCCGCCGGCATCAATCCCCCTTCTGCCGCATGGGAGGCTGAAAAATTCAGTGTCCAGGTGAACCGCATGGTGTCTGCCCTTGGCGCGGCGGCGGCCCTGCCTTCCCGGCGCTGTCTGGTCCTTTTTCCCAATACCATAGATCGGGAACTGCTTGCCCACCGGCTCTCTAAAAGTCTTAAAACAGCGGCCCTCTCTGTTTTTACAGCGGATAATGTTCAGGCGGTGTCGGATATCATCCGCCCTTATTTATAATATGAATGGGTCTTTGCATTCCCGGTATAACCCCCGTCAGGAAGCTGAAAAATACATCAATACCCTTAATCTCCGGGGAGCCGAATACCTTGTCCTGATTGAACCGGGCCTGGGCTATATGATTCCCCCCTTGCGGGAAAAATACCCCGCGGCCCGGATCATCGCCCTCCATGTGGAGGATCAAAGCGGGGCCGCCAGGGACGGTGAAACCCTCCCCGACACCGGCGGGGCCGCAAGCTGGAGTTCCGGGAGCGGAATCGACCCGGAAGAATTTCTGGCCCGGCTTATCCCGGACTGTTCCGCTTCCGCGATCAGGATTATTGAATGGCGGCCCTCACTGGTCCGCTACGGGGAATCCTACCTCAGGCTCCTTTCCGCCGCCGCCAATTTTATCAAACGTTCGGACGCCAATTTCCGTACGGTTAAGGGTTTCGGCAAAAGATGGTTCAGAAATTTCCTTAAAAACCTTAAACTCTTGAGGAATTTCCCCGTATATGAAGGGCTTCCGGGGCCCATGGTGATTACCGGTTCCGGCCCCGGCCTGGAAGAAAGCATTCCCCTCATCGCCGAAATGAAACGGCAGGGCAATCTCTTTATCCTGGGGGCCTCATCTTCGGTGAAGGCCCTCCTCTGCCGGGGGATCCTCCCCGATCTGGTCCTGAGTACCGACGGCGGTCCCTGGGCGCTGCTTCACCTCTATGAATGTTTTCGCGGCGGCATCAATACTGCCGCAGCCCGTATCCCGGCCATTGCGGCGGCCCTTTCCGCAGCCCTCCCCTCCCAGTGCGGAAATGTACCCCTCCTGGGCCTGAGCGACGGCAGTTTTTGGCAGAGCCTGATTTTGCGGCGCCTCAATATACCCCACATCCCCCTGGTTCAGCGGGGCACCGTAACCGCCTCCGCCATTGATCTGGCCCTCGCCATGGGTAGCGGGAAGGTCCTTATCGCCGGTATGGATCTGGCCGTCCGGGACATCAGAACCCACGTGCGGCCCTACAGTTTTGACCGGCTGCCGGCGGAAAAGGCATCCCGGCTTAACCCGGTTTATGCTCAAGCCTATGTCCGTTCCGCCGGTATTGCGGACGGGGGGAGCCACCAAATATACGCCTCCTGGTTCAGTTCCCGGCTCAAGGCCTATCCCGACAGGCTCTATACCCTGGGCAGCAATAATCAGGTTTTTCAGGGGCTTAAGGAATGGAAGAATTTAACCACAAAGGACACGAAGGACACAAAGGGGAAGAATGCTGATCCTTCTTCTATTGCATATCAGGCGCGGATTACCAATATCAGGCTTCCGGAGGACCCGGCGGGTTTTGCGGTGACCATTCTTGGGGAAGCCCTGTCCGATCCCCGGACAAAGGGGCCGATGATGGAAGAACTGTCCGCCCTGCTTTTTCCCGGCAGACAGGGTGTGGAGGCCGGAGAGCTTGCCGGTGAAATCGGCGCCCTTGCCGGGCCTTATTGCGGAGTAAATTATGGATAAAAAATTTTCCTTTGAACGAAACCTTCTTGCCCTTTCGGTTTCGGATCCTGAGCTTTGCTCCCGGCTTTCCGGGGCGGAGACTACCCTGAACCGGTATAGGCTTCTGGAATCCCGCTCGGGGAAAATTATTCCCGCAATAGTGGACGCAAACGGGGCGGCCCATCCCCTCCATTCCCTGGTGGACCCGCGGCGGGAGGGAGAGCGGCTTGTTTCAACCCTTAAGGACGAGGAATTTCTCATTTTTTTGGGAATGGGCGGGGCCTTCGCCATCGAAGCGGCCCTTGAACGGCGGGAAACCGGCAGGGTTCTCATTATTGAATATGATATCAATGGGGTGGCGGAGCTCCTGTGCTCACGGGAATACGTTACCCTTTTTGGAGACCCACGGGTGAACCTGCTGGTAGACCCGCCGCCCGAACTTCTGGAACAGTATATCCTTGAGAATTACCAGCCCGCCCTTTCCGGGGGCATCCGGGTACTCCCCCTGCGGACACGGACCGAATTTTCCCAGGGATCCTTTAACCGGGCCGGTGAGGCAATCCAGAACGCCCTGGACCGGCTTTCCGCGGACTACTCGGTGCAGGCCTATTTCGGAACCCGGTGGTTTTCCAACATCATCCGCAACCTTAAGCGGGCGGAGGAACAGAACGGCCCGGTCCCCCCCATTCGGCGCGGGGGGAATGGATTGCGGCACGCGGCAATAATTGCGGCGGGGCCTTCACTGGATGCCCAGCTTCCCCTGCTGGCGGAGCAACGATCTTCCCTCTATCTTATCGCCGCCGATACCAGCCTGCCCGCCCTTTTGCACCGGGGCCTGGAACCGGATGCGGTGATCTCCATCGATTGCCAGCATATCAGCTACTATCACTTTATGTGGGGACTGCCCGGCCATATCCCCCTGTTCCTGGACCTTGCAAGCCCCCCCCTGGTAGCGTCCAGGGCGGCCCGTCCCCGGTTCTTTTCCGGGGGCCACCCCCTGACCAATTATATTTCTCAGGTTTGGCGGCCCATCCCCCAGGTGGACACCTCCGGGGCCAACGTGACCTACGCGGCCCTTTCCCTGGCGGAAAGCCTTGGGGCCGACCGGATCGATCTCTACGGCGCGGATTTTTCCTATCCCCGGGGACAGGTCTATGCACGGGGCGCCTATATCTTCCCCTTCTTTGAAAAGCAGCAGAACCGCCTTGCCCCCATGGAAGCCCTCTTTTCGGCTTTCCTCTACCGGAGCCCCCTCTCCAAGCTTGGGGATGAGAACTCCTGGTACTACGAGATGGCCACCCTGCGCCGCTACCGGGAACGGCTGGAAGAAAAACTCATCACCGTAAACGCTGAAGTTCACCCCATACCGGGTATGGGCGCCCCCATCACGGTCCGGCGGCCCCCCGAACAGTCCGGGCGGCGGGATTTAAGGATATTCTCCTCAGGTCCCGCCCGGATGAGTTCCGGAGATTTCCTTGCCGAATACCGGGAAGGTATCCGCAGCTTAAGGCCCATGAAAAGCGACCTTAACACCTACCTGCGCAGCCTTGATGATGGCGAACGGCTCATCCTCGCTACCCTGCTCCCCCAGGCCGCAGCGATCCGCCGCCGCGAAAACGGGCTTGCCCCGGCGGAACATCCGGCGAAGAAGCCTGCGGAGATTATTGAGCGGGTCAGGGAATATTGTGTGGATGAAATAGACAGGATTACTACTTGACATTGTCGATCATAAAAAATAATATCAAATAAACAAAGGGGTTGAAAATTGGGACAGCCGGCGGCCAGCAACCAATTAAAAATCGGAATATTAACCGGAGATATTGAAAGTTTAAAGAATTGGGAATTCAGAATAATTAATGAAATTCTAAACCACCCCGGTTTAGAGTTAACATTGTTCATTAAAGACGGAAGAACAGGGGCAAATTCATTCGGTGATACATTAAAAAGAAACATCTTCGCGGGAAAGGTTCTTTCAAATATTATTTTTGCCTTACAGTTAAAAATTGAATCAAAATTATTTAAAGCCAAAGACACCGTGGATAAAAATAGTATCAAGGATAAAATATCGGATATTGATACCGTGTATCTCAGCCCGACAAGAAAAGGGTCCCTGGATATTTTTTCAAAGGATGACGCCGATAAAATAAAAAAATACGATTTGGACATAATATTACGCCATGAATTTAACACCATCCGGGGAGATATTTTAAATTCTTCAAAATATGGCGTTTGGGATATCCGGTGTGCGGATAATGCAATATACCGGGGAGGCCCTGCGGGTTTTTGGGAGATTGTTAATAACGAGCCCTGCTGCGGAGTAACATTGCTCAGCAACGGCCTGGTAATAGACAAGGCGTATTATAATTTGCACTGGTCGTTTTACCGGACCGCCAATAATCTGTCAGAATCATCCGTGGCCCTATTATTCAAAAATATCAATAAGGTATTAAGAACAAGGGAGCTTAATGCCAAAAAACCGTTAACATACTACCATAAATTATACGAAAAACCAACCATGAAATACCTCTTTATATATTTATTTAAATTTTACCTTAATGTATGCAGGAGTATTTTTAACCGCATCCTTCCGGTTAGAACTTTTTGCTGGAATATTTTTTTTGGCGAAGGATTATTCCTTGAATCTTCCCTTTATAAAATAAAACCGCAAAAACTGCCAAAAAATGTATTCTGGGCGGACCCGTTTTTATATTCATACAAGGACGATCTCTATGTGTTCTTTGAAAATTATTCTTATAAAACAAAAAGAGGAAAAATATCCGTTGGAAAAATAGTCAACGGAACTGTTTGTGAAGTTGAGGATGTTCTTGATTTTGATTATCATTTATCCTACCCGAATATCATAGAAGAAGACGGAGCCTTATTTTTAATACCCGAAACTTCCGGCAACAGGCGCCTGGAAGTTTACCGGTGCATTGACTTTCCCAATAAATGGGAGCTGTATTCAACAAAATTTGAAGGTGAAGAGATAGCGGATATTACCTATTTTCAGGACGAGAATAAAGAAAGGTGGCTTTTTCTTAACAGGGGTTTTATTGATCATAATGCGGAGCTGTATATTTATAAAATAGATAATCTGAAACTGGAGAACATTGAAAGCCATATACTAAACCCGGTATTTATTGACTGCCGAAAGGGAAGAAACGGCGGCGCAATATTCAAATTTGAAAACAGTTACTGCCGGCCAAGCCAGATAAATATTCAGGGAATTTACGGCAGGGGATTACAAATAAGCAGGATAAAAAAACTGACCTTAAACGAATATGAAGAAGAACCAGTTATATCCATTGAACCGAATTTTATAAAGGGACTCTGCGGAATACATCATTTACACCAGATAAGGGGCAATTTTATTTTTGACGGCTGTTTTAAAAGGTATGTATAAACCGAAGGATAGGGCCGTATGTTTACTGCCCATTACCCATCACCATCGCTGCATATCCCACAAAAGAATCAACAGCCTCCGCGTCCCCCTCCTCCGCTTCCCTTAAGGCGTCGACGCTGGTCCCGTAAGCGAGGAGCCGGGCAGGCCCCGCCCCGGCGGCGCGGGCCTGGGCAAAGCCCAATGCACCCAGCGCCGCCCCGACGGAACAGGCGGATTTATCCCTTTCCGCCCGCTCAAGGACCTCTCCCGGGTTACCCCTTTCCACCGCTTCGATAAAGGCCCGGTCGTTCTGCTCCCGCACCCATTTTAAGGCCGGAGCGCCTGAGCCCATGGGGGAAAAGCCGTAGTTGGCCCCGTAATGGGTAAGGTCCGTGGAGCCCAGAACCACAACTTTACGGCCCAGAGCGGAGGCGGAGCGGGCAATGATCCTGCCCGCTTCAAAGGATGCCTCCTCCGCGGGCAGCCTGAGCCAGAGGAGGCGGGCCTTCGGGAAAAAGAAACGTACCATGGGGAGCAGAACCTCCACGGTGTTATCCCGGTACAAATCTTCCCGGTGGGGGATGTCTTTTTGCAATAATTCACGGAGCGGAGCGTCAATCATCATATTCCCCAGGGGGGTTTTTGCCCCATCCTCTTCGGCAAAAAGGGGTAAATAGCCGCCGGGCAGGTGTCCGCCTAAAACAAGGACCGTTTCCGCGTCCGGATCGAGGCTGGAGACGGCGGCGGCGGCAATGGCCCCCGAAAAAAACCACCCCGCGTGGGGGGCAATTGCGGCAGCCGCGGCCGCAGGGGATTTTTGCGGAAATTTCTCCAGAAAACGGGATATGTCATGGGGGTTTCGGGGATACCAGCCCGCCGGGAGGGCGCTTTCTCTTAAATTCATGCAAATTTATCCTAGCATAACTGTACAAAAACATATATAATAATCCCATGGGGAAAGTACAACCGGGTAGAAAAGTTTACGCTTTGACAAACCTGATAGCGTCGGTTTGTATTATCGTTTATATTGGGGCGCTTTCATATGGGGCCTACAGGATCTATAACAGCGTCCATGAGCGCCTCGCTGCGGGTGAACAGGAATACGCCAATTTGGCGGACCGGGCCTCCGCCGCCGGTGTTTTGGGCTTTATGGATGAACCCTTTATCCAGGCCATCGACGATGCCATTAAGGATTCCCGGACCATCCTGGGGGTAATCATTTCCGGTCCCAACGGTGAATACGCCTTTGAGCGGGAGCGGGGAACCGTAATCACCATGGTGAACAATTCACCCCGTTTCAGCCACCCCTTCGGCGTCTCCAACCCGCCCCATTATATGCCCCTGCGGATCGAAGGGCAGCGGAATGTAAGTATTCAGGTAGTCACCGGATACATAGACTATGAATACTGCATCGACATCCTCAAACGGGTACTCTTTGTGGTTTTGGCCGCCCTGGTCATGGCTTTTTTCACCCTCCTTCTGGAAACCCTGCTGGTAAAAAATAGGGGCAGGGTGTCAAAAACCGGGAGACGGGAAGAAAGTGAATGGGAAGAAGAAATTTCAGAGGATGATTTTACGGATATTGAAAATTCGGAAAACGAATTTAAGGGGTTTGAAAACAGCCTTGATACCGATGAGCATTTGTCCGATACGGCCTCCGTCAATGAACCCTCCGCAGAACCATCCGAACAGCCGGAACCTGCTGCAGAGGAAATCCCTGAATCTGCCCCCTCCGTCCGGGTGAAACAACCGGAACCGCCGGAACCTGTCCCGGAAGCCGCAATCCCTCCGGAGATGCAAGAGATCGGCCCGGTCCAGGCGGCGGAACCCAAGGGACTTTTCTCCCCCCGGACCCATATCGGGTGGGAGGAGTATACCGCCGAGCGGCTGGAGGCGGAACTGCACCGCTGCGCTTCCTACGAACAGGACCTGGTTTTTATCGCCATGGAATTGACCGCTTCCTCCTCCTCGGCCGACAGCCTGTACCTCCAGTTTGCCTCAGAGGCGGTGAGTTTCTTTACCCTGCGGGATCTGATTTTTGAAAAGGGTGAACGGGGTATTTCGATCATTCTTCCCAACATTGATCTGGATCAGGGCTTCGCGAATTCCAAAGAATTCCACAACCGGATATTGAGTAAGGCCCAGTACGATATCTGCGTAGGCTTAAGTTCACGGGCAGGGCGGCTCATCGACGCGAAACGGCTTGAGTTTGAAGCCTTCCAGGCCCTGAAAAAGGCTCAGAGCGATCCGGTGTCCCCTATCGTGGCCTTCAAAAGCGATCCCGAAAAATACCGGGAATTTATTCGCAGCAAAAACCGGGGTTAATCAGCAACCCCGCCGCAAGAATAATTAACCACTAAGGAACCCAGGGGTTCCGGGACACGAAGGGCACAAAGGAAGAAGGGAAAGGTATATCTATCTTTTTTCTTCCCTTTGTGTCCAAGAACCCGCTTGCGCGGGGGAGGTCCCTGGACGGCTTGGTGGTTATAAATCCTTCACTTTTCAAAAGAGGAAGCTTCCCGGAAGATCCGGTCCGCCGACCAGGACGCAAGTGCGTAGACATAGGGGGATCCTGACACAGCTGCGTGCCGCTGATTCGATTCCCCCTGCGCCTCACCAATGCGGATACTGCGGATGCTGCCGTCCCCCAATTCCAGAACAACCCGGCCCTCCCCGGCAAGAGCCGGTTCTTTAAAGCCGGCGCCTGCGACTTCCGCAGAGACAAAATCCTCCCCTTCGATGTTCAGGATAAAGCGGATATAGGTATCCACCTTATTCTTGTCAGGTTCCGTAAACTCCGCACCGCCGATGGACCAGTGGTCCCCGGCGCGGGTAAAGATCAGGGGCGGCTCCCCCTCTGGGGGATAAACCGTGAGGCGCTGAACAATATCCACATCCAAACTGCCGTCTTCGCTCTCGGGGAAAAGCCTGAGCTTATACCAGGAACTCCGGCTGCCCGCGATATACCCCGAAAGCCTGTCCTCACCGGAGCGGACTTCGTTCTGCCCCGCCTTCCGCAGATAAATATCCCTTCCGGTGATATCCCCGTTTCCTGCCAGAAGATCCAGCAGGGGAAGCCCCGCGCCCCCCCGCACCGTTATGCGGGAAGCGGCGGCCTCCGTAAGCCCCAGCCGTTCATGTGCGGCTGGGGAAGAGGCCTGTACCGGCCAGGCGCCCCGGCGGGTCAGAATGCCCAGGAGGTCGTCGATACGGGCCTGCCGGGCCGGGTACTCTGCGGGGGACGCTGAAGAGCCGGCTCCCGCCGGGGAGGGCATGGACGCCGCTCCATCGGCAGCAACAAACCAGACATCGTTTTTTCGTACCAGCTTAACAGCCCCCTGGGGGCCGTAAATTTCCAGGGCGTCGATCTGATCCCGGAATCTGCTTTCCAGCCAGGTATAGGCGGCGGTCCGGGTCCCCACCCGCTCGGGATCGAAGGCGATAGTAAGGACGTAGATGATGGTCAGGAAGCCCACAATACCGGAAAGCAGGTACAGTTTTTGCTTATATACCATTATCGGAACCCTCCGTTGAACCTTGCTTCCCGCCGGCCGCCGCATTTGCCGTATCAACCGCGTTTGCCCTGGCCCTTCGTTTCCAGGCGAAGATGAGTCCCGCGCCAAGGACGGCCAGGGGGATGAGGATCACATTGAGAAACTGGGCAAAGCCCATCACCTGGGCCCGCCGGGCCTCATCAATGATTTTATCCAACCGGCCCGTCTGGGACTGACGGCTGCGGATGCCCGTAAGGTCCCCATCATTCCCCAGCCATTCCAGGGCCTGGAGGACAAAATCCAGGTTATGCTGGCCCTGTGTATATTGCAGCAGGTCCGTTACCATATCCGAATCACTGATAACAACGATCCGGGAAGGCCGGGCCTCCGGGGGCAGGTCCGGCAGCTCCTCATCGGAGCCTTCCCGTACCGGCTTGGGCACCCCCTTGAACCAGCCGGGGAAGCTCCCCGTAAGGCTGACGGCCAGGTTCTTTTTTCCCGGTGATTCAGAGCCGTCGCGCTCCATCAGATAGGCCATATCGGGATTGGTGGCGAAATTTTCCTTCTGGACCCAGGCTTCGGCGGTGGTGGTAAAGAGCGGCTCCGCCTCCACCCCTTCAGGGGGATTGAGCTCAATGTGGCTGGGCCAGAAAAGGTCCGCCCCGGCAAAGCGGGCGCTTACCGGATGCCCCCGATTGCCGTTTTCCCCCAATACCCCCACCCAGTGGGGATAGCGGACAATCTTTATCTGTATCGGTCCATTTGGGTTCTGCTGTGTCTGATACTGGAGGGTACGGGCGGACCGGTCCAGAACAAGTTCCGGCTTTATGGTGGCGCCATAAAAGGACACCATGGAGAGGAGTCCCTGATCGATCATGACACGGGCCTCCAGACTTCCCACTGTATCCACATAGACAGCGTCCAGGGCAAAGAGGACCTTGCCGCCCCCCTGGATATACCGATCTATCCGGTACAAAGCCCATTCGTCCAGGTCCTCCACACCGCCTATGACAAAGAGCCCCGGCAGGGCGTCGGAAATTTCTTCCCCCGGCGAAAGGAGCCGGACCCGGTAGCCCGCCTGGACCAGGGCCTGGTTCAAATAGTTATAGTTGTTGTTCCATTGCCGGTAGCCGTCCCCCAGGAGGACGCCGATGAGCCGCTCCTCCCCGCTTAGAAGGGCGCGTATCCGGGACGTAAGGTCGTATTCCAGGGTGTCCAGGGAGAACACCACCGGCAGGACTTCCATCCGTTCCAGGTATTCGATGACGATACCGGTATACACCGTGGCGATGCTGGCCTGATCCTGTTCCACGGTCTGTATCTGCTGGGGCTGTAAGCCTAAACCTTCTATCTCCTGGACCATGTTGGCCTTTGCGGGATCCCTCACGGTGAGCCGTATCTTCCCCCGTGAATAGGCTGCGTATTCCCGGAGCAGATCCTCAATCTCCCCGGGCATGGGGTGGATGGCGGCCAGCTTATCCGAAACATAATAGGTGATCCGCACCTGGTCGGGAATCTCCGTATGGAGGTCCCGGGAAATGGCCGAAATGGTATAGGCCTTATTTTTCGTCAGGTCCAGCCGGAACCAGAGCCGCCGGCTCAGGAGGAGCCCCAGAACCAGGGCAAGGATTGTCAAAACCGTGAGGGTAGTAAGCTGCCGTTTAGTCACCCCTCACCTCCACTTCCTGAAAAGCAGGACCCGGGTATTGAGGAACAAAAACAGGGCCGTGGTAATGATGAAAAAGGCCAGATCCCGGCTGTCGATGAGTCCCCTGGAAAAACTTTCAAAATGAAAGGTCAGGGATAAAAAGTTGATGCACTCCGCCAGAGCCTGGGGAAGGTTGAAGGTCTGGGTCAGGTTACCCACAAGCATCACAAAGAGGAGGGCCACCGCCCCCCCTAAAAAGGCCCCCCCCTGGTTCCGCGCAAGGCTGGAAAGGAGGAGCCCCAAACTGGTGGCGGATGCCCCCAGGAGCAGGACCCCGGCGTATTCACTCGCAATCACCCCGGCGTCAAAATTTCCCAGGGGGGAAACACTGAGGGGCAGGGGAATGGTCAGCGCCAGGATTGCCCCCAGGGCGGCAAAAGCGGCGATGAATTTTCCCAGTACCAGATCCCATTCGGAAAAGGGCATGGTCAGGAGCAGTTCAAGGCTCCCCAGCTTCCGTTCTTCCGCCCAGCTTTTCATGGTGATCACCGGAATGATGATGATGAACGCCAATGGAAAGGCGGCAAAGTAAGGCCGCAGGGTGGCGGCATCCATGGCAAAGTACCGCTGAAAGTAAAAGAGCCAGATGTTCACAAAGAGGATGAAAAACACCGCCGTCCCGTAAAATGCCGCCGAGATACCGTAGGAATAGATCTCCTTCCGCGCAAGGGCCGCGGCCCGCCTTGGGAACAGGTTCATACTGATGCTCCTTCACCGGGGGGCTGATCCTTTGTTAGCCCTACAAAGATATCTTCCAGACTGACCTTCTTCCGGTTCATTTGGAGGATTTTGAGATTTTCCGCAACCGCCCAGTCAAAAATCCGTTCCCCCCCGGAATTTTCACCGCCGGTCCCCTCCCCGCCGGCCGCTTCACTGTCCGGGACAAAAAAACTTAAACGTACCGTGCCCTGCCCCAGGTCCTCCGCACCTGCGGGAGCCAGGCCCTGTCCCATCCGGGTGAGCTTTTCCCCGATAGAAGCGGCGTCCGCCCCCTTGAGGACCAGCTCCCAGGTATCGCCCCCCTTCATGGCGCCGGCGATTTCTTCCGGGGCCCCCTGGGCGGCTATCCGGCCTTCGTTGATGATCAGCACCTGGGAACAGACTGCCTCAACCTCCTGCAGAATGTGGGTGGAGAGGATCACGGTCTTCCGTTTCCCCAGTTCCTTGATCAGGGAGCGGATTTCGATGATCTGGTTCGGGTCCAGCCCGGTGGTGGGTTCGTCCAGGATCAGAATGGGGGGATCGTGGAGGATGGCCTGGGCCAGGCCGGTACGCTGTTTGTAGCCCCTGGAGAGGGTTTCAATTTTCCGGGACCGGTAGCGGCGGAGTCCGCAGGCGTCAAGGCCGGCGTCCACCGCCTGCCTGCGCTTTTCCGCCGGGATCAGCCGGGCGTCTGCGATAAAGGAAAGGTACTCGTCCACGGTAAGGTCCCCGTAAAGGGGAACGCTTTCCGGAAGGTAGCCGATGCGCTTCTTCACCTCAACAGGAAAATCCTGTACGGAAATCCCGTCGACAAGGGCGGTCCCCTCGGTCGGGAAATGGAAGCCCGTGAGTATCTTCATGATGGTGGTCTTCCCCGCCCCGTTGGGGCCAAGAAAACCCAGGACCTGATCCTGTCCCACGGTGAATGAAACGTCATTTACCGCTTTAACCTGTCCGTAGTTTTTACTTAACCCATAAACTTCTATCATCTTAATTATTTAACAAAAAATCCCCGCATTGGTAACAAAAAAATCTAATCCTCATACTCGATGGGGAAGACCATCCGGTCACGGGAGAGCACCGTAGGGGGGAAGATGTCCTGGGCCTCTTTCAGAACCCGCTTGAGATCGTATTCGGTGTAGCGCGGGCTGTAGTGGATAAGGGCCAGCTTCTTTACCTGGGCCGCAAGGGCGATACGGGCGGCCTGCTCGGCGGTCATGTGCTTTTTTTCACGGGCGCTTTCCAGCAGCGCCTGCTCGAACATCCCCTCGCAGACAAATAGGTCAGAGCCCGCAACTTCCGGGGCGATTTCCGGGAAGCCCAGGCTGTCGGTGACAAAGGAAAACTTCCGGCCCGACCGGGGCGCGCCCAGAACGTCCTCGGGGTGCACATCGGCGCCGCCGGAGGCCCGGACGGTTTCCCCGGCCTGGAGCCTTGACCACAGGGGCCCCCGGGGCACCCCCAGGGCATCGGCCTTTTCCGGGTGGAACTCGCCGGGACGGCCGTCCTCCTCAAAGGCATAACCGTAACAGGGCTTGGTGTGACGTAACGGAAAAGCGCGGACCCGGAAGCCCTCGCCTTCGTAGACGACGCCGGGCTCGGTAATCTCCCGCACGATAATTTCATAGTTGATGTACATGTCCAGCACCCGGCGGCTGGTTTCGATATATTCGGCGATCCGGGGGGGGCCGATGATGTAGAGAGGGTCGTCCCGGTCCACCTGGGAAGAAAGCATCAGGAGGCCGGGGATGCCCGTGACATGGTCCGCATGGGTGTGGCTGACAAAGATGACGGAGATTTTTTTCCACCGCAGATTAAGCCGCCTGAGGGACACCTGGGTCCCCTCGCCGCCGTCAAACAGAAACAGTTCCCCCTCCCGCCGCAAAAGCACGGAGGTGAGGTGCCGGTTGGGCAGGGGCATCATGCCCCCGCAGCCGAGGATAAAGGCTTCAAGGTTCATTGCTGGTTAGTATAGCTTAAAAATGGGCGTGAGGTACACCCACGGGGTGAACCAGGGACTAATGCCCCGTCTAACCGCAAAGGCGGCTGAAATCGGTGGTTATGTACTTTTCGTACTGCTCCAAAATATATTCGCCCTTTTCCTTGTTCTTGCCGTTAAACTTAATGACCAGTTTGCCCTTGGCGCCGGGGTTAACCAGGCGGGTAAGCTCTTTGGAGGAGAGGAGCAGCAGCGTATCCAGCCGTTCCGCGTAGAACACAAACCAGTAATTGGGGCGGGCCTTGTCGCACTTGATTTCCGCAAACAGGGCGGCGTTGCCGTATTTTTTATCCCGTGAACAGCCCTTGATCTGGATTTCCTCCCAGGTCCCGCCCGGTGTTTTTACTACCGCGTCCACCCCATGATCGTCAACCACCGGAAGGTATACGTCGAGGTTCGCGTCAAGCATACGGCTAATCACATAATGCTCGAACTGTTTGCCGGTCTGCTGCGGTGTTTTTTGTGTCGTTTTTGCCATTTTACCATCTCCTGTCAGCGCATATTTGGGACCGCGCCAGGGCGGTCCCGTAAAGTGTCACGCACCCTTGCATTTGCTTTTGCAGGGCGCGCCTTTTTGGGCAGTTTATTCCTGCGGGGTTTGAATAGGCTATTTTGCCGTCGTTCCCCCCGCACACCGTTCTCTGCCTGCTACGCCCCATAAAGGCTCCCTCGCGAGAGCGAGCTCTTGGGACTGGCAGATTGTCTGTGTCAAATACCGCTTACGCGCTATTTCACACAGAAAGCGGGGGCGCAGCCACTTACTACACTCGCAATGCTATAGCTGCTATTGCCAATGACGTTGACACCAGCGAATTCGGCCGCAGAACCGGAAGAGGGTGAGGCTAACCAGTACGATCGGGCAATATTGGCCGTGTCGTATTTTCTGTGGCTTGGATTATCGGTGTAGTATTCAAGCCGTGCCTGATTCGCACTGGTCTCATACGCCGCTGATGAAGCACCTTGAGCATTGTATATCTCCCATACGGTGGGGAGCCAGAGCGTATCCCTAACATCGTCTACCCCAAGTTCAGGACCATATCCTCCCTTTGACACCTTGCGCGTAGGAGCCCAGAGCATCGCATCGGTAAGACCCGCAGCGTTTTTCAGGTCCGGCAGGAACTCGTCCCTAAGATAAGCCTTCATCGCGCTTCCCGCATAGCCATTGGTGTTGATATCAGTAGCTTCCATATTGTGTGTAACCGGAACATTCCGGAACTGGAACACCACATGGCCGGGCGCCCCGGGATTATTAGCAAGCCCGCCATCGCGCTGAAATGAATTGATGCCTACCACGATAAGGCGCAGGAGCCGGTCATGATAGCTCGCCGTCCCGGGTGTCCCTAAAGCCCTGTCGTCTATGGTTGTCCCGCCAATGGTCAATGCAGGCAGGTCGATATAGTCGCCAAGGGCGATTATCAAGGTAAAGTCGTCGCCCGGCTTCGGGGTGGAAATCAGCTCGTGCAGGCTGGCAAAGGCATCGCTTGCCGTGCTTACGCCGAACTTTACCTTAATGTCCGGGTTTGCACTATCGACTAACTCATAAGTGGGGCCAGTGCCATCGCCGGAGCCATCCTTGCACCCCGCCAGAGCCAATCCGAATATCAGCACTGCCGCCAACACTCCTGCCGCCCTGCGGGCAGGTGCTGCCTGTAGGGCAGCTTGCGCAAAAAATTTGTTACGCTTCATTTTGAAGCCTCCTGCGGTCTTTCCCTGCTGCCTTTTTTTATGTTTAACCGCAAAAGCGGATAACACCGTTATTAGGGTATCAGCTCCGATACCGGCGGCCCCCCATGTTTTTTCCTTTATATGGGTTTATGCCGTAAGCAGTTACCGCTTGGGTAAAAGTAGCTGCCAATGGGCTGTTTTTGCCTGAGAATGAGGAAATTGGACCAAAAAGTGTTTGTTTAGTGGTTGTGTCTAGCGTAATGCCTCATAATAAAATCTAACCGTAGCGGATGGATGCCTCATTATTAAATTCTAACCATGGTTAGAAATTCTCAAGGGCAGTAGCGGCGAGGGACTGCTGCCGGATGAGCGCTTTGTGACGGTTGAGTTCGGCCAGTGCCTCAACCGCCTGGTGGACCTCCTGCTGGAGGATGACCGGGTTGTAGCGTTGGTAACGCCGGGTCAGTTCAGCCTTGACCGTATCCGGGAAGTCGGCTGACAGCATGAGCCGTTGGTAGGGACTCATGGGTTTGTCATACACCTTACGGACTTTGGATCCGACCCTGGTCTTGGTAATCAGTTTGATAGTGGGGAGAAAATAATTCAAGAGCGGGCAGAGGGAGCGGTAGACGCGAGCGAGGGCCTCCCGTTCGGAGGGGGTGTCGAGGCGGGCATAGCCGATGTATTCCCTGACGCACTTGAAATTTTTCTGCTCGACGAAGCAGTTGTCGTTTTTCTTGTAAGGGCGGGAACGGGTAAAGGTGATACGGTTGGCATTACACCAGGCAAGGAGGGTGCGATTAATAAATTCGCCGCCATTGTCGCTATCGATGCCCAGAAGGGGGAACGGGAGGACTTGGGGGAGCGCGGCGAGTCCCTCAAAAGTCCATTTTTGAGCTTTGTTGAGCAGCGCGAAGAGTTCAACCCAGCCGGAAGCGACATCAGTAGCGGTTAACGTAAGGCAAAACTCCCCCGCGTCCCGGTCTCCGCAATGATGGACGGTGTCCACCTCGAAAAATCCCGGTTTGCGGTCGTCCCAGGGGTAATGGGTTCTGACCTGAATATGCTTTTTCAGCAAATTCCCCGGTTTCGTCCCGCTGATTCCCCTGATAGCCAACTTCTTTCGGTCTTCCTTCAGGGCCCGGTCGATGGTCGCCGGACTTATCTTAAGGAGTTTGGCCCTGATGTCCGCCGTGATATGAAAGGCCGGCCATGCCTCAAGGAAGGCCATCTGGTCCCTCAGAAAAGGGGCCAGAAGCTTCCCGCACCGGTACCAGAAAAATGCCCAGATGAGGCGGAGGGCGGCAATGACTTCCGGCCCATAGACCGGTTTCCTCCCCCCTCCTTTGTGCCGTTTCACCGTACCGGCTTTGAGCTTGACCATCCTGCCAGCTACTTTCAGAACTTCCGTTTTGTCCCAATTGGCCAGCAAGTGAAGCGCATATTTCCGGTTATATCCGGTGGCTTGGCAAAACTCGTCCAGGATTTTGGTCTTACCCTTCTTCTCCGACTTCCGGTACCGCCCGCACGTTTCCCGTGTCAGGGACTGTTTCTCTTTCATTGTTAACCCCATGCTGCTCTCCGAACCCTCCTTCGGATAAGCTTATTTGGGTTAGAATTTTATTATGAGGCATACTCCCTTTTGGGTTAGATTATTTATGAGGCAATGCGTCTAGTAGATTTTTTTGAGACTTTTCTGTATCATGTGAGCCGGGAGCCGGGAGCCGGGAGCCGGGAGCCGGGAGCCGGGAGCCGGGAGCCGGGAGCCGGGAGCCGGGAGCCGGGAGCCGGGAGCCGGGGCAAAAGCATACCTATTGTCTGTAACATGAAAATATTCTACCACAAATTGAAATATTGCGCAATTGTGAAAAACAGAGCGTGGGTTTGTAGGCGTACGATTGCTGCTTGTTCCTTCAGGAAGGAATGCGGTCCCTGCTTGAAAGCATCAGGAGGCCGGGGATGCCCGTGACATGGTCCGCATGGGTGTGGCTGACAAAGATGACGGAGATTTTTTTCCACCGCAGATTGAGCCGCCGCAGGGACACCTGGGTCCCCTCGCCGCCGTCAAACAGAAAAAGCTCCCCCTCCCGCCGCAAAAGCACGGAGGTAAAGAAGGGGGTTTTACCAGAGCCTGCGGTATCATGAAGGGATCAGTCGATATACAGAATATTCACCGGCGCCCCCTTAAAAACATCGGGGGCAAGGCGGGTTTTCCGGGACATGATCACCGACCGTAAGGTTGCGCAGCCGGAGAAGGCGCCGGTCCCAATATCTGTAACACTGACGGGGATGATGATGGCGGTAAGGCTTTTGCAGGAAGCAAAGGCGTATTCACCAATGATACTCACGCCGCTCATCATGGTCACTGCGGTAAGTCTTTCACAGCCGCGGAAAGCTCCGGCGCCGATACGGGTAACGCCGGCAGGAATGTTTACCACGACAATGTTTCTGTTGCCGGAAAAGGCGCCGTCCTCAAGTTCAATAATGTTGTTTGGGATGACGACAGTTCCGCCCATGTCCCGGTATTCTTCCGTATCACTTTGTCCAAAGAGAAATACGCATGAGGCAAAACATATCAGTAATACTATTGCTTTTTTCATTTCTTTTAAAGTCCTATTGATTCTTCTGGGATATTTCCCGGAACTGGTCCCGGATTTTCAACACCGCGTCGGTAAGGACCGGATCAAACTGGGAGCCCCTGCCTTCGCTGATGATATTAACCGCTTCGCCGTAGGAAAAGGCCGCCTTGTATACCCTGGAACAGACCAGGGCGTCGTAAACATCCGAGAGGGACGCAATACGGGCGGACAGGGGGATATCAAAACCTGCAAGACGGCGGGGATAGCCGCTGCCGTCAAAACGCTCATGATGGCACCAGGCGATATCCCGGCAGTGCTTAAGGTATATAGAATCCTTGTCCTTAACGGCCTTCATCATCTCTTCAACAATATTTTTGCCCACCGCCGTATGGGTCTTCATGATTTCAATTTCATTCGGATCCAGCGGGCCGGGCTTAAGGAGAATACTGTCGGGGATACCGATCTTCCCCACATCGTGGAGGGCCATTGATTTGACGATGATATCGCTTTCCATGGTCCGCAGTTCCGCTGCGTATGGAGAATCGGATTCCATGAGATAGTCAATCAGGGCCTTGCAAAAAAACTGCGTCCGCCTGACGTGGCTCCCGGATTCAAGGTTCCGGTATTCAATGATGTTCGCCAGGGCCTGGAGGGTATTATCCAGGGTGGAAGTTGCTTCCGTGGTTTTCTCCGCCACCATCTCCTCAAGGCTGTCGCTGTAGTTCTTTAATGCGATCTGATTTCTTACCCGGAGTTTGACGATATCCGGCGAGAAGGGCTTGTGGATAAAATCCGCCGCCCCTGCCGCCAGCAATTCGCTTTCAAAATCATTTTCCGAGGTGATAAAAATGACCGGAATCCGCTTAAGGGTCTCATCGGTCTTCATGATATCAAACATCTCGCGTCCGGTCATTTCAGGCATCAGCACATCAAGAAGAATAAGCTTGGGTAACACTTCAACTTTGCGGAGAATCTCCAGGGCCTGCTTTCCATTTCCTGCGGTGATAATGTTATAACTATCCTTAAGAATTTCCTCAAGGATCATGATGTTCATATCAACATCATCAACCGCCAGAACGATCGGAAGATTATCGGTATTACCCATGTTTCGTGATTACCTCATCAATTTTTTTTATCGTTTCATCATAGACTGCTTTTACCGTATTCAGCGCGCCGGGCAGTACCGATTTTGCTTTTATTTGGGATTCCAGATCCCGAACCTTTTCAAACAGTTCGATCAGGGAAAGGTTAGCGGCGATTCCCTTCAGGGTATGGGCGACAGCCTGGGCCTTTTCAAAATCCTCCGCCCCAAGGTGATCTTCAAGAGAGGTCATATTGGCATCGGCCTTGAATTTATTAAGCAAGGTAACGTAGAGCCTGGCATTGTTCACTACCCGTTTGATGCCCTCGTCAACATTCACATAAACAATTTCACCTGCCATAAACGGATACTCCTTTTCCTGCAAATTATTATAACCATTTGGCCGGAAATCGTCCATATCCGAAGCTAAAAGCGAAGCCGGGCTTTAAGGGTGAGCTGAAAACGGCTGCCTTCGGCGGCGAGCGGGGAAAAGCGGCAGGAAAGGTCCAGATTCATGCCCTGGAAAAGTTCATGGGCCGCCCCCAGGATGGGTGTGACGGAAAGGTCATCAAAAGGGGTGAGGCATCCCAGGCTTACATTGGTATAATCGCTGAAACGGTAGAGGAGTTGGGCAAAAAGATAGTTTTGACCGGGAAAGCCGCTCAAATTTCCGCTTTTTATTGAAGTTGATGAGGCGGAACCGCTGTAAAGGTATTCCGCAAGGGCATAAAAACGGCCTTCCCAAAAGGAATAATCGGCGCCGGCGGCTGCGGCAAGCCCCTCAATGCCGGTTCCGTCCGCTCCGTTATAGGTATAGAGCATATCAGCGGTGATTCCCAGTTCCAAATCCCCTTTGAAAGAAAGCCCCATCCGGTGAATACCCTGGTCGTCCCCGCCATGGGGCGTTTCAAAGGCGTAGATGGCCTGGACGCTGGCCTTGCCCCAATGCCGGTCACCGGAGAGCCCCACGAGGCTCCCGCCGCCGTTGGGGGCAAAGGGGTCCTTCGGAGCGGCTCCAAAGGCGAGGACCCTGACGGTATCCGCAGGGTAATAGTACAGTGCGCCCCCCAGGACCGCACGGGGCCGGGCATCGGGAAACAGGGGATTGCGGGGGTTGAGAAAGTCCATGGGGCCGAACACCTGTCCGTACCCAAAGGCCAGCCGCATAAGCCCCGTCTCAACATCCATATGCTCCCCGTTCAGCCTGAAGTAGAGCCGTTCCAGTTCCATGGCGGCCACGTAATTTTCCCCGACGGCGGCGGTACCCAACATACCGAGGGCAGCGGCGGCCTCCGCAGATGTCCCCGAGGCGGCGATAAAATTGAAGGCCCCGTAAAACACCGCCCGTTCCCGGATCCGGGCCTGGATGCGCAGATTGGCGTATTCTTCAAGGCCGTAAAAAAACCCAGACGCCTCCCCCGTCCCTGCCCCCACAGTAACACTGCTTTCCAGAATGCCTGAAACTTTGAGGCCGCTGTCCTGCGCAAAGAGTAATCCATTCCCGGACAGAATCACTATTACCACAAACAGAAAAACAGTATAACTAATACCGATTCGTTTCATCATCACCGTCCCCTCATTTTTTTACCGTTCCAGGTTCCTCATGCTGAATACCGATTCGGCAATGGGCTTATCCAGGGTGATATTCCGCATCACAAAGGTGGTCTTGCTCCCCCGGCGCAGGAGGTCCCGCATTTCCGATTCCACGGGGAAACGGCGGCCGTTGAAAACTTCCGCCTTCAGTAAGGTGTATTCCTTTAATTTGGAACCCGAAAGGGCAAAGAGTTCATAATGGAGAAGATCTCCGGTTTCCTTATCTATCATGAGTTTTTGCTTTGGGTAACTTTCGGTACGTTTTTTCGCCGTAAGGTCCAGCACCCATACTTCACGGCCGTTCCAGGTATCGCTGCCTGAAAAGACCGGATTGTAACGGGCAGACAGGGTCTCATTTTCGATGGTATCCTCGTAGGACATATCGGAACCCATCATGGATTCCTTGAGCATGTGCCCGGAAATAGGCTTCACTTCCTCGTTATCCGGGGAATAGACATAGAGGCGGTTTTCCCTTTTGAGATACCGGGTTCCCCGGTCCTCGGGGTTTAGGAATTCCACAAAACTGTCGGTATTTCCCCGGGCCCAGGCCTTCATGGATTTGACATAACGCCTGTTCCGATACTCGATGATCATTTCACCTTCGTATTCGATGGTGCTGTAAACTTCATTGTTATCAACCCGACGCAGTAATTCTGCGGCACCAGGCGCAGCTTGCGCAAACACCACACCCGCCGCCATAAAAACCGCCATCAACACACATACTGTCTTCTTCATAAAAACCTCCAATAGTATTAACCACGAACCACACGAACGTCACAAACAATTAATACCTTTTGTTCATATTTTGTTCGTGTGGTTCGTGTGGTTCGTGGTTAAAATTCTTCATCTCCGCAACGCTTCCACCGGTTCCACAAAGGCGCTCTTCAGGGAAGGGATTAAGGTACATATTGAAGCGATAATCACCCCAAAGAGAAAGCCCTGTAAAATAACCGCCGGGGAAAATACCAAAAAGATGGTTCCCGTCATGGGGTAGTCCTTAAGCCCCCCGCCGGTCATGGCGTTGAAATCAAAGGGGAAGAAGGATCCTATCAGGGTTGAAACTCCTCCGACGACACAGCCCGCAAGGGAACCAATAATGCTGAGGAAGATCGCCTCGAAGAAGAAAACCGCAACGATCTCCCGCCGGGTCATGCCCAAAGAGCCCATCATACCGATTTCCTTTATCCGCTCGTGTATCACCATTACTACGGTGTTAACGATAAGGAAACTCGCCACAATCTGGAACACCAGGTAAATGATCACATAGAGGATCATGCTCTGCTGCATGATGGCCACAAAGTAATTGTCCCGCCATTCGCGGATCACATCGTTTTTTCCCAGCATGGTCCGCAGATTTGCGGCGATGGCCCCGCTCTGCCTTTCATCATCGGCATAGACAAAAAGCTGCTGACTACCCTCCCCTAATACCAGCAGCCGCCGGAGCCGATCAAAGGAAACCAGTATCGCCTCCTCGTCGTACTTCCGGTAATCGAAGTTGAAAAGGCCCACGATGACGGGGCTCCAGATCTTGTCGGAGAACTGCGCCGAAACCGTTTTGAGGGGAATACGGTCACCGATTTTGAGTCCCGCCTTTTTCGCCATCCCCACGCCGATGATACACTCATTGCCCTCCGCATTGGGGAAACGGCCCTCCACAAGGCCGCTGGATCTTTTGGAAAGATTAAAGGTGTTAACCGTTAATTCCTTCTCGATATCAAGGCCCCAGAGGAGCGCGTGTTTTACGGTGCTGTCCTGCAATGTCGCGTAGGCCGTTATCCGGGGCATCGCCGCCTTTACCCCGGGGATGGAGGTTTCGATGAGGGACGCAAGTTCCGCCGCGCTTCGGCCGTTTGCAACCGGGTACTGCACGGGGAAGTATTCCTTTTCCGCCTCGTACTCGGCGGAAACTATACTGACGTGTCCTGTGTCAAAAACCTGGACCACATCCTCAATGCTCTGTACCATGCCGTCCATCATGGACTGCATAAAAATCGCAAAAAACACGGCGATACCCACCGCAACAATGCAGAGCACGGTCCGCCGCATATTCCGCCAGATATTGCGGTACGCAATTTTTATGAGGGTAAATTTTACGGCAGCAAAACCGCCGCCCGCAGTAACACTCACCTTATTCTTCATCATATCCTCCATGCGCCCACAATAACACTATTCAAAACGCAGGCTTTCGGTAACCGGCATCTTCAATGCCCGCCTGCAGGGCAAAAAGGCCATCAGCGACGCCAGCAGGGTTGCGGCGATACCGGCGCCTGCAATCACCGGCGGGTTCCAGGCGGAGCGGAAATTGGATGCCACCCGGTAACCAATGTCCCCGCCCACGGACTGGGCGAGGGCGGAAAAATCGACCCCGTATTCCACCATGGGGATATTGATAAGGCAGCCTGCAATGATACCGAACAGGGAGCCGAGGGCTCCGACCAGTCCCGCTTCGATCATGTAGGTTCCGGTGAGCTGGGCATCGGTCATACCCATGGCGCGCATCATCCCGATTTCCTTTGTCCGCTCCAGTATGGCCATGAGCATGGTATTGGCTATTCCCAGAAAGGACAGGATAAACAAGAGAAGGATGATGATCCGGGAGGAAACATTATCCGCATTGGATACGGCGAAATAATCCCCGGCGTAATCGATCCAGCTGTAAACGGCTAATTCAGGGGGCAGTTTTGTTACCGCAGAAATTCCCGCAGTAATACTGTTAACCGATTCATGCTTGCCCGGCAGGGCGGCGTCACGGGGATTTTTCTCCCGGATGAGGAGTTCCGTGACATGTCCCTCCAGCATAAGCCCCGCCTCGTCCTGCAGCACGTCCAGGGGCAGATAGGCAACATTAACGTTGGTGCGGGGATCAGGGGAATTGACCACCCCAACCACCACCACGTCAATAAGCTGGTTCACATGGCGGATTACCTCGTTTCCGTTTGTCCCGGTTTCCTTTATATCGATAACCGTGGAAATACGCACATGCATCCGGCCCGCATCAAAGAGAATATTCCAGTACCGGTCAATATCCGCCGCAGGAATACTGTTTTTCAGCATAAGCCGGGTTTCCCCTTCCGCAAGCTCATCCTTTTTGCTATAGAGGCCGGGCTTCTTGGGCTGCACCGGTTCGTAGAGGTCGGTAATAAATTCCCGGTCTGCATTGTCTATAACATCACCAAGCTCCGCAAGGAGTTCGTCCAGTTCAGCAGTGGTGGGCCGCTGGGGGATGCCGGTCTTTAATTTTTCTGCGGCCATGGTCCCCAATACCAGCTCAAAGGCCCCCGGCTGAATATAGCGGCCCGATTCCATGTAAGGGGTATACCGGAGCAGCTGCGATTCCGCAGCGGGATCGCAGGCGATGAATTCCATGGGGGCGGAACCGGTTTCTCCGTAGAGGGTGCCGGTAAAGACAAAGCGGGGGGCGCTGTCGTAACCCGCCTGGTCCAGGGCCGCCGCATAGTTTTGCCAGCCGGCAAAACTTTCGTACATGGGGAGCTCGTCCTTCTTTTCAAAATAGAGCCTGCTCTGTAGTTTTGCGGCCCCTGTTTCGTAATTCACGATGTTCCGCTGGGATTCCAGGTTCATTCCCACAAGCCAGCCGTCCATGAAGATATACAGGGCAACGCTCACCGTTACTGCGATCACCGTGATGGCGGTCTTTACCTTGTGCCGGGCAAGATTGCGGAAGGCGATTAAAATTATCTGTTTCATGATGCGTGCACCATATCGCTTTCAACCTGCCCGTCACGGATCATGATAACCCGGTGGGCAAATTCCATGACCATGGAATCATGGGTAGAAAAAATGAAGGTTGTCCCTTCGGTTTGATTCAGCTTGAGCATGATTTCCAGAATCTCCCTGCCGGTTTTGGAATCAAGGTTTGCGGTGGGCTCATCCGCAAGGATAAGGCTGGGGCGTTTTACCAGGGCCCGTGCGATTGCCACCCGCTGCTGCTGGCCCCCGGACATTTCCTTGGGCCGTCTGTTTTCCATTCCCTCAAGCCCCACTTCCCGCAGGGCCGCCTCCGTTCGCGCGCGGATCTCTTTTTTATCGACCCCCAAAAGGGTGAGGGGGAAGGAGATGTTTTCCATCACCGAAAGTACCGGGATAAGGTTGTAGGCCTGAAAGATAAAACCGATACTGTTCCGCCGCAGCAATGCAAGATCAGTTTTTGAAAGCTGCGCCGTGTCGGAGCCGCCGATGCTGATGCTTCCGGAGGTGATCGTATCGAGGCATCCCGCCAGATGGAGGAAGGTTGATTTGCCGCTCCCCGATGGACCGGCGATGGCGGCAAACTCACCCCCTTCAAAATTCAGACTGACACCCCGCAGGGCATGAACCGCTATTCCGTTCAGGCTGTAATCCTTTACCACGTTTTCCGCTTTTACTACGGTCATAAACTGCCTCTTATAAATACCAAATCGATAACCACGAACCACACGGACCACACGAACGAAGAATGAGATTTCAAAGCAAAGGTCTGTGTGGTTCGTGGTTTCATTTCTTCTCCTGTGTTCCGTGGTTTCATTTCTTCTCCCTATGTAACTCATTCAGCGCTTCCAGGCCGAAAATATCTTTTGTCTTGAGTTCCTCGGCGATGGAGCTGGGGACCAGCATCATGGAGTTCCCCGCCTTAAGGCCCTCGTTCAGGATGGAAAGAATTTTCAGTTTCATCGCCGGTTCGTTTTTGGCGTAGACCTGTACCGCTTCCTCAAGCTTTTTGGCGATCTCGATCTCCGCTTCCGCAAGGAGGACCCGGCTCTTCTTTTCCCGCTCCGCCTGGGCAAGCCGGGAAAGGGAATCCTGCAGCTCCTCCGGGATCTGGATGTCGGTAATTTCGATGTACTGGACCGTGATCCCCCATTCGGTAGTTTTCCTGTCAACATCTTCCTGGATCTGCTTTTCGATGAGGTCCCCCCGTTCAAGAAAAGTAGAAAGATCGTGGCTGCTCACGGCGTTCCGCAGCGCAGTCTTGGAGGCGAGGATCACCGCGTCCCGATAATTTTCAACTTCGAGGATCGCCTTTTCCGGGTCCCAGACCAGCCAGAAACAGATGGCGTCCACCGTAACGGTAACCGAATCACGGGTGAGGGTTTCCTGCGCGGAAAAATCCGTCACTCTAATACGGATATCAACGATCTTTGCGATCCGGTCCGCAATGGGAATGAGAAAGAAAAGTCCCGGTCCCCGTACTTTCTTGAAGCGGCCGAACCGAAGCACGATGGCCCGCTCCCACTCCTCAAGTTTCTGAATGGAAAAGGTGATGAGGATTACCGCAAGGGACACCGTCAGAATAATTCCCCATTCAACGGAAACGGGAACACGGCGGGAGGGCGGATATAAAATCAACAGAAACACTGCGATAATCGCCAAAAGACAAATCCCCGCGCGGCCCATGGTAAAATCCCGCCGCCTTTCCCGGCCCTGATTATTTTTAACCAGGAATTTCTTATCATCCTGTAGTTTTACTGTTTTCATTATTGCCCTCCTTCATTGATTTGTAGTTCTTTTATCAATTCGATGATCTCTTTTTTATCCGCACCCAGCCCCCGCATCTCCTGCATAAAACGGGCAAGCAGTTCCTGTATCTTGCGGATCCTGCCGTCATCCTCCGCAGGGGGGCGCTTGTCGGAAATGTAGGTGCCGCTTCCCACCTGGGTTGCCAGGATGCCCCGAATCTCCAGTTCGCCGTAGGCCCTGGCTATGGTGTTGGGGTTGATCTTTAAGTCAACCGCCAGGGAGCGGATAGTGGGCAGTTTGTCCCCGGTCCCGAGCCGCCCCGACAAAATGCCGTACTCGATCTGCTGAATGATCTGCCGGTAAATGGGCACACCGTTGGCCGGGTCCAATGAGAAATTCATCGATTCGGCATTTGTACTATTCATCTAGTACAATCATAAATGCACTAGTACAATAAGTCAAGAGAAAAATGAAAAAAACCGAAAAAAAACCGCAGAGCAGACCCTAAACTTGACCCACAATTCAAAGTCTGATTACATTAAGGGGAAATTTAACCACAAAGCCGTCCAGGGACCTCCCCCGCGCAAGCGGGCTCTTGGGCACAAAGGGCACGAAGGAAGAAGGAAAGATTCGAAAGTTCTCAAATCTTCTTCCATTTTTTCCCTTTGTGTCCTTCGTGTCCCGGACCCCCTGGGGTCCTTTGTGGTTGATTATTCTTCATTCTTGAAGGAAGTAAAGATGATTACGCAGGAACAAGAAAAAACCGCAAAAAAGGTCTTGGATTGCGCTTATGAAGTCCATTCATATTTAGGCCCGGGCTTACTGGAGTCTACCTATCAGGCGTGTTTGCAGTATGAATTACAGCAACAGGGCCTTTTTGTCGAATGTGAAAAGCCCATAGCCATTGTATACAAAGGAATAACCATTGATTGCGGGTATCGAGTTGATATGATGATCGAACATAATCAATTAATCGTCGAAAATAAGGCCATAAAGGACTTAAACGATACTCATTTAGCTCAAATACTCACCTACATGAAACTTACCGGCATTTCCTTGGGGTTTTTATTCAATTTCAATACCAAACTGCTGAAAGATGGGATACGAAGGGTTGTTCTCTGAATTTAAGAAGAATTTATAACCACAAAGAAGAAGAAATTTAACCACAAAGCTGTCCAGGGACAGCGGGACACAAAGGGCACGAAGGAAGAGGGCTCAAATCTTCTTCCCTTCGTGCCCCGGACCCCCTGGGGTCCTTTGTGGTTAATAATTCTTCGTTTTTATTTTGTGGGGCAAGTTTAGAGCAGGCCCTGCGGTTCGTCGGTGGATCGATGGGTAAAAAATATGGTATTATGCAAAGCATGACAAGCAGACTACCAGACAAGATAGCGTTTACCCCCCCCCCCCCCCCCGTTAGCCCGGCTTATTGTTTGTCCTGTTCTTAAAAAAGGGCTTTGGAGCGGCCGCTTATGAACCGCTACGAGCCTGTCCTTATTTGGGAGTTAACCCGCGCCGCTTCCAGCATCGCCGCATGGTGGGTGCTGTTTTACTGGATGCACCGGCCCCCCGCGCTCTGGCGCCGCATCGCGCTTCTTATTGCCATGCCTGCGGCCTATATTTTCTGGATACTGACCCCCATGACCGTTCTTCAGAACGGGGTTTCCTGGGCGCTTTTCCCGATCCTTTTTGCCTTCCTCAGCGGGGACCTGCGCCGCTCCCTCTTTACCGCGTTTTTCTATATCGGGATGGAAGCCTCCATAGACAATGCCCGCAGTTCCCTTATCGTCCTGGTTTTTGGACACTTTCTTGAATCCCGCTCTCCGGGGTACTATCTGCAATACAATCTCCAATATCTGCTGGTGTTCGCGGTATCCATATGTTTCTACAATATTATAAAACGCTACGCCGCAAAGCCGCCCCTTACCGCATGGATATTAACCATTATCCCGCCCTTTGGGCTTTGGGCAATCCTGACCGTCTTTGCCGTAATCGCGGACCCTCTGGTGACTGAACAGGGCATCAACATATACCTGCCGGGCTTTCTTTTCGCTATTTTCAGCATATTCTGCAACCTGGGGGTGTTCTACGTCTACACCCGCGCCCTTATTCAAAGCGGCGCGCAAACCCTGGCAATAAAGGTATCCGGCGCCCCCCCGGTCTGGACACCGGAAGCGGGGCTTTCCCCGCAGTTCTGCGCCGAATTCTCCTTAAGCAACCGGGAGAAGCAGATGGCGGAGGAATTGTTACAGGGTAAATCCTACAAGGAAATAGCGGCCGGCCTCTTTGTATCCCCCAAAACGGTGGAAACCCATCTGCGCAACATATACCGGAAGACCGGCGCGCCGAACCACTCTGCCCTGTCTGCCCTGGTTAAATGCGTATAACCCAAAAATCAGGGTAGAATCAGGGTAGAATCAGGGTAAACCCTGATAGCATTATCCCGCCGTCCGCCCTATTTTTACCTTGATATTAATTATCAAGGAGTAAACTATGAAGAAGAATGTACTATGGATGTTGACCGGCCTTGCGCTGGTCCTGGCCTTCGGCCTGGTCCTCGGTGGGTGCGACCTCAACAACGATGACCCCGACCCCGGCCCCACCCCCCTTACTGAGGCGGAAATGAATGAAGCCGACTTCGGCCCCGGCGTGACACCCACCACGCACACCATCACCACCAAAGCCGATTTTGTGGCCGCCAAAAACGCAATAGAAGGCGGCGGCAACTATGTACTCAATATCACCGTTGAGGTAGATGTTGAGGGCGTATACATAACCCCGAAGGCGGGCGCCGTTGTTTCCCTGCGGGGCGGCGGTACCCTCCATCGGTCAACGAATCCTTCGAACGGTTTATTCGAGCTTTCTAACGCAAACAGCACGCTTATACTGCGGGATGCTGGGCTTAAAGGGCACGCCGGCAACGATACCGGGCTGGTGTACATTACCGATAGCTCGGCGGAGTTTGTTATGCACGGCGGGACTATCACCGGCAATAGCGGCCGCGGGGTGGAAGTCTCCGACGGCACTTTCACCATGAACGGCGGGACTATCAGCGGCAATACATTCTCCGACAGCGGCGCCGGCGGCGGGGTGTCTGTCTACCAGGGCACTTTCACCATGACCGGCGGAACCATCAGCGGCAATACCACTGACCGCCATGGCGGCGGGGTGTGGGTCTACGATGGCACTTTCACCAAAACAGGCGGAACCATCTACGGCGGCAGCGCCGGCACAGGCCTCGCCAACACCGCCGACGACACCGACGAAGATGGGTATGACGGCCATGCGGTATTCTGGATCGACGGAGACAGCAACTTATGGAAAGTTGACGGCGATATTACGGGAGCCCTTTCCACCGATAATGTTACCGGCTGGACGGCTATCATCCCATAAGCGGACCCATGCGGGGGGAATAGGGAGGAATGATAACCACGAAGCCGCCTACTGGCGGCACCACACGGACGGCACGGACTTTTGCTTTGAAATCTTATTCTTTTGTCCGTGTTGTCTGTGAGGTCTGTGGTTAATTATTCTTTCGCCCTTATCCACAATTTAGTACCAGAGCCGGAGCGGGAATAGAGCCCGTTCCGGCTTTTTTTGTGCCTGCCACCATTACTTGCATTTTACAAACTATTTCCTTATCTTATAGACTGAATTAATTGGTACGTTTACCGATTGTGATGCCGGCCTATCATCACTTTTTGAATTAATAAAGGAGTTTCACCTAATGGACATATCTGCAGACATCAAGATTTTCGATGCCAAAAAAGTCCGCACCCTATGGAATGAAGACGAGGATGAGTGGTATTTTTCCATTGTCGATGTGGTGGCGGTGCTGACCGATCAAGAAACCCATGCCGGCGCACGGAATTATTGGAAAGTGCTTAAAAACCGATTGAAATCTGAAGGGAATGAAACGGTTACAAACTGTAACCAGTTGAAATTACTTGCCCCTGATGGCAAAATGCGGCTTACCGATGTCGCCAATACGCAGCAGCTTTTCCGCCTGATACAGTCTATCCCTTCGCCAAAGGCCGAACCATTCAAGCAATGGATAGCGCAGGTTGCCAAAGAGCGGCTGGATCAGGCGCAAGACCCGGAATTGTCCATAGAACAGGCAATGTTAGACTACAAACGGCTTGGCTATTCCGACAATTGGATCAATCAACGCTTAAAAAGTATCGAAATCCGCAAAGAATTGACCAATGAATGGAAAGAGCGGGGTTTGCAGGAAGGCGTCCAGTTTGCCACGCTTACCGATATAATCACCCATACATGGTCGGATAAAACCACCAGAGAGTATAAAAAGTACAAAGGGCTGAAAAAGGAAAATCTCCGCGACAATATGACCAATGCCGAATTGGTTTTGAATATGCTTGCGGAACTTTCTACGAAACAAATTTCAGAATCAAACCTGCCGGTAACCTTTGACGAACACGCGCAAGTTGCCCAAAAAGGCGGCGCAATTGCCCGTAATGCCCGTCTGGAACTGGAAGCGAAAACCGGTAAAAAAGTAATATCCCCTCTAAACGCTAAAAAGGGCATTGTACCAAAAATTGAGAAACGGTAGACCTGGATAGCGGTACCGCCGCTAACTGGGGGGAATGAGGAAGGATAACCACAAGCTGTCCAGGGACAGCGGGGCACAAAGGGCACGAAGGAAGAAGGAAAGATTCGAAAGTTCTCAAATCTTCTTCCATTTCTTCCCTTTATGTCCTTCGTGTCCCGGAACCCAAGGAACCTATGGTCCACAGGTTCCCCTGGTTAATTATTCTTCCTTCTTATTTGTTACTTCAACTCAACCCTGACTTGCGCCGGGTATACACATCGTAGAACACCGCCAGGAGCACCACCGCGGCCTTGACCACGTACTGGTAATGCTGGCCCAGGTTCATCAGGGACATGCCGTTGTTGATGGCGGACATCACGAGACCGCCGATAATGACCCCGAAGACGGTACCGATACCGCCTGAGGCGGAAACCCCGCCGATGTAACAGGCGGCGATGGCGTCCATCTCGAAGAGGTTCCCCGCCTGGGGAAGGGCGCTGTTCATGTAGCCTGTGGAGACCACCGCCGCAAGACCGGTGAGCAGCCCCATGATGCAGAAAACCAGGAAGGACACCAGTTCGGAATTGATCCCCGAAAGTTTAGCCGACCGGGCGTTGCCCCCCACGGCATAGATGTAGCGGCCCAGGACAGTGCTTTTCATGATGAAATTGAAGACTAAAACCGTAATCCCCAAAACGATGACCACGTTGGGGAGACCCCGGTAGGTGGCGAAACGCTGGGAGAGGCCGATGATAAGGGCCCCCAATATCACCAGCTTCCCGATGAAAAGGGGAAGGGGGACAATTTCAAATTTATTCCGTATCCGTTTTTGCCGGGAAATACACTCCGCCGCCGCATAGATGATGAAGAGGGCCGCCCCTATGATCAGGGCGGTATAGTGGACGCCCCCGGATTCCAGGGCCGGAAAATCCATCATCCCCGAAGCCATCTGTTTGTAGCCGTCGTCCTTAAGGCCGATGGGATTTATATTGGTGATGATGTAGGTAAGGCCCCGGAAGAGGAGCATACCCGCCAGGGTAACAATGAATGCGGGAATTTTCAGATAGGCGACCCAGAAGCCCTGGAAGGCGCCGATGAGGAGACCGATGAGGAGGGCAACCAGCAGGGTAGGAACCATCCCCACGCCGGTATTGTAAACCATGGCGCTGATGGCCCCCACGAAGGCGCAGACCGAGCCCACCGAAAGGTCGACGCAGCCGATGATCATCACCTGTACCATGCCCACCGCCAGGATGAGCACGTAGGAATATTGGATAAAGATATTGGTAAAATTCCGGGAATTGAGGTTGGTGCCCCCGGTGAGGAAGGCAAAGACCGCCATGATCGCCACCAGCACCAGGAACATGGTATAACTCCGGATATTGTTTTTAATCAGGGTAAGGACGGTATTCTTCTTGTCCGCGCTGTCACTCATTATTCACTCCTTTTGATGAAATTACATTATCCTACCAGGGCGATTTGCATGATCTTTTCCTGGGTAGCTTCCTCATGCATAAGCATACCCTTGATTTTTCCCTCGTTCATAACATAGATCCGGTCCGCCAGCCCCAGTGCCTCGGGGAGTTCGGAGGTCACCATGATAACGCTCTTGCCCAGGGCCACCAGGTCGTTGAGGATGCTGTAGATTTCAGTTTTGGCCCCCACATCGATTCCCCGGGTGGGCTCGTCCACGATAAAAATATCCGGGTCCGCGAGCAGGGAGCGGCCGACCACCACCTTCTGCTGATTCCCCCCGGAAAGGTTCCGGGTAAGCTGGTTTATCGAAGGGGTTTTGATCTGTAATTCCCCGCGGTACTTTTCCGCCGCTTCAATTTCCTGCTGGACGTCCATCACCCCCGCATGGGAAAGTTTCCCCAATGAGGAGGTAGAAATATTGGTCTTGATATCCTGGATGAGGATGAGCCCCAGGCCCTTCCGATCCTCCGAAACATAGTTCAGCCCCGCCCTGATGGCGGCTGAGGCGGAATTCAGCCGGAGCGGCGTACCGTGGATGTACAGTTCCCCCTCGCTCCGGGAACCGTAGGACCGGCCGTAGACACTCATCATCAACTCGGTCCGGCCCGCACCCATGGGGCCGCAGAAGGCCAGAATCTCCCCCTTTCGTAAATAGAAAGAAGCGTTGTCCACCACCTTAATCATATGGTAATCCGGGTGGTAAACAGTCCAGTTCTTTACTTCCATGATGGTATCCCCGGGGGAACTTTTCCGTTCCGGGAAGCGGTGGGTCAGATCCCGGCCCACCATGTCTTTGATCAGCATGGCCTCGGTGAGCTTGTCTTTTTTGACATCGAAGGTGGAAATGGATCTGCCGTCCCGGAGGACCGTAACGCTGTCAGCTGTTTTAAGGACCTCGTTCAACTTATGGGAGATCATGATGGAGGTAATGCCCTGACGCTTGAATTCAAGGATGAGGTCCAAAAGATGGCTGCTCTCCTCATCGTTGAGCGAGGAGGTAGGTTCATCAAGTATGAGGAGATCCACCTCTTTGGAAAGGGCCCGGGCAATTTCCACGAGCTGCTGTTTTCCCACCCCCAGCTTGCTGACAATGGTGGCGGGGCTTTCTTTCAAACCTACCCTATCCAGATATTTTTGCGATTCCTTTATATAATAATCCCAATTAATAATGCCGAACCGGTAGGCTCCTCCGGGAGCCTTCTCCCCGGAAGGCATGGTCTTCATGTGTCCAAGAAAAATATTTTCATAAATCGAGAGATAGGGGCTCAGGGCCAGTTCCTGATGGATGATGGCAAGCCCTTCCTTTTCACTGTCCTTGACGCTGTGGTAATTAGTCTCATGGCCCCGGTAGATAACCCGGCCTTCGTAGCTGCCCCTGGGATAAACCCCGCTGATGACGTTCATGAGGGTGGACTTTCCCGCGCCGTTTTCCCCGCAGAGGGAATGGATTTCCCCCCGCTTAACCTTGAGGTTAACCCGGTCCAGGGCGCGTACGCCGGGAAAATCCTTAATCAGGTCTTCAATTTCAAGAATGTATTCATCGCTCATTTCTGCCCCCATACCACCTGTAATTAAACGCAAAAGACACAAGGAACACAAAGAATTTAATCGTTTTTTCCTTTGTGTCCCTCTGTCCTTCGCGGTAAAAAATCTTACTTGAGCCGGGCTTCTTCTTCAGGGGTATAGAAACCTGCCTGGACAGGAACCTGCCAGTTGTCTTTGGTTACGAGGATGGGTTCCAGCAGGTAGGCCTTTACCACCTTCTTACCGGTATCGCCGATGGAGAGAAGATCACCGGAAGCCAGGGTGGCGCCGGGGATGTTGATGGTCTGGCCCTTGAGGATCTGATCCGCCAGAAGAATGGCCGCTTCCGCCAGTTTGGTGGTGTCCTTGAATACGGTCATATACTGCCGGCCGTTTTTGATGGACAGGGTTGAATCCGCTTCCGCGTCCTGGCCGGTTGTCACCGGGAGCTTACCCGCTGCCGCATATTTGGCATCCGCAAGGCAGGCTTCGATGATGGCCCGCGCCAGGGTATCATTGGGGGCGAGGACCGCGTCAAGCACCACATCCCGGGCATCGTTGTTCAGGAGGTTTTCCATCCGGGTCTTGGCAATGGGGCCGGACCAGTTTTCGGTGGCGATCCGCTGGAAGTTGGCAGTATCTTTGGAAGTCTTGGGATAGGGCCCCACGACTTTAAGGACGCCGCTGTCGATGTAGGGGTTGAGGACGCTCATGGCGCCGTCATAGAAGAAGAAGGCGTTGCCGTCTGTGGGGGACCCCGCAAAGAGGGTGATGTACTTGGGATTGGCGGCGGTGGCGGCTTTCAAATTCAGCCCCTGCTCAATACCCTGGCCCTGGAACTGGCCGACCTTGAAGTTGTTGAAGGTGATGTAGTAGTCATAGTCGGCGGAGTTGGAGATGATCCGGTCATAGGCGATGACCGCCACCTTGTCCTGTGCGGCGGAAGCCACTGCGGAGATAACCCCTTCATTGACGCTGCCGATAACGAGGACCTTGGCGCCCTGGGTCAGGAAGCCTTCGATCTGCCGGTTCTGTACACTCTGGTCCGCATCACCAAAGGATGTTTCGGCCCGGTAGCCCTTGTCTTCGGCGAACTTCTTGAGGGAAGCCCCGTCTTTCACCCAGCGCTGGACATGGGTCTCGGGCATGGCAATGCCGATAAAGGTTGAACCGCCGGATGCACTGCTCCCGCCGGCTTTTCCCCCGCCGGCAAAGGCGAAGCCCGCCGCGATGCAAAGGACCAGTATTACTGCTAAAATTTTCTTCATTTAATTCCTCCATAATAAACTTGAATTAAACACAACGTGTTTATTAATTATGCTATCCTGAGCTATCGTTTTTTCATATCGTAAAGTTTTGATAAAAATAAGGAATTATCCCTGCCGGCGCCGCATTCGCCGGAGTAAATAGAGAATATTTTGACGTCAATAAAATGCTAAAGATCACCGGGATAAAGGCATAGGAATTAAAGAAAGAAGAAATTTAACCACTGACCACACGGACGCTCACGGACAAAGGAGAGGGGAAAGAAGAATTTTAACCACAAAGGAACCCAGGGGTTCCGGGACACGAAGGACACAAAGGGAAGAAATGGAAGAAGATTCGAGTCCTCTTCTTTCCCCTCTTCCTTTGTGCCCTTTGTGTCCCGCTGTCCCTGGACAGCTTTGTGGTCAAATTTCTTCGTCTTTATCCGTGAGCGTCCGTGTGGTCCGTGGTTTTTATTCCCCTTACCGTATCATTGAAAATATGGTATTATGCAAAGCATGACAAGCAGACTACCAGACAAGACATCGTTTACCCCCCCCCCCCCCCGTTAATCCGCTGATTGCGTACCCTTTCCGTGCTAAAGGGGTAGGGAACAGCCGCTTATGAACCGCTACGAGCCGGTTATAATGTGGGAACTGTGCCGCGCCGCCTCCAGCATCGCCGCATGGTGGGTACTGTTTTATCATATGCACCGGCCCCCCGCGCTCTGGCGCCGCATCGCGCTCCTGATTGCCATGCCCGCGGCCTATACCTTCTGGATACTGACCCCCATGACCGTTCTACAGAACGGGGTTTCCTGGGCGATTTTCCCCATAGTCTTTGCCTTCCTCTGCGGTGACCTGCGCCGATCCCTCTTTACCGCATTTTTCTATATCGGGATGGAAGCCTCCATTGACAATGCCCGCAGTTCCCTTATCGTCCTGATTTTTGGCCGCTTTCTTGAGTCCCGCTCTCCGGGCTATTACCTGCAATACAATCTGCAGTACCTGCTGGTGTTCGCGGTATCGATCTTGTACTACAATATTATGAAACGCTTCGCCGCAAAGCCGCCCTTTACCGCGTGGCTATTAACCGTTATCCCGCCCTTCGGACTTTGGGCAATCCTTACCATTTTTGCCGTAATCGCCGACCCCCTGCTGGTTGAACAGGGCATCAACATATACCACCTGCCGGGCTTTCTTTTCGCTATTTTCAGCATATTCTGCAACCTGGGGGTGCTTTATGTGCACACCCGCGCCCTTATTCAAAGCGGCGCGCAAACCCTGGCGATAAAGGTATCCGGCGCCCCTCCGGTCTGGACAGAGGAAACGGGGCTATCCCCGCAGTTCTGCGCCGAATTCTCCTTAAGCGACCGGGAGAAGCAGGCGGCGGAGGAATTGTTACGGGGTAAATCCAACAAAGAAATAGCGGCCGGCCTCTTTTTATCTACCAGAACGGTAGAATTCCACCTGAACAACATATACCGGAAGACCGGCGCGCCGAACCGCTCCGCCCTGTCTGCCCTCGTTAAACGCGTATAAGCCCAAAAACGGGTAAAATTTTCACATTAGGGTAAACCCTAGTACCAAATTCGCAAAAACCGGTAGAAAACCAGTAGTAAACTGGTAGTAACCACAGTATCATTATCACCCAACCCGCCTTAAATTCCCCTTGATACAAGTTATCAAGGAGTAAACTATGAAGAAGAATGTACTATGGATGTTGACCGGCCTTGCGCTGGTCTCCCTCATTGCGGCCCTGGCCTTTACCGGGTGCGACAATGGCTCAACAAGCGGCGGCCTCGTCCCCGACCCCGTCGACAAAACCGCCCTGCAAACCGCCCTTACCGCCGCCGATGCCGCCAAAAACGGTACGGCAGATAGCCTCTATTGGGTTAAAACGGATGACCTGACCGCCTTTGAGACCGCAATCACCGCGGCCAAAACCGTTTACGACGACGACGACGCGGATCAGGCGGCGGTAGACAGCGCAAAGGGGACGCTGACAACGGCAACCTCCACCTTTACTACCACACATAAAAAGGATGCCGGAACAACCGATCCCGCTGCGGCCCTGACCAACATTAGCACCGCCTATAACGGCGGTACCGGTTGGCCTGGGTCCCCGAGCGACCCCGCCTCCGTCACTATCATCGTTTTGGGAACCATCGACGACACAAGCGGAGTAGGTTCTTATGGCTGGCTTGAAATAACCGGGGCAAACGCCTATCCCCCCATTGTATTACAGGGAGCGGCCGCCGGAGGGGAACTGGACGCAGACTCAACCTACCGTGTTCTGTACATCGGAGACAGCAACAAGGTAACCCTGGGCGCTAATCTCACCCTGACCCGCGGCAATATAGAGAGCGGGGTGTGGGTAGAAGACAGTACCTTCTTCATGACCGGTGGGACCATCAGCAACAGTACCGGCTCTGCCGGCGGCGGGGTGACGTTAAATGGCACCAGTTACTTCACCATGGAAGGCGGGATCATCAGCGGCAATACCGGCAGCGAAGGCGGCGGGGTGTATGTAAGTAGCAACAGCACCTTCATCATGAACAGCGGGATCATCAGCGGTAATACCGCTACCAGCACCGGCGGCGGGGTGTGGCTAGCCAGCAACGCCGACTTCACCAAAACCGGCGGCACTATCAACGGCGGCGGCGTTACAGTCCCCCCCGACAACAAAGCCACCACCAACGGCCATGCGGTATACTGGAACAGATCCGCTGGCAAAAAGAAAGTTGACGGCACGGTTTCGGGAGCCCTTTCCAACGACAATACAAATGAACCCTGGGTTAATGTCCCATAAGCGGACCCCTGCGGGGGGAATAGGGAGGAAGGATAACCACAAGCCGCCTACTGGCGGCACCACACGGACTTTTGCTTTGATTTCTTGCCTTTTTGTCCGTGTTGTTAGTGGGGTCCGTGGTTTTTCTTCTTCGTTGAAAAAGGTGATACCCTAGCCGGAGCGGGCGTAATACCCGTTCCGGCTTTTTTTGGTGCGGGGGGCGCGTGACTTTACCTCGGTTGTGTGGTATAGTGGATATATGGGCAAACTGAAATTATATCTTGAGACAACGCTATTTAATTACTATTTTGACGAAGACCGTGATGGTCATGACGCCACGGTCAGCTTGTTTGAAGAAATCAAGGCGGGGAAATACGAGGCGTATACGTCTGAATATACGTTAATCGAATTACGTGAGGCAAAAGAGCCTAAGCGAAGCGATATGCTGTCGCTTATACACAAGTTTTCCATTCCGGTGTTTGATATAGAAGATGAAGCCGGACGCCTTGCTGATATATATGTGCAAAATAATATGATTCCCGAACCATATCGGTTTGACGGCGCACATATCGCGAGTGCGTCAATTCACGGGCTTGACTGTATTCTTTCGTTCAATTTTAAACATATCAATAAACTAAAAACAAAGCGAATGGCGGAATTGATAAATCTGAATGAAGGATATAAAGGAATAATTATCTGTACGCCAATGGAGGTATTAGATTGATGAAAAACACTATCGAAGCAGATTTGGACAAAATCCGCATGAAACTGTATGAGCAGACAAAACATCTGCATGGCGCTGAAATGACAGCTTATCTGAAGAAATTATCGGCGCCTGTTCTGAAAGAATACAGTATCCGCACGGTGCACGATGAGACCCCGGCGAGCGCACTGGCGCCTGACGCCGTTTGAAACGAGCGCGTAAGCACAGAGAAAAAAGGTGCTACCGGAGCCGGAGCGGTGTCATTGATTTCAAAGTCTATGCATTTATCTTGAAAGATCACTATTTCGGTACACATCTTCATAGGAATGGAACCCATCCTTGATAACCGCGTCCATATTGTCCTTATAAATCGCCAGAGGTTTTTCTATATATGAAGGTATCGGTGCGCCGCTGTTGTTTTCCAAAAGGGTGTCGGGGGGGAAGTCTTCCTGTGTCGCGATGGCCATGGCAAGCCGGGCCGACCGGGAGGCGAGTTTGCCGATGGGTTTATACACGGTCATAAGCTGCAGCCCTTCGACAACGTGCTGGCAGCTTATCAGTTCCGCGTCCTGACCGACCACCGCTACCTTTCCGGCGAGGCGCCGTTCGGACAGGAGCTGAATCGCCGCACTTGCGATGGCGTCGTTGCCGCAGGCGATGGCATCGAAGGTAGTAGTTTCCTCGAAGACGGCGCCGATCTTTTCCAGTGCCTCGTCAAAGCTCCATTCCTCAAGCCATATCTCCCGCCCAATTTTGATGCTCCCCGCCGCAATATGGGGATCGAGTATCTCGTGCAGTCCTTCGTTGATGTCAAAGCTGTTTGTATCGTGAAGGGAGCCGTTGGCCACCAGGTAGGTCCCCTTTGGAACGGCGCTGATCAGCGCCCGCCCGTATTGACGGCCCACCTCCCGGCTGTCAAAGGAAATGTACGCGTCAATGGGCGTCCCCAGGATCATCCGGTCATAGGCGATAACGGGGATTCCCGCGTCCCGTACCTGCTTAACGGCCCCGGCGATCAGTTCCGAATCGTGGGCAATGACCACCAGGATATCAATGTTCTGGGTAACCATATAGTTTATCTGGGCTATCTGCTCCCGGATTCCTCCGGCGGAAAGCTGCACCAGCACATCGGCCCCCAGTTCCTTCGCCGCAGCGGAAAAAATCTTCATGTCCTTGTTCCACCGTTCAAGGATAAAGGTAGCCGTGGCAACGGAAAAGCCGATGGTAACCTTTTTTTCAGTACCCGGCTGCCGGGGCTGTACGACGGGGGATGGGGACCGGCCCGGCTCCGGAGATGGAGGGACAGGGTTCTTTGCCTGACAGGAAAAGAGAAACATAAGCACTAAGGACACGAACAGCACGAAGGGATTGAGAACCTTATCGGTCTTGTTCGCGGCGTTTGTGTGGTTCGATTTCATAGGGGCTCCTCCGCTCGCGCCCCAAAGGTCCGGGGGGACAATCCGGTGATCTTCTTGAAAATTTTACTGAAATAATTGGGGTCCTGATAGCCCACCGCAAAGGCGATTTCCTTGATATTCATCCGGGATTCCCGGATGAATTTTTCCGCCTGTCCTATCCGAAGTTCCGTAATATAATCGATAAAATTGGCCTTCAGGTGTTCCGAAAAGAGGCGGCTTAAATAGGCCGCGGAAACCTGGGCCGCATCGGCGGCATCGGAGAGCTGGATACTTTCGGCATAATGGTCATGGATGTATTCGATGGCCTTTACCAATGGCAGGGGGAAACTCCCGGAACGGCGGAGATTCGCCTGACGCTGAATGCGCTCAAAGGCGGAAGCGGCCCAGCCTTCCCATGCGGCAAGGTCCGGCAGGGCCATGATCTCCTCCGCCGCATTGAAGGGCGGCGAAACTTCCACATGGCCGCTGTAACAGCCTGTGCAATCGTCCATGAGGAACATAAAGACCGAAACCATCTTTGCCTTTGCCACCGCAAACTCCCGGGAGCCGAAAACATCTTTCCAGAGATCATCGAACAGTTTTACTGTTTCTTCAGGAGGGGCGATACCGGTTTTCCGGCGAAGCTGGATAATCCGCTGCCGTTCACGGTTTTGCAATCCCCCGGCGCCGTTCCCGTTCAGCTTCCGGCGCAGGTCCTCCAGGGCCTCGCCGCAGGATTGGAACAATTCGCTCCCGTGGTACAAGCCGCCGATCCCGTAATCATATTCCTCTCCGGGAAGGGTTTCCCGGCATACCTTTTCTACACAAGCCTCAAGTTCGTCCCGGTCAATATCCCCCAGCATAAGGCAGAACCGCTGGTTCATGTTAAAATCATGCCGGCAATGGTAGCGCAGGGACAGTTTTTCCATGATCGTATTCCCATAGGTTTCCGCCGCTTCCCCCAATTCCAGGATGCAGACAATCCCCTTATCCGAAGGAAAGGCAAATTTTTCCCGGTACTGTTCCCATTCCCCCTGCCCTGCCGCCTTCCAGATGGTTTTCCGTAAATAGCGCTGAATCCCCCCTTCCGGCTCCTGTTCCGGTTCGGCGGTGCGGGCGTCCAGATGTTCCCGTACTTTTTCCAATGCGGCGAAAAAGGTTTTTTTTGATACGGGCTTTACCAGATACTCAAACACACCCAGGGGGATGGCCCGCTGGGCAAGATCGAACCGCTCGTAGGCGGTGGAAAGGATAAACACCATGGGGGCGTATTTTTTGTGCACCTCGGCGATTACCGCAAGGCCGTCCCTGCCGGGGATGTTGATGTCCATGAATACCAGATCGGGCTGCAGTTCATTGATCAGTTTTAACGCGTCATACCCGGTGCGGGCCTTTCCGGCGAGGGTAAAACTATTGGCGCTTTTCAGCATGAATTCATAGCTGTCCAGAACCGGCTCCTCATCATCCACAATCAGAACGCGATACACGGCGCCCTCCCGGTATCAATACTGATGATGACGGCGGTTCCCTGTAGAGGCCCCTGTCCGCTTTGAATGGAGATGACCTCCGGATCATCGGGGTAGAAAAAGTAGAGCCGCTGGATAACGTTTTCAAGCCCCATGACCCGGGAGGCGGATGATTCGTCGATAGACTGTGGATGGAGCAGTTTTTCTATCCTTTCCCGATCCATGCCCTGGCCGTTATCCCGGACCGAGAGGATCAGCCGCCCCCCCTGCTGTTCCGCCCTGACCATGATGAGCGAACGGGGGGCCTCCGGGATATTTTTAAATCCGTGGATGATACAGTTTTCCACCAGGGGCTGCAAAAGTGATACCGGAACCTTGCGGGTGTCCAGCAGGGTCTCGTCGCAGTCCAACATCAAATCGAGATTTTTGGGGAACCGCACTTTCAGAATACTAAAATAAAGCTCCAGCCCTTCAATTTCGTGCCGCAGGGGCACGATGATTTCCTTGTTGCGGATGATATGCCGGAACAGTTTCGCCATGTACTCCATGTATTCGCCGGTCCGGTCGGCACCCTCCACAATGGCAAGCTGCATCCCCGTATTCAGGGTGTTGAAAAGGAAGTGGGGATTCATCTGGGCCTGGAGGGCGTAAATTTCCATGCGCCGCACCAATCCTTCCATCTTCATGTTCCGCATCCGCTCCTGCATATATTCTTCCTTGATGTGTTCCTGCAGGTGTATCTCTTCGATGTAATTACGGATTTCATTTTTCATCCGGTTAAAGGCGTCCACCACCTGTTCGGTCTCCCGCACCCCATCGGTGGTGATATCTTCGATATCGAAATGCCCCGCCGACAGTTCCGCCGCCATGGCCGAAAGCCGCACCAGGGGGTCCGTGACCCGTCCCACGGACATGAGAAGCAGTAATACTGCGAGGATCGAAACAAAAACAATAAACAGGAGGTTCCAAAACTGAACGGTCCCCGCCCCGGTGATAAAGAGGCCGTAGGAATCGGTCTGATTGCGGAAACGCCCAATGCTGATTGCTTCAATTTCCGTGTTGATATATGACAGTAATCCTGTCATTTCATCGTACATCCGGGTATAGGCGGCAATGTTTCTGCCCCGTTTTGCCTCCATCGCTTCATCCGCCAGATTCAGGTAAGAGTGAATCAGCGCGTAAAGTTCCCGTTCTTTTATTTCCACCCGGTCAGCGGTAATGGGGGTATAGGCGGGGATCTTCCGCCGCAGGGTCTGGGAGTCGATAAGTATCCGCGAGAGGGCGTTGGAAGACCGGGTAGACAGGTAATCCAGCAGCGGCGCCTGATAGGAGATGAGGTCTTCCTGTATGGATTTGATAAACCGTTCCTGTTCAAAACTGTTGTTCAGAATGGTTTGCAAATTTTTTGTGGAAACAAGGGTATAGCCGGTGGAGAGTACCAGCAGCAGAAATGCTCCGAATATGCTGAACAGCATCTGTATCCGGAAGGACCGGGAAATGCGGCGGGGCATCCTCATTGCAGGCTCCGCTGATCGATAATTTCGATACCCGTATCAATGGAGGTGGAGGTATATCCCGTGCTCCGCAGGGTCGCCAGGGATCGTACCGCCTCGTAGCCAATCCGTTCAGGGTTGGTTACCACGGTGGCGGCGATAACCCCCTTCCTGATATTTTCCAGGATTCCCGGATCGTCCCCGAACCCGATAACCTGAACCTGCCCCACGAGGTTCATATCAATGAGGGTCTGGGCGGCGGCAAGGGTATCGTTGGCATCGGTAAAGATGATGGTATTGATACCGGCCCGGGGCAGCAGCCGGTAGAGCAGGGCCTCCGCGTCCAGGGGGTTCAGGTTGGTGCGGTATTCCAGGATCGGCGCTCCAAGCCGGTCTCCCAGGGCGTTGGCGATGCCCATTTCCACCAGTTCCCGCTCGCCGTAGATACCCGGCGCCTTATCGCTGTACACCAGGGCAAGCCGTATGGGGCCATCGGTTATCCTGCCCGTCTCGGCCCCCAACCTGCGGCCCATATCAAAATTGTTGGCGCCGATAAAGGGCCAGGGTTGATCGTTGGGGATATTGTGGTTGATGATCACCACCGGAATCTGACCCAGTTTTTCAAGCTGCCTGCGGGCCAGGGCATCTTCCAGATAGGGGCAGACGATAACCCCGTCCACCCCGGTATAGGCAGCCATTTCCAGCTCATTCTTCCCGGGATCGATGGAATGGATTGAAATCGCCGCGTTTGCCTCCGCCGCCGCCCGTTCCGCCCCCCGGATAATCTCGGTAAAGAAGGCATTTTGATTGTCCGGCAGGTACAGGGAAAAATGATAATTCAGGGGCGCCGTCCTGACGGCGGCCTGGCGTGTATACAGATTCCTGACCATCCAGGAGGAGACGAGGAACGCCCCCACGGAGAGGATACTAAAGACGATAATAACGAGCCGGAACAGGCGTTTCACGGGTTTAATGTACCATGGATTGGGCGTAATAGCCATTGCCGCTGCCGTTGAATCGGGGGGATTCCTTCGGTATAATAGAAGCAGTTGGTACTACAAGGAGTACTTATGAACATAAAAAAATTGACAGTTACGGCACTTGCGCTGGTACTGGTTTCCGCTGCGCTTTTTGTGGGTTGTAAAAAGGACTCAGGCAGTGCGGAAAACAAGGGCCCCGCCGAACTCCGTTACGGCTTTACCTCCGAGCCCACAACCCTGGACCCCTTAAGCGCCGCCAACACGGCGGACGGCCGGAGTATCCTCTTTAATGTCTTTGAAGGGCTGGTAAAGCCCGATACCGATGGGAACATGCAACCTGCCATCGCGGAACGATGGACCATTGAACAGAACGGCCTGGTTTACAACTTTACCCTGCGGGAGGGGGTCAAATTCCACGATGGGTCCATCGTCACCATTAAGGACGCGGAATTTGCCCTGAACGCGGCCATCAAAGAGAAATTTCCAGGCTTCACCCGGATTGAAAAAGTTGAAGCCTTGGGCAGCCGGGACATCAGGATCACCCTGAAAGCGCCGGACACGGAATTTCTCACCTACCTCACCATCGGGATTGTGCCCGCAGGCAACGCCGACCGGGAGAAGAACCCCATCGGCACCGGGCCCTTCATCATCGAAAGTTACACCCCCCAGCAGTCACTGGTACTGAAAAAGAACCCCGATTACTGGAACACAGGTCTTCCCAAGCTGGACAAGGTGACCCTCGTCTTTGCGGCCGATTCGGACGCCCTGCTCTTGAGTCTTCAGGGGGGGAACATCGACGGCGCGGGGGTTACCGGCTCCCTGCTCGAACAGATCGATGAGGCCAGGTACGACATCGTGTCAAGCAATTCCAACTCGGTACAGCTTCTGGCCCTGAACAACGCCGTCAAGCCCCTGGAGGATGTCCGGGTGCGGCAGGCCATCAACTACGCCATCGACGTGAACGAGATCATCGAGACCGCCTTTTACGGCCGGGGCTATGCTTCGGGGAGCGCCCTCATTCCGGGGCTGACCACGTACTACAACAAGTCCCTGGCAAATCCCTATCCGGTTGATGTGAGCCGGGCCAGGGCCCTCCTTGCGGAGGCGGGCTACGCCAAGGGCTTCAACCTTGAAATCACGGTCCCTTCAAATTATACGATGCACGTTGATACCGCCCAGGTCGCGGTGAACCAGCTGGCAAAGGCGGGCATCAGCGCTACTATCCGCCTGGTTGATTGGGCGACATGGCTTTCCGATGTATACTACGGCCGTAAATACGAGGCCACCATCATTTCCCTGGACGCCGGCACTGTTTCTCCCCGGGGCTTCCTCTCCCGGTACCGTTCCGATGCGGGAGACAACTTTATCAACTTTAAAAGCGCCGACTATGACCGGGCCTACGACGCGGCTCAGAAGGAGACCGATGACGGCAGGCGCACCGCTTTTTATCAGGATGCACAGAAAGCGATTTCCGATGACGCCGCCAGCGTCTATATTCAGGACATCCAGAGTTTCAAGGTCTTTCCAAAAGGCCGCTACGGCGGGGTGGTAAATTACCCCCTGTATGTGTTTGACTTCTCCACGATATATAAGGAACGTTAGTTCCGGAATTAAGCGTTCAAGGAGACCCATTGTATTTTGTCGGAAGAAGGCTGATTATAACGCTCTTAACCCTGTTTCTGGTATCGGTGTTCACCTTTGCGGCCTTCAACATCATCCCCGGTGATCCGGCGCTGCTTGCCTTGGGGACGGAGGCCACCGATGAACAGGTAGCAGCGCTGCGCGCCGAGATGGGGCTGGATAAACCCCTCCCGGTGCAGTACATTGGCTGGCTCAAAAATTTCCTCACCGGAAATCTGGGGAACTCCTCCCGTTTCCGGGGGGCATCCATTTCCGGGATGATTAGGGAACGGCTGCCGGTGACATTCAGCCTTGCAAGCATCGCCCTTGGCTTCATTCTGATTATTTCAATTCCCACAGTATTACTGTCGGTGAAAAAAGAAGGTTCCGCATTGGACCGCAGCATGAACACTTTAACTGCGGTAAATATTTCCTTTCCCGGTTTTTTTCTCGCGGTGTTATTTATCTGGATATTCGGTCTGATACTAAAACTGTTTGTCCCCGGCGCTTATGTTGATTACCGGACCAATACCGCCGATTTTCTCGGCTACCTTGTGTTCCCCGCCCTTGCCATCGCCATACCGAACGCAGCAATACTGGTGAAATTTTTACGAGCCTCGGTTTTTCAGCAGTTCCGCAGCGATTATGTGCGTACCGCCTACAGTAAGGGTAATTCCCCCCGGCGGACCCTCTACGTCCATGTGCTGAAAAACGCGATCATTCCGGGGGTCACCCTTTTGGGGATGATCATCGGGGAAATTTTTTCCGGCAGCATCGTGATTGAACAGGTTTTTACGATACCCGGCATCGGGCGGCTCCTTATCGCTTCGATCACCAGCCGGGACTACCCCATGGTGCAGACCCTGGTGGTGTACATCGCCTTTATCGTGATCGCGGCCAACACCCTGGTGGACATCGCCATCCAGAGCATCGATCCCCGGATACGGGTACGGTAAAACCATGAAAACAGCATGGGGAACGGATTTCAAAATCGGCGCGGTGCTCACGGCGCTGATTGGGGGGATGGTGCTGGTGAGCCTTTTCTACCTTCCCTACGATTACAACGGCATGGACAGCGGGAACCGCTTCCTCCCCCCCGATTTCAAACACCTGTTGGGGACCGACAACTTCGGCAGGGACGTGTTTTCCCGTATCATGACCGGCGGCAAATACACCCTCCTGACGGCGCTGATCACCGTGGCGGGAAGCGCCGCCGCCGGTTCCGCCCTGGGGCTGGTCTCCGGTTACGCCGGTGGATTCCTGGACGAAATCGTGATGCGCCTCATGGACGCATTAAGCGCCTTCCCCGGCATACTCCTTGCGCTGGTGATGGTAGCATTGTTAAACAACGGGGAAGCAACCCTGATTCTGGCGCTGCTGATTTTGTTCATCCCCAGCTTTGTGCGGATCATGCGCAGCGGCATGCTCCAGTACAAACACCAGGACTTTGTAAAAACAGCGGAACTGTGGGGCGTTTCCCATGCCCGGATCATCTTTGTGCATATTTTGCCCAATATACTGCCTTCCCTGCTTTCCGCATCGATCCTGGGGCTTTCCAACGCGATCCTCGCGGAGGCCACCATGAGCTATTTGGGCTTAGGGATACAGCCCCCGGTACCGAGCTGGGGGCGGATGCTTTCCGAATCCCAGAACTTTCTTTTTAACGCCCCCTGGTGTGCCCTCGCGCCGGGGATCATGATCATGCTGACGGTTCTTGCCTTTCATTATTTAGGCGAGGGAATCCGTCAGCGGTATGCGTAGGTGCGGGGATAACGATGGAAGCACTGCTGGAAGTAAAAAACCTTTCCATTGGTATTCGGAGGGGGAGAAAAATTTTATCCGCCGTTGACAATATTAGTTTTACTGTTGGGACAAGAGAAATCCTTGGGATCGTGGGGGAATCGGGCTGTGGCAAAAGCCTTACCGCCCTTTCCATTCCCGGCCTCCTTTCACAGGGGGCGGAGCGCACCGGGGGGAGTATCCGCTTTAATGACCGGGACCTTTCAAACCGTTCCCCCGAAGAAATGCAGCATATCCGGGGTAATGATCTTTCCATGGTCTTTCAGGAACCCCAATCGTCGTTAAATCCCCTCCTCAAAATTGGCGCACAGATCGCGGAGCCTTTGACCATCCACGGCGAAAAGGACAGGGCTTTTATTCACCGCAGAGTCATTGATCTGATGGAAAAGCTTGGCCTCAGCGATGCTGAAAAACTCCTTTCCGTCTATCCCCACCAGCTTTCCGGGGGGATGTGCCAGCGGGTGATGATCGCCCTGGCGGTGATCTGCAAACCGAAACTCCTCATCGCCGATGAGCCCACCACGGCGCTGGACGTGACTATTCAGGTTCAGATTCTGGATCTCCTGAAAAAAATAAACACCGAATTGGGAACCTCGATCCTTTTTATCTCCCACGACCTCAGCGTAATCAGCCGGCTCTGCGACCGGGTGCTGGTGATGTATGCGGGAAAAATTGTGGAATCAGGTGTAGTAAAAGATGTATTCACCCACCCCGTACACGAATACACACGGGGGCTTTTGGGTTCCATCCCGGACCGGGAGCATAAGGGCAAACCATTGGCCAGCATTCCCGGAAAGGTGCCGTCACTTGAAGAAGGCCGCCCCGCAGGCTGCCCCTTTAATCCCCGGTGCAGTAAAGCTGCGACTCAATGCAAAAATAGTTTTCCTGCGGAAACCGATCTTGGCGGCGGCCACCGGGTCCACTGTGTGCTTGCGGAACAGGAGGCCCGTCATGGCAACTGAAAGCCTCTTATCTATCCGGGGAGTATCCAATACCTACATCAGCCACGCATGGGGTATTGTGGGCAAACGGATTGCAAAGCCCGTACTGGACAACATCAACATTGAAATTGCGCCGGGGGAAATCTTCGGTCTGGTGGGTGAATCGGGGTGCGGCAAAACCACCTTAGGACGCTGTATTCTGGGACTTATCGCCTACGAAGGGGATATTTTTATCGACGGGGTACAGCAGGAAAGCAGGGGCCGCGCCAAACGCCGCCGGGAAATGGCCCACAGAGTACAGGCGGTTTTTCAGGACCCCGCAGCATCACTGAACCCTGTGAAGCGCGCCGGTTGGCTGTTGGAAGAACCCCTGCGGGTGCACAAACTGGGCAGCAAACAGGAACGGCTCAAAGGGGTGGACGAAATACTCGACCTCGTGGGGCTTGATTCATCCTATAAGGACCGGCGGGTGAATGAATTATCGGTGGGACAGAAACAGCGGATCTGCATCGGCTGCGCACTAATGCTCAGGCCCCGCCTCATCATCGCCGACGAAGCGGTAAACGCCCTGGATGTTTCCGTGGGGGCGCAGATTTTAAACCTCTTCCGGGATCTGCATGAGCGCCTGGGGCTGGGGATGGTCTTCATCGGGCACAACCTCAGCCAGGTGTACTACCTCTGCGACCGCATCGCCGTGATGCGGGAGGGGCGGATTCTGGAACAGGGGACGGCGGAGGAAGTCTACACAAAGCCACAGCATGGGTATACGCGAGAGTTGCTGAGGGCGGGGGGAAACGAACATGCAGCTTATTAACCTGTAATTCCCTGGACGAATGAGACTTCCGGCTTCCTGCCTGTTCCAAAAATCAGAAGTTCCGGGTGATATTCAAAGTGCATGGTATCGTACCAGGCCCACCTGCCTCCCCAGATAAAGCCCTGTTCCTCAAAGATCCGGATCACAGCGGAGGGCGGGTTCTGCCGCTTTTCGGAGGGTAGGGAACGCCAGTCAATCCCCTTGGCGGCGGTCCATTGCCAGTAGGTTTCCATGCCCGGCTGGGCCTTCATCAACAGATCTACCGCCACCCCATAAGCATGAAAGCTGCGGTTTTGACTGCCCGCGATGTTCCGCCAATTCCAGCTGCTTATACTGTCCAGATTTTTGATCCACCCCTGTATTTTCGGGTCTATTTCCGCCAGCGCCAAAATACGCGCTTCGGCCTTTTTAAGCGGGGCGGCTATGCCCCGGTGTACCGGCACGGACCATCCCAAAAAAGTGATCCGCTGCTGCTGCGAAAAAGCCTCCTCCCTGTTGCGGGCCTGCCAGAGGTTTTCGTAAAAGGGAGAACGAAGGGCGCCGGGATTTGATGAAAAACGGCCCCGGGAAAAATAAGAAGAAAAACGCCGGGAAAGAACCTGATCCGCCAGGGGCTGCCAGGAGTTTGGATCATCCCGGCTTTCGAGGGCATAGCGGTACAGGTACAGGGGACGGAATTCTTCCGGCCTGTCCGCATCCTCCTTGGGGAGAAACCTGCTCTGGGCGTACTGCCAGCGTTTCCCGTCCATTTCAAAGGTCCACTCACCGTCCTCGAAAACCGCAGGCCCGATCCGCTCAGGATAGGCCGCTGAAAATAGTTTTACCATGTCCTCCGCCAGGTCCCCCCCGGCGGCCCGGCGAAGTTCCAGTTCCGCCAGGGGAGCAACCGCCCAGGTCTCGACCATCCCGTTGATTTCTTTGGCCCTTACCCACCGCCTGTTAAAATGAAAACCCCCGCCACAAAGGAACCGCCCACCCCGGATGAGTTTTTCAAATTCTCCATTCAAATCCCCGGTCTCCTCCCGGCTTGTCCAAAAGGGGATAACCCTGCCATCGATGAAATCTGTCCGGGCAAGAAAATCCGCCAAGGGCGCCGGGATCTGTCCTTCTTTGAGGGAGCCTCCGACAAAAAAAGTTTCATAGTCAAGCAGATCCGGCAGAGGCTCTTTACCGCCGATATCAAACAAATCCCCCCCGGTTGTTTGGGCGATGGCCTGCGCCGTCCGCCGGGCGGCGCGGTTCTCCACGAAAAAAATGACCAGGTTCGGCCCTGTACGCGGATCGGGGCTTGTCCCGGATTCCTGCGGTTTAAGCCCACACCCGGTCAGAAAAAACGCAAAAAAGAACGGCAGCCAAAACAGGGGGATTCTCAATCTCATTATGGTACTATATTGTTCAAAAACGGCGTCTATGGCAATAGAGTTGTTCAGAAACTGAAGTTTCTGAACAACAACCGCTTAAAAAGGACTTGTTCGGCAACCAACCGGGTTGTAGAACAAGTCCAATATACAAAACACTTCTTTTTTTATCGACATAAAATCCTTTACTGCCTGCCAATTTTAATCAACAACCTCGCCCTAAAGGACGAGGTATGTAGTTCTCGTAAGGTGGTTATATTCAGGGGTCTAATACCTTTTAACCGCCCCAAGGGGCGGGGTATCAGACCCCTTCAAGCAGTACCCAATTTTCATACACCCAACTCCGTCCCGTAAGGGACCTACATTTGTTCCAGCATGGTCCGTGCCCGTTCAAAGGCAAGCCGGGGAGATGTATATACCGGAACTACATTCCTGGCAACATCTTTTTCAAGTACCGACATGGACCCCTGCGCCAAGACGATACAATCAACCTGGGAACTTACCCGTTTGATATCTTCCAGAACCATGGCATTGTGGGTTGCAGGATCGCCTGCACGCAGAATCTTAAAGGCCTTGTCATTCAACACCGATACAACCTCAATCTCCTTCCCCGCATCGGCAGCGCATTGACGCAACAACCGTTCAGAAGAGGGCATGGTGGATGGCAGGGTTCCGATTAGACCGATCCGTTTCCCCGTAGCAACCGCCTTTTCCATCATGGGCCGATCGATTTGCAGCATAGGTACCCGGATCATGGGCCGGGCAAATTCAACTGCCTGATTAAACGTAGAACAGGCCAGCACGATAAGGTCGATACCGGCATCCTCAAAAAAACGGGCAAAGGTGGCAAATTTGTAAAAATTCGCCTTTGGGATGGTCCCTACAGGGGCGCTTAAATTGTCCCGCTGTACCGTATCATCTCCGGCATGCATAATTGATACCTCAGGCATTACCTCCCGTGCTATGGGCTCCAATGAAGCAGCGGTAAATACCGCTGCATGTATAATTCCCAATGTCTTTCCTGATAAATCCTTGCTCATCTTGTTGCCTCCAAAAGATAATAAAACTAACGACAATTATACTGCCGACTCAATTACAATAAGCGAAACACTTTTTACCGGTAACTGAAACCTGAGTTTAACCTTTCCGTCAACAAGCGCCACAATTTGTACCGGCTCTGTCAATTCCAGACCGTCCCGTGCCTTGATTGCATCGTACTGTCCGCCAACCGGAAAATCGGGCCGCCCCTGGCGCACCCATTCAGTGTAGGCGTTTGAATGATCCTTATCTATCCGGTAATGCGTGATACGATAGGGTCCCGCAAAGGGGATTTTCTCAGCGACAAATTCTATCGGATAGGAAGTTTCAGTTTCCCAGGTATCTTCATGGCAATACACCAGAGTTTCCAAGGATTTTATCCCCGTCAGTGTTGCCCACCCGTTTATTTCCGCGCCTTCTCCGGCACCCCAGTAATCTTTGTAGGAATTAGGATCAAGTCCACGGGAAGAAACAAGACTGACACGCTGGGTGCCAAGCTTTGCATAAAGTTTAAAGACATTCAGCACCGCCTTATCTATTCCCTGAGTAGAAAAAGTACGGGTCCCTTCAAAACACCGTTCCCCTTCAAACATAAACGCCCATGCCAAAGGACGGATATCCATCTTCAACTCAGCTGCAAGGTCATAGAGATTTTTATAGGCAGAGGCCACATAGGATGCGTAGTATTCAGTATTGCGGAAGTTAAAGGCAGGATTATCAAAACATCCGCCCGCCGCCCAGCCATCGGGGTCCGCTTCGGATAGAACACATTCCAAATCACCATACCCGCATTCTTTAATGATGATTCCGCCAATTCGTATCTGATCCAACAATTTTTTTACCGATGGGGTTTTTCCCAGCGTTTTGCCGGTGGTAAAATAATACCCGCCACCCTTGGTATGAAAAGAAGTAAAATCAATCCGGGTTCCGGTTTTGCCGGTCTTATGGTTTTTACCCGATTTAGTATGCTTAAAAAAATCCCGCAGGAATACTGCGGCAGTACCATCAACATCAAGGGGACCGCAGGTGGCGGGACCCCCTAATCGCAGAGAAGGGAGTACATCATGGATAGCAGCCTCAGTATAATCATAGAGTTTGCAAAATTCATCATGGGTGCCGCTCCAATAAAAACCATCAGGCTCATTCCACATTTCAAAATACCATGATTCAAGTTCCGCTTGCCCATACCGGCCGAGCAGGTGTTCAATAATGGCGCGGATAAGACCATACCATTTATTATAGTCCTTGGGTGGCCTGTTCCAGCCTATCCGTTTATATTCATTATACAGATGCCATTCAGACACATTTATATCACTTAAATCCACCATGTCAAGGGGCATAAAACCGATTTCAAAAAAAGGCTTACAGTTGTTGTTTATCAAAATGTCGCATATTTTGTCGATAACCTCAAAATTATAAACAGGATTCCCCTGCTCATCCTCGGTATACACATTGGTAGACCCCCATTTATAAACCCCATGACAGGTTCCGGTACACAATAAATGATGGGGACGTACATAGTATGGCTTTTCCAGGCTCCCGAATTTCTTGATAAGCTCTATACCGCCCGGTGAATGGGTATAATTACATTCATCGTAGCCGATATAATTCCACGTATGGGGAAGTTCACCTATCCATTTGGATGCATCAATGTTCACACTGACCGGCATGTTCATAAACTTTGTTCTCCTTAATTTATATAGTACTTCTACGGTGCACTTATGTTATGCTTCCATAACTCCCTGAAGTTCCAGTTCTTTTGCCCGGTGACATGAAACATAATGCCCAAATGATATTTCCTGCCACAGCGGCGTATCTTCCTTACACTGATCCTGACAATACCGGCATCGCGGATGAAAACAACATCCTGAAGGGAGGTCGGCCGCATTGGCAACCTCACCGGGGAGGAGAATACGGTTATTCTTTGCCCCCGGTTCAGGACGGGGAATCGCCGACAACAGCGCTTCTGTATAGGGATGCCGTGGCTTGAGGTAGATTTCTTCAGTCGGGGCAAGTTCCACCAGTCTGCCCACATACATGACGCCGACCCGATCCGATACATGTTCAATCACCGAAAGATCATGGGCGATAAATAAAAACGTGGGCTTCATGGTTTCTTTCAAGTCCTGGAGCAAATTGAGTATCTGCGCCTGAATGGAAACATCCAGAGCGGAAACCGCCTCATCGGCCACAATAAAACGCGGCTCCAGGGCAAGGGACCGTGCAATACCAATACGCTGCCGCTGTCCGCCGGAAAAGGCATGGGGATACCGGTTGAGAAATTTTGATTCAAGGCCGACCATATCAACCAGTTCTTTTACCTTATCCACCAACCGATCCCTGGGATAGCCATTCAACCGCAGAGGTTCGCTCACAATATCCAGAACCGTCATCCGGGGGTCCAGAGAGGAATAGGGATTCTGAAAAATAATCGCCATGTTCCGGCGGATTTCAAGTAATTCATTCTTGTCAAGTTTTAAGATATCCACCGGAGGCTTTTCTTCATCCATGTGAAACAGCACCTCCCCCGATGTTGCTTCTATGGCCCGCATAATACAACGGCCCAGAGTTGTCTTCCCGCAGCCCGATTCCCCCACCAAGCCCAGGGTTTCATTACGGTTAATATAAATGCTTACATCATCAACGGCCTTAACCTCGCCTATCTTTTTATGCATAAAACCTTTTTCGATGGGGTAATATTTCTTCAGATTCTTTACCTCTAAAAGTATTTCCCCTTTATTTATAAAATGCCCATTCGCAGGGATTATGGTTTCCGGCATATTCAATCCGCCTCCCTTGCGCTGTGCAGGAAACACCTGACGAAATGACCGCTTTCCACTTCAACCATGGGAGGAATTCCCCCATCACAGATACCCTGCTTAACTTCAAGACAGCGGGATACAAAACCACATTCGGCGGGAAGATTCAGTGGAACCGGAACATTGCCCTTAATGGCATCCAGCCGTGCACCGGGTATCTTTTTGCCAAGTTTTGGAATTGAACGTAAAAGCCTGATAGTATAGGGATGCACCGGATTACGAAACAATACCTCTGTTGAAGCCTGCTCCACCACACGGCCAAGATACATAACACAGATATCCGATGCGGTCTCGGCAATCACACCCATATCATGGGTAATGTAGAGTATGGACATACCCAAGTCTGCCTGGAACTTCAGCATCAAATCGACAATCTGGGCCTGAACCGTTACATCCAGAGCGGTGGTCGGTTCATCGGCAATAAGGATACTTGGATTAAGGGATATTGCCATGGCGATCATGGCTCGCTGGCACATACCCCCGGAAAGCTGATGGGGATAATCGTTAAAACGCTGTATTGCATTGGGCATACCAACCAGATTAAGCATTTCAACAGCCTTGTCCTGCGCTGTCTTTACTGTCGCCTTGTCCCGTTTTTTTTCATGCACCAGAATAGCTTCGGTCATTTGATGCCCAATACTGTATACGGGGGACATACTGGTCATTGGTTCCTGAAATATCATGGAAATTTCCCTGCCCCGCAGGGAACGCATCACTTCGCCGTTCGACTTTTCAGCGGTAATTTCCAATTCCGTGCCGGCCTGGGTGCGGTAATAAATCGTACCGCCATGGATTTTACCGGGGGCCTGTACGGTATTGAGAATGGAATGGGCGGTAACACTTTTACCGCATCCCGACTCACCAATGATACCCAGGGTCTTACCGGTTTTAATGGAAAAATTCACATCATCCACGGCCTTTAACACACCCTCGTCCAGTTTAAAATAGGTCCGGAGGTTTTTTACTTCTAAAATGTTTTCTGCATCCATTACAAACCTCCTTACTATTTATAGGGATCAGCCGCATCCCTGAGGCCGTCCCCCAGAAAATTAAAGGCAAGAACAATGACGATAATGAACGCCCCCGGTATCATAAGCCAGGGACTTAACGCAATGGAATTGATATTCTGGGCATCTTTTAAAAGCACTCCAAGACTGACCACCGGAGGGCGCAGTCCAATGCCCAGAAAGGAAAGGGAGGTTTCCCCCAGAATCATTTGCGGCACCGCCAAAGTAATGTTTACAATGAGGTAACTCATAAAACCGGGAAGCAGATGTTTGCTGATAAGATAGGAATCTTTACCCCCGGAAAGCCGCGCTGCCATAACATAATCTTCGTCCCGCATTTGCAACAACTTACCCCGCACAATCCGGGCGAGACCGGTCCAGCCCATAACGGAAAGAATAATCGTTATCATGAAATAAATGTGCATGGTGGACCATTCCTTGGGGAGCGCCGCCGCCAGGGCCATCCAGAGGGGGATGGACGGCATGGATTGGAGAAACTCAACCAACCGGGATATAATCTGGTCCGCCATGCCGCCGTAGTATCCTGCTATACCGCCAAAAATACAGCCCAAAATAAAGGTAAAGAAAACCCCCACCAACCCTACCGTCAGGGATATCCTGAGGCCAAAAATAACCCGCGAAAACAAATCCCGGCCGGATATATCCGTACCGAACAGAAAAAACGGAGCCCCATCCTTCACGCCTAAAAAATGACGATCCCCCTTAATAAACCCCCACATGGTGTAGGGGTCGCCCTTTACGAATAACCCTAGATAATGTACTTCATCTTTATTTTCCACATATATTTTTTGCCAAGTTACCGGATCAGATGTTAAGGCAAGACTGTATACAAATGGCCCGGTCAATTTTCCCTTGTTAAAAAGATGAATCTTCCCAGGCGGGGCAAGTATATAATCCGTATCACGCCGGGATATATCCCTGACAGCAAAAAATTCACCAAAGAGCGCGACAAAATAAAGTAACAGCAAAACAATCAGGCCCACTATTGCTACATGATGTTTTTTGAATTTACGAAACATAAGCTGCCATTGGGTTGCAACATAATAACTGTCGCTCGCGCTGCTTTTAGCTGTCATTCTGTGCCGCCTCTCCTAATTAAGCCGAATCCTGGGGTCAACTACAACCAAGAGAATATCCGATAAAAACATGCCAATCACTGTAAGTGCCGAAAGAATCATAATACAGGACCCTGCCAGATACATATCCTGCGAAAGCAGCGCTGTGTACAGGAGGGAACCGATGGTAGGCACATTCAGCACTATGGCGGTTATGGTCATCCCGGACACTATTGAAGCAAGCATATTCCCCGCAGAGGAAACGATAGGGTTAAGTGCTACCCGTACCGGATAACGGTATATAAGGTTGTTTTCTTCAAGCCCCCGGGCGCGGGCGGCCACCACATAAGGCCGTTTGATTTCGTCCAGCAGCTGCCCCCGCATAACCCGGATAATTCCGGCCATGCCCTGGATCATAATGATAAAAATTGGCAGGGGCATGTGCTTGCATAGATCAATAAACCGGGCAAAACTCTGAGGAGCATTCATAAATTCCACTGAATAAATACCCCCAACGCTTGCTCCAAAGAAGTGATTCAAAACATACATTAAAACCAATGCCAAAAAGAAACTTGGGGTAGCGATTCCGATAAACCCCAGGCAGGTGAAAATATAATCCAGCGCCGAGTATTGGTGCCGGGCTGAAAAAATACCGATCGGTATGGCAATGGCATAGGTAAGAAACAGGGTAATTATTGAAAGCCCAATGGTCAGGGGCAATCGATCCATCACCAGGACATTTACCGACTGCCTCCATTCCAGAGAACGGCCCATGTCGCCATGAAGAAGATTCTGCATCCAGTATAAATACTGTTCGGGCAGGGACTTGTCAAAACCAAGCTGTTTTCTGAGCGCTGCTTCAAATTCAGGCCCCAGGGTGGTACCCCGTTCCAACGCCAAAGTGGCTGCGTATTTTGTAACAAAGTCACCGGGAGGAAGCTGTATTACCACAAAAGAAAAAATCGACACCAGAAAAAGTAATACAAACATCAACACAATACGACTGATAATGTATTTTTTCATCGGCCCAGCCCGCCTCCCGTAATTATTCTACTTGAAATACCATGAATCGCCCCGGTAGGGATACCAGAAACGATAATCATAGGCGAAGGTGCCTTCCTTGGGGGTATTGCCAAGTTTATTGGAAATCATTATTACCCGCGGAGCCACTGCAATACCTATGTACCAGAGATTTTCCGTATGTATCTTGAGGAATTCCCTGCCCATTTCCGCATACCGGGGATTGTTGGGGGCCAGCAGTACCCATTCATCAATCAGCTTGCGATAGTCCTTGATAAACTGCGGAGGCTCTTCCCCTTCCCTGCCGTTAGTATCGAACCAGGCAGTATAGGTAGCAGCAAAACCTACCGCATCCCTGCGCCATGCAGGACGCATCGGTGAGGGATTGGCCCGTAATGCAAATTCTGCTACACCATCAAAGGTAAAGCACTGGGCATCCCGGTCATTGGAAGAGAACCGGGTTTCGGCAAAAGTGCGTTCCTGCTGCTTAAAGTCAGCTTTGATACCAACAGCGCTCCACATTTCGGCGACCATTTCTCCCTGGGGGGCAAATTCTTCGGTACTTTCAAGCACTATACTAAAGGGCTTTCCATCGGGCCGCAGCCGCTGGGTATGGGCAGGATTCCACTTAAGGCCAAGATCGTCAAGCCGCTTATTGGCGCCGTCCGCGTCATAGGCCGCCATGTGATCATTCATCCAGGGTTCAATAAAACTGGTAGTTGCCGGCGGAATCGCCTGACGGGGAATCGCCTTGCCAAAATAAAGCACATCATTAATCTGCTGGCGGTTAATGGCAAGGGACATAGCTTCCCTAAAACTCACCTCATTAAAAATTTTGCGGAGCACCGGGTCTTTGTGATTAATGTTAAAGGTAAATGCGGTATCGGACCCCCGGGTATTATCAAAAAGATACGTTGTATAATCGCCCTGCTGTTCACCCTGCTTGTAAAGGGTATAATCCCTTATGGGAAGCGGATTTTCACCGGCGGCATGAAGTTCACCACCGGCCAATTTAAGCGTCCGGGTCTGGGCATCCGCCACTAAAACACTTATCTGCTGATCTATGTAGGGAAGCTGATTGCCTGCCTTGTCCACCACGAAGTAGTAGGGGTTCCGATCAAAATATTTGTTCCCCTGGGGATCGATCCGGGAAAGTATCCACGGCGTCATGTCAGGGGTATTAACATCGGTCTGGGGCGTGTTTTTATCCTTGTGGATATTAAAAGCCTGAGCCCAGCTTTGCTGACCCTCCGATTTTGCAAGCGTATTCGCATCGGGGTTATATTTAATATGCCATTTTTCAAGATAATGCCGGGGAGCCCACATATAAAAATCGGCGTTGGCGGTCTGCATCATAACCACGTCAAAGGCCGGATAGGGATCGGTAAAGGTAATTTTAATCGTCACCTCATCAACTACTTCCAGTTTAAGCAGATTGCCGCCCGTCTTAAGCCGGGCATCTACAGAGGGAGTAAGCTCTGCATTTTGCAGGATATCTTCATACCAAAATTTAAAGGCATCGGTGGTAAAGGGCTTGCCATCAGACCATTTAAGGCCCTTCCGCAGCTTCAAGGTCCACACCGTATAATCACTATTTGCCTCATAACTTTTTAACAGGAAAGGCGTGAGGGTTTTTAAATCCGGTTCAACCCGCACAAGGCCGACATAACGCAATGCTTCGGTATCGGCCTGTCCGCTGGAGGGACCGAACCCCGCGCCCCGGTATATTCCGCCGTACTTGCCGACTTCCGGAGCCGAACTTACAAAGGGTTCTTCAGGGAGGCGCTGCTCCAGCGGAGGAAGTTCCCCCTTGGCAACAAGTGCAGCCAAAAGCGGGGATTCTTTACCCCCTGTGGTTCCGGCAGATGCCGTTTTATCGGCGGCACGTCCGCAGGAGATTAACAAAACAACCATGAATACACACGAGAATAATAAAGATAGACCCTTTTTCATACCTTCCTCCTGATATAGATAATTCATTATTATTCAACATTGTTGAATTGTCAAGAAAAAAACACAAAAAATGCCAAAAAAAGCTTTTTTATCCTTATTTGGAGAGTTATCGACATTGACAGGAAAATTTTCTTCTAATTAAATATATCCAGATATTTTACCTTGGCGGATAGTACATTCAAAATTCGGTGATCCCGGGCAGATTCAAAAAAAAGACTGTCTCCGGGTTTAAGCCGGTATGTATTAAGGCCAACCTGAAATTCCATCTTTCCTTCCAGCATATAAATGAATTCCTCACCAAGATGGCTGTGAACTTTATCATTAAGATCCTCCACCCGGATAGTGAAGATAAAGGGCTGCATTTTTTTCTTCTTGAGTTCCACCGCCAGGGGAAGAATGGAATATCCGCTTTCCGTTGGAACAGGCTCAACCCCCTTTTGCCTTGCGGGAACAAAAATACAATCAATATTATCACCTTCCGCCATCAATGCGGCAATATTGGTGTTCAGGGCAGAGGCGATTTTTACCAATGTCGCAATGGGGGGCACCACCTTACCGCCCTCAATTTTTGAAAGCAGGCTTTTGGTATATCCGCAGGTATCAGCCACATCTTGTAAAGTCCGCTGCTGAAGTTTCCTGAGCTTTCTGATATGGCTGCCGATATGCGTTTTTTGAGAATTCATTCAATTTTCCTTAATAAGGGACGCGGCGGTCTGGGCAATAATCTTGCCCGCTTCAAAGAAGGTATCGGTCCTGCCCGGCTGCGTCATCAATCTCAAAGAAGTTTTCCCCCCTAATTCCTGAACGAATGTATCGGAGCCGGAATCCTGCCCCCCCGTGAAATAAAAGCGTCACTGGAGGCCTTGTGGACTTCCATAACCGGCGCGCCGCCCAGGAGGCCGCCGAACTCCGCCCAGTCGCCGGCTTTTTTTCCCGGCACGGGGATGACCCGGACGGCGGTGGTTTTGTTGTTCACCATGCCGATGGCCATTTCGTCGGCGATGATCGCGGAAATCGTGGCCCGCATCCTTGAGGAGATGGGCCTTGAGTCCGCCGGCACCCACGGCACCACCGCCGCCCTTGCCATGCTCACCGACATGGTAAAGAAGGGCGGGGTGATGGCATCAACCCATGTGGGCGGCTTCTCCGGGGCCTTCATCCCCGTCTCCGAAGACGAAGGCATGGTCGCC
>BNUU01000001.1 GCA_025997595.1 Spirochaetia bacterium | reverse complement strand
AGCGCCGGAGCAGGGGTACTTGACGAAGAGGATTTAACTAATGTAATAGATCAGATAATCCTGTTGCAGCATGAACTATATGGGAGCTATACTGAATTTAAGGAGGCAGATCGTATGTCAGAGTACACGCCATTAAGATTTTCGGAGAAAGTAAAGCGCAAGGCTATCCGGGAGGAACGGCAAAAAATTGCCCGGAAAATGAAGGCCTATGGCGATCCGGTGGAAAAAATCGCCTCTGTTACTGGCCTTCCGCCCGAAAAAATCGAAAAGCTCTGCTGAATTTAAGGAGGCAGATCGTATGGCAGAGTACAAGATATTAAGCTTTGCGGATAAAGTGGAGCGCAAGGCTATCCGGGAGGAACAGAAAAAAACCCATCAAAGGTTTCTTGAAGTTGCCCGGAAAATGAAGGCAGACGGTCTTTCGGCAGACAAAATAGTCTCATATACCGGCCTTCCCTCCGAAGAAATCAAGAAACTCTGAGCCCTCTTTGCGGTCATTGATGAGGTAGGCGGCAGAGTGATCGTAACAAATTATAGGCGCAAAACGGCCTTTGCGATCTCCCCCTCAAGGTAATCGAAAATTTCGCAAATTTTCACCGATTTCCCCCTTTTTCATTAATCCGCCATGCACATGGAGCCTTGATGTCATTTTGGGTTATTGCCTTAGGGTCCTGAACGGGGTATGCTTTAACTGTTATACTGATAAAGGAGTGGAATATGGATTTTGTAAAAGATATGCGGGCCAAGGCCAAATCCCTGCAAAAAAAGCTGGTTCTCCCCGAAGGGACCGAGAAGCGGACCATTAAGGCCGCCCGGATCATCGTGGACGAGGGGCTTGCATCTCTGGTGGTTCTGGTGGGGAAAGAGGGGGATGTTCAGAAAGTTGCCGACGACGAGGGGGTCTCCCTGGGGGGCATTGAAGTGGTGAACCCCACTTTTTCCCCTTCCCTTACGAAATACGCCCACGAATTTTACGAACTGCGGAAGCACAAGGGGATGACCGAGGAACAGGCCAAGCTTGATATTGTTTCCCCCCTGCGCTGGGGCGCCATGATGGTCCGCCTGGGCGATGCGGACGCCATGGTGGCCGGGGCGGATAACGCCACTGCGGAGGTGCTGCGGGCGGGGCTTGCCATTATCGGGACGATTCCCGGCTCAAAAACCGCCTCCTCCTGCTTTGTGGTACAGACCACCGACCGTTCCTGGGGCAAAGACGGGGCCCTCATCTTCTCCGACTGCGCGGTGGTGCCGGACCCCACAGCGGAACAACTTGCGGAAATCGCCGTCAGCGCCGCCCAGTCCTGCCGGGAATTCCTCGGCGCGGAGCCTGCGGTGGCCCTCCTCTCCTTCTCTACCAAGGGTTCAGGGGGGGATCATCCCGATGTGAAGAAGGTCCAGGAAGCCCTGTCCCTGGTAAAAGCCAGGGCCCCCAACCTTTTGGTGGACGGCGAACTCCAGGCCGACGCCGCCCTGGCGCCCTCGGTGACCGATAAAAAGGCCCCCGGCAGCCCCGTCAAGGGCAAGGTCAACACCCTGGTATTCCCCGACCTGGGGGCGGGCAATATCGGCTACAAGCTGGTCCAGCGCCTGGGCAAGGCCGAAGCCTTCGGTCCCTTCCTCCAGGGCTTTGCGAAGCCTATCAGCGATCTTTCACGGGGCGCTTCGGTGGATGATATTGTCACCACCGCCGCGGTCACCCTGTCCCGCTCAAAATAGGGCACAGTGGCCAAACGCAGGAACTCCGGTGGGGGCGGTCCCGCCGGAACCGGGCGTGGCTCCGCCGGCGCCCTGGAAGACGCTGTCCTGGCGGGGAGCCGGCGGGAATACGGGGAAGCGGTCCGTATCCTCATCGGAATTCTGTCCGACCCCGATGCGCCGGCGGAGGCCTACCTTTTTCTGGGCCGTTCTCTCCATGCCCTCAAGGATTATTCACGGGCGCTGGCGGTCTTTAACGACTATATCAGGCTGAAACCCCGGTCCGGACAGGGTTATTTCTTCGCGGGGCGCAGCTATCTGGCCCTGGGGATGCCGAATAGGGCGGTCCCGATCCTGAAAAAGGCCCTCGATCTTGCCCCCAAAAACGCGGCCTTCATGGCCATACTGGGCGCCGCCTTTCTCAAGGCCCGGCGCTCCGCCCAGGCGGCGGAGACCCTCCGGCAGGCGGTGGAGACTGCGGCGGAACAGAATCTTTCCCAGGCAGAACAGCGGCGGGTCTACCATGCCTATATCAACGCCCTCTTTATCCGGGGAATCAGGCTTTGCCGCCAGGAAAATTACGAATTGGGCATACAGATGCTCCGCTTCGTCATGGAAAACGGCCCGGAGGGGGTTCGGGATATCCCCCTGCTCACTCTGGAAATGGGCCGGGCCTGCCGGGAACTGGGGCTGTTGGATGAGGCCCTGGAATATTATACCCAGGCCCTAACCCGCGCCCCCCAGGACCTCCGCATCCGCTGGTACCGGGCCTCGATCCTGATGGCCCTGGGAAATACCGCCGGCGCCTTACAGGAAATTGAACATATCCGTTCCGTAGACGCGGGCCTTCCGGATCTCCCCTGGAACAGCGAAACCGTGGACTTCTTCATGATCCGGTCCTTTCTGGAAACCGGGGAATGGCGGCGGGCCGCAGACGGCTGCCGTGACTGGATTAAGGCCCGCAGCGGCGGCGGTCAACAGGGGGGGCAGGGTCCCGATGCCGGCGGCGCCGGGCGCCGGAATGACGCCCTGGTCCACACCATGTACGCCGAAGCCCTGCGGAACCTCAAGAATTATAAATCTGCCCTGAACCACCTTGATCGGGCGGCAAAAATGCAGGGTGATGAAACCCAGATTCAGTATGAAAGGCTTTTGGTAGCCTGGGAAGGGAAAGACTGGAAGGTCCTGAAAAGCGCCCTCCGCAGGCTCTCTGCGCTGAGGGGGGACGAAAATGTAATCAGGCGTTTCACCATCCTCTATAAGATCAACACCGGGACGGACGACCAGGAGGTTCTGGGCCTTCTGCAAGAGGCGGTCCGTACCCTGGGACCCGAACCGGAGATCATGTACGCTTTGGGGGAACGGTACCTCAAAGTGGGGCTTATTCCCGAAGCCCTAAGCTGGTTCCGCAAGACCTGCCGGGTGCAGGAGGACCACGAACGGGCCTACCTGGGGGAAATCGCCGCCCTGGAAGTGCTCAGCGTCCCCCCTCCGGGAGCCGCCGTAATGGCAGCGAACACCTATCACGATATCCGCGCTGCCGGGGAACAGCTCAGGAAAATACGGGCCGCAGAACAGCGCGCCGCAGAGCAATGGAAAACCGAACTCGGGTCCGCCTACGACCGCTATGTGCGGCGCTGGCCGGATAATCAGAGTATCCGCCGGGACCGGGCACTCTACCTTATCCACACCTTTAAGTATGAGGAGGCGGTAAAGGAGCTGGAAACCCTGCTGCCCTGGGAGCCCGGAAACCCCAGCCTCCGCCGGGTATTGGCCTATGGGTACCGCAAAACCGGCCGCTACCGGGAAGCGGCGGTGTTCCTCAAATCCCTGCTCAAAGAAAAACCACGGGACATCGAATTGCTCCTGGAGTATTCAGGCTGCCTGGAACGGGCCGGGGCCGGTGTTTATGCCGTGGCCGTGCTGGAAAAGGCCATGGCCCTGTTCACCGCCTCGGCGGACATCCCCCTGGCCCTGGGCCTCCTCCACTACCGGAAAAAAGGGCTGGAAAAAGCCTTCGACTGCCTGCGGGAATCCGCCGCCCGGGCCCCCAAAGATCCCCGGCCCTGGCAGTGGATGGCGGTGATTTCCCGGAACAACGGGGAAGAAGAAGGCGCCCGGCGTTATGAATATGAGGCAAAAAAGCGGAAACCTTAAGCCGTCCCCCTCACTGTGAAAAAACCAGTTGCCGATTTTGAAAAATAGCGTATAATAGAGAAAGGAACAAAACCGGAGGAACATAATGGCCATAAAAGCGCTGGATTTATTCGATGCCTATAATCAGAACAAGCTGCCAAAGGATCTGGCCTATCTCGTTTCATCCTTTATCAATATACAAACCGGTTATACCAGGTATGAAATAATTTCCTATTCCGGGGTAAAAGCCATATATCTCGAAGGAGACGGGCTGACCTTCCAGTCCCAGGGGCAGAAGCTGCACATCCTGGTGGAGCCCGCCACCTATCCCCACAAGGGAACCGAGCCCTACCTCCGCCCCCGTGAAGAACAGATCCCCCTCCGCTTCAAAGAGGTTGAAATACTTACCGCCAAAAACCAGAGCAAGATCCTGATCGCCCGCGAACCCATCGAATCCCTGACATCCTTTACCGTCACAAAACCCCAGGGCTTCAATATCTCCTTTATATTCTTCAATAACCCGGAAATATACGCCACCATGGCCCTGTTTTTAGAGAAGAGCTTTAACCAGGACGCGGCGGTTCCCCAGGCGGACGCCAAAAAAGCCGCCCAGGAAGTTATCGCCATAGTCCAAAAGACCATGAGCTTTAAGGGCAGCCACGGGTAATAGGCTTACGAAACATACCTTATGGTTATATTCCCAAAGAGCGCTATCCCCCTTATATACAGCTCCGGCAAATTCTCATCTTCCTTGTTTATTTCGCCCGGTGCAAATATCCCGGAAAAGACCGGCCTTGCTTTATTAATTATTTTTACATTCCTTGAGACAAATATTCGTTTAATGACACGACATTTGAACTTCTCCATGAGAACAATGCCACATGTTTTTCCACGTCGGTATCAGTAATACTGTTTTCCTCTGCCATTTTTTCAATAGCATTTGTTTCTTTTATTGTTTCGGTTTTATGCAGGTATGCTATCATTCGTTCATATTCTTCAAGGCTAATGATATTCTGAGCATATTGTTCCGATAACCTTTGGATTAATGCTTCTTTCTTTTCGTTTATATCCGTCATAATCCACTCCTCATCAGTTCCGCCTGTGCCGCCGCCAGCAGCGCGACGGGCGCCGAGTAGGGGGAACAGGACACGTAGTCAAGACCGGCGTCCATGCAGAACCCTATGTTTTCGGGGTTGGCCCCGTGCTCGCCGCAGAGGCCGCAGACCAGGTCCGGCCGGGTAAGGCGGCCCCGTTCCACGGCCAGAAGGATGAGTTCCTTGACCCGGTCATCCAGGATGCTGAAGGGGTTACGGGGGATAAGGCCGAAGCGGGTGTAGTCGCCCATGAAGGGGGTAAAATCATCCCGTGAAATACCCAGGGTGGTTTGGGTGAGATCGTTGGTGCCAAAGCTGAAGAAACCGGCGTACCGGGCAATACCGGCGGCCCCCAGAGCCGCCGCGGGAAGCTCCACCATGGCGCCGATCCGGTAGTCCGGGGGCCGCTCTTTCTTCTCCTTCCGCAGCGCTTCCTCGACATCCGCTATCCCCGCATAGTCGGCCCCTTCGATTTTCTTGCCATAGGCGATGAGCTTTAATTCTGCGGCGTTCATCACCATGGGGACCATGATTTCCAGGCGGACCGCTCCTTTCTCTTTTCTCAGCCTGTAGGCCGCCTCGAAAATGGCCCGTACCTGCATCCGATAGATTTCGGGGTAGGACACGGCGATACGGCAGCCCCGGCGGCCCAGCATGGGGTTGGACTCGTGGAACGCATCGGGGATAAACTCGTGGAGCGGGGCGTCAAGCAGCCGGATACACACTTCCTTCCCCGCCATCACCCTGAAAAGCCTGAAAAAATCATCCCGCTGCATTACCTGGAGCTTTGCCAGGGCCTGTTTCCGCTCTTTTTCGCTGTCCGAAAGGAGCATTTTCCGGAATACCCTGAGCCGGTCCGGGCGAAAGAACATGTGTTCCGTCCGGCAGAGTCCGATACCCTCGGCCCCAAAGGACAGGGCCAACGCCGCGTCACCGGGACTTTCCGCGTTGGCCCGGATCTGGAACCTGCGGCCTCCGGACGTATTTGCAGCCCGCAGCTCCGATACCAGGGCGATAAATTCCAGCAGCCCCGATTCTTTGGGATCCGGCTCGATAAGCTTGGCCGCCCCCGCATACAGGATTGATTCCCCATAAAAAGGCACGTCAAGGGTGAGGTAATCCCCTTCGGAAAAGGTAAAATTCCCCAGGCGGGCCTTTTTACCCTTAATTTTAAGCTCAGGGGCCACCAGGGATACCTTGCCGTACTGGCGGGCAATGACCGAGGCATGGGCGGCATAGCCCCCCTCTGCGGTGAGTACCCCGGCGCTCACTTCGATGGCCTTAACATCCTCCGCAAAGGAAGATTTCAGTACCAGGATGAACCGCTGGTCCTCCCCCTTCTGCCGGGCCAGGGCGCGGGCTTCGAGCAGCCTGTCGGCGCTGAAACAGGCCCTGCCGACGGCGGCCCCCGGAGCCCCGGCGATACCGCCCTTCCAGTGTTTCAGCCTCCTGACACTGGGGGTATCGATAACGGGGTGAAGGATTTCGTTGAGCCGCAGCGGGTCAATGGCCTTAACCACATGGGCCTTATCCACGATTTTACGTTTTTCCAGGTCCAGCAGCAGTTTAATATCCGCCTGGGCGGACTTCTGCTCCGCCGGCCCCTGTTCAATCAGCCAAAGTCTGCCGTTTTCTACGGCAAACCCTATCCGCCGGATTTCCCTGAATTTGTCTTCCAGAGTCCAGGCGATTTTTTGCAGTTCCTTAAGGTGCCTGGCACCGATTTTTCCCGGGGAAAATGCACCCTGGATCTTTCTCTCCCCCGTAAGCACATTCCGGCTGAACAAGACCCCGGCGCAGGAATCCGCGCCGGAAACCATGGGCTGGATTAACAGGGCCGTATCCCGGTTATGCTGCGCCTCCAGCCTGAGCATCCTGGAAATTTCAGCGAGACCGATAAGAAGCTGATCTTCGGCGCTGTCAAAAAATCCCCGGGGGAAATACTGTGCATATTCGTCCCGGTAGAATTCGGCGCTTTTGTCAATTTTAACCGGTTTTTCCCTTGTGCCCAGCTCATTTGAAGGCCCGGCGATACCCAGGGCCCGGTCCAGCATTGAAAGGCGGGCGGTAATCTCTTCCCGGGCCTTTATTTTCTCCTCAACCTTGAGCATCCCCCGGATCAGGAAAAGGGTTTCACGGGCAAAAGCGCCTGCGGCGCCCTTAACCAGGCCGAAGTTATGCAGCGCGGGATAGGCGCTCACCGCCAGGTTCGGAGAGATGACCACCTTGAAGAGCAGGGGATTTTCCGCGTCCCCGTACTTTTTCCCCACAATGGCGGCGCACCTGTCCAAAAGGACGCGTATGTCTTTTTTGACGGCCCCAGGATCGATTCCGGCGGCGATCTCCGTATCCAGAATGAAGCCCGGCAGGATGGGAAGCCCCAGTTCGGCGAGCTCATTGGCCTCCCGCCCCCGGAGCCCCAAAAGCTCCGGCTTGACCCTTGGGGGGACACTGTCTTTTTGACTGAAAAAATGTATGTGCCTGTTCATCTGCCTACCCTTAAACTACCCGAAGAGCTTTAAACTGTCACTCACCGCATTGCGGAGAAAGGCCTCAAACTGATTGCTTGCCCCCTGGGCCAGATAACGCTGCAATTTAGCCACATCGGCGATGCCATTTCCCGCAACGGCAAACTGAATGGAAGACCCGTGTTTAACCTTCCCCCACATAAAGAGGGAGTTAATGTCCAGAATCCGCTCTCCCTCGTAGTAGATGCAGACCTGTAATTCCGGGTATTTGGTCTTATAACTTTGGATAATCCGTTTCCAGGCTTCCACATTTCCGTTGTGGAAAAGCTCATTGGTGACCGTCACCGAATACCGGGGGGTCATCCGCGCCGCATTTTTGCCGGCAGCCGGTGTGGCGGCGGCCCTGGGTGCATTTTTTGGCCCCTTGGCGCTTTTCCGCCCCCGGGCCGCCCCGGAAGCCTTTTCCCGCGGCTTGACCGGTGTTTTATCAGAGCCGGCAAGGGCTTTCTTCACTTTTTTTAGGGTGAAATTTCCCCTGAGCAGTTCCGCCGGGACCGCGGACCTTTGGTCCGATACCTTTGCGCCTTCAAAAAGGGCGGCGGCGAGTTTTGCCGCTTTCAGGCAGCTTTCACCGGCAGGGCCTGAATCTTTTTCCCGACACTTGCCGGCATAGATCACCAAAAGTTCCCGTTTTCGCAGGGGTGCGAAATTCGCCAGCTGGTCCGGATTCTTCGGATTGGCCACAAGAAGCCCCCTGTCCGGGTGATAATAGGCGGCGATGAGATCCACCCCCTTCCACCGCGCAAATTCATCCGCCAAACGGGAAAGGTCCGCCGCCGTCCGGGGCAGATTGGTGGAAACCGCCCGGTATCCCAGCTTGTCCACCAGGAGCATCCGCAAAAAACAGGCGATCCCTTCCCCGGTTAAATCTTCGTCACCTGATTCATGGAGCAGATCCCCAAGATTACCGTTGCCACCCATGGCATCCATGATGTCGAGGGTTTTGTTTATCTGGGCGACCGCGGAATTAAACCCCGAACGGGTGGAAAGCACTTCCAGCATTATTCCTCCAAGAAAAAACGCCCCCGGAATTGGGGGCGTTTGGTTCAAAAGCAATTCATTCTCATCCCGGATTCAGATCCTCCGGTTTAGATACCCCTGACAGGACTGCGGCCCCTGCTGCGGCTGGAGGCTTTCTGTTTCTGCGACCCGCCCCGCCGGGGCTTGGCATCCACCGCGCCGGCCTTGGGCCGGGCCTTCTTGGGCGCCGGTATTGCCTTGGGCCGGGGCTTCGCCACAGCCTCGTCGGCAACACTTTCGGGGCCATCGGAGTTGATAAGGTCCAGATAGGCCGAGGCGGTATCTGTTTTGGGAGCGGCAGACTCCCCTTCATCACCAAAGGACTGGCTGATGTCTTCCCGCACCGTTGAGCGGCGGCGGCTGAAGGACGCGAAGGCCGCATCGGTAAAGCCCTTGCTTACCCCGTGGAGGAATTCGTTGAGCACGTTCGCCATGGCGTCCAGGGTGGACTTCTTCCGCTTGATGGAGGTGATATCCACATCAAGGAGAACCCCCGGCTGGAGGTGATAGGGGTTGATCGCGTATTCAAAATCGGTGTACTTCCTTTCCAGGAAGGCGAGCTGGTTTTCCATCACCCGCCGTTCGATGGGGTACAGGTAATCGTACATGTTCTTTATCCGCTCACGCATCAGGATGAGCCTGGAGCGGATCTTGTCTTTTTCGTAGATGTAGGTACGGTTTGAACTTTCCACTTCGGTTTCAGCGGGACGGACAAAGGAAATGCCATCCCAGGCTTTTTCAATAGCTTCGTACTCAGGCTGCCCGTCCTTCTCCCTGAAGGCCTTGCGGATCCTGGCCCGGCTCTTTTTCGCCAGATCATTATAATCGCTCACCTTGAAGGGGGATTTCCTGCCCTGATAGAGCACTTCCAGGATATCCCAGAGATGCTGCACTTCGGTCTCAAAGCTCTTTATCTGTACATCGTAGGCCTTGCGGTCCTCAATAAGCTGGGCATTGTCGAAATACCGCAGTTTGATCTGGTACCGTTCATCGGGGAGGTTCAGCGCATCGGTATCCTCATATTCCCGGATTATCACCTCACGGGCGTTCTTGAGGTTTTCGATGTACTGGTAGCCCATCCGGGAGGTATCCAGGATGGAGGTAATTGAGTTGATGGCGGTATTGAAGCCCCGGTTCCGGATGTTTTCAATGTCCACGATCTTCTTGATGTTTTCCCGGACATTCTGCTGATCAAAGGCCCCGGGGTCGATTTCGGCCCGGATATCGCTGATCCGCTCAAAAATAGCCTTGGCAATAAGGGCATAACGCTTTGATTTGGGATCCTCCGGCTTGTCATCGGTGTAGTTTTCCACCTGATTTATCTTGTTGAAGATGATTTCGCTGTCGGAAAATTCTTCCAGCCCCGCATCGATCCGGTCATCCTTGAGCTTTTCAATGGTACGGTCGATGTTATCAACCAGCTGCTTGGAAAGCAGGTCCTTGATCAGGTATTCCACGGTCACCTGGTAATGAAAAATGGGGCTGATAAGCTCCGAATCCAGAATATTCACCGAAAGTTTTACGTCCGTAACGGTTTTTGGCTTGCGGAGGTTGTCCTTGAAGGCGCATTTTACGATGGAATAGGCATTTTCACCCCGGACAAAGGCGCCGGTATCGGTTTTTTGCCGCAGAATGCTGTTGGTGTGGGTTTCCAGCTCATTGACGCCCCGCTGGATGTGTCCCTGTAAATGGCCGTACATATTGACCATGGACTTTTCGATTTCGCCGGTGTTGAACTTGTCGGCCCCGCCGACCGCATCAAGAAGGTCCCCCACTTCCTTGGGGGTATACCGGGCAAGAACCTTGGTTTCTTCCTTGTCGATAAAATTCCGGACCTTCTTCACCATTTCATCTTCACTGGTCACCATGTACCGGTTGAACATGTTCTGGTAGTTCTGGTTGAAGTAGTTGTAGAGCTTTTCCTTCACCCCGCCCATAACATCCAGGCGCTCAAGCACCTCCTTGGGCAGTTTGGAGTTAAGATGATGGATAATCTTATTTGTCTCTTCTTCCAGAAGCTGATTGGTTTCGTTCTGCTGATCCCGGTACTCCTGGGCTAGGGAATTGCGGGACCCTACGGCGCTGGGCTTTTCCGGGTGGAATACATTTGGGCTCTTGGGCAGGTCAATGGCGGCCATATTTTATCTCCTCTTTAAAATGATACTATCATAGATAGATCTCTTATTCTATACCCATTTTATCGCCATTGGCAAGAAAAAGTAAAGCATCTTGTATATATAAATTTTAAAATATATTATATATTATTGATATGACCAGCATAATAAACCGAAAAAGGCTCCTGGGCCTCCTGACCGCTTTCTTTTTGCTGCCCCAGGGGGTCCGCGCCGCCGACAGCCGGAGCATTCCCATAGATGTGAATATCATTATGGACGGGTCCGCGGCAATGCAGGCGGCCGATGAGGGGGCGGTAAACTGGGTGTGCAGCTATGTCATTGATTCCCTGCTCCGGGAAGGGGATACCCTGAGGCTCTGGATCGCCGGGGAAACGGCCAAAAATGAGTTTTCCGGCCCCCTTAAGGACGAGGACACCAAAGAAGAGATACGGAAACTCCTCCGTTCCGCCGTTCCCGGCTCCCGGACGGCGGATTTTACCGGCGCACTGCAGGAGGCCGCCCGGATGAGCGCTTCCCGCTCCGGCCCGGCCATAACCTACACCCTGCTCGTCACCGCCTCCTCGGCGGGGCTCTCCCCTACCCTGACGGGGGCGGGGGCAAATTATATGCGGTATTCCCGGGTGATGGAATTTTCAGGGTGGCGGGCCCTGGTTATCGCCCTGAATGCCGATTCCCGGGTGCAAAACGCCGCCAAAGCCTATATGACAGGACTCTGAGTGCTCCCATAGTATATGACCAAACGATTTTTTCAGATAAGCGGGCTCATCATTTTTATCCTCCTCACCCTGGTTTTGGGGATCGTGATTTCACAGCCCCAGGGCAGCCTGTATCCCCGGAAAAAAGGGGAATGGCAGCAAACCCGGATCATCATTCCCCAGGAACCTGACGCCGCTTCCCGCGAAAGCAATACCGGCGCGGAACGGATGGCCTACGAGGATAGCGTCAGCACCAGGGTAGCCCTTGAGGAAGGGGAAGTCATGATCGCCGTCCTGAGTCAGAATTTTGACGGGGACCCCCCGGAGGAACAGTTCATCGCCTACCGGAACCTTCTGGAAGCCGAAAGCCCCGTGTATATCGCTTATATTGATTATGATGAAACCGGCCGGGAATACCGGCGGATCTGGAATGCCCCCACTGCCGCCGTCCGTCCCGGTACGGTTTCCCTGTATACCCAGGACCTTATCGGGGATCGGGGGGACTGTATCCTGGTAACCGGGATGAACAGCCAGGGTGAGCATACCCTGACGGTTTTCAGGCGAAATAATAAATCCCTGGAGACGCCCTTCAGCAAAATAGCGGAACTGCGGATCGACGGTTCCATTGGGGTACAGGAATCGGAACGGACCCAGGCCTATCAGCTTGGGCTTGCCAAGGGGCAGAGCTTTCCCCTCACCGCCTTTGGGCATGATTATGAATCGGAAAATATACTGGATCAGGTTGAAACCACCTATACCTATAATCCGAAAAAAGGGCGTTATGAACAGAGCAGCATTACCCGGGTACCGGGCTCCCAGATTGAACAGCGCCGGCTCCGGGAACTGTTAAGCGGCGCCCCGGGGGTTTTTGAAAATTTTATCAACGACCTTTGGTATTATGTGAGTCCCCAGGGGACCCTGGACAGCCGCCAGTACATCTATTTTGATCCCCCAAGCCGGGAACTGATCTTTTTTGGGGATGACGCCCAGCAGATCTTCACCTGGCAAAATTCCAGCCACACCCGGTACGGGCTTTACATTACGGCTCAAAACATCTCGGTTACCACCCTGCGGCGTTTCCTCGATATTGAGCTGGAATCCCTGGACAGCATCCGGGTAAAGATATTTGAGGATGTGCGCCTGAAAATCGGGGTGAATAACTCCTGGGACGGTTCATACCGCCGGGCCGGTACGGTTGAAAAAAGCGTCTCCCCGGCAGGCTCCGTTGCGGATTCCCATATCGACGCCCTCTACGATGGCTCCATCGGCAAGCTTCATTTTTCCCCCGATGGGGTATACGAATTGAATTCCGGGGGAACAGCGAAAAAGGGCCGGTACGCCTTTTTCTGGATAGCGGCCCAGGAAGTCCTGGAACTCCGCGCGGATAATGCCGCCCGGGAAACCTACCGGGTCGAACGCTCCGGTGAGGGGGCCCCCGAAGGATCCTTAAGCCTTTCGCGGATACGGATCGGGGCCATGGGGATACAGGACCTGCACGAAGGGGTGATTGTGCTGACCGCGGCCGGGGAAGGGTAAATAGACTTGTTCGACAAACGGTTAGCTGCCGAACAAGTCCGCCATTTGTCATGGCTTCCGGATACCGCTTGACAAAACCCTCCATATACGTCAATGTTCGCAAATCGAAATGGAAAAGGTTCATTGAATAATTTTATTTTTCAAATGGACAACCCAAGAATATTAAAATACTACCACACCGGCCCAGAGGATTGCTTATAATTTCTGGAAGGCGATAAGGGGGGACTGTTATGGAACAGAACTTCGTAGAACGGATGGACAAATCCCTGTCGGAACTCAAGACCGGGATTATTTCAAATTTGATTGCCAGTAACGAAGATTTTAAGGAAATCGTGGATGGGATGGATCCCAAGGATCTGGCGGATGTTGCCTCCGACGATATTGACCGGAAGATGATCGAGGCTATTGGGTCCCAGGAACTGAAACGGCTTAAACTGATAGATTCCGCCCTGACCAGGATTAAGCAGGGCCGCTACGGGCTCTGCATTAAGTGCGGAAAGCACATTCCGGAGGACCGGCTTGAGGCGATTCCCTACGCGCTGATGTGTATCGAATGCAAGACGGCGGAGGAACGGCGCAATAGATAACCACTAAACTCACGAACAGCACGAACCGGGGGGAAATCCTATGTTCGCCTGGTTCGTGTCGTTCGTGGTTAAAAATTCTTTTTTCCATAGGGCTTTGTTGTTCTTCCGGCCATCAAAGAGGACGGTTTCGGTATAACCGGCGGCTAAAAGGGCCTCACGGGCTTCACCGTAGTGGCCGTCCAGGTCTTCCGCCTGATGGGCATCGGCGGTGATGATTGCCGGGACATGGTTTTCACAGAAAAGACGTAAAAAGGGAATTGAGGGATAGGTGTCATCAATTTTTTTGCGGTTGAGGCCCCCGGTGTTCACCTCCACGGTGATTCTGCTGCGGGCCGCGCCGCCTGCGGCGTGAGCGGCCCCAAGGGCGCGGGCAATTTCCCCGGTACGCCTGAGACCGGCGGCGCCGGAGGGGTTAAAAATGCGGTTTCCCCGGTTGTTTTTTTTGATTAAATCCGCATGGCCCAGAACATCAAAGCCTCCGGAGCGGATCATGGCCTCCAGGGCGTCCCAATAAGCCCCGGCCAGGGCTTCCCCATCCCCGCCATAAGCTTCCCGGAGGCCCTTTTCCAGCTCTTCCGGGCTGCCGTCCACGGTAAAAGGTTCGGCGCCCCGGGGGGGAATGAGGTAATGGACCGAGCCGATGAGGTAATCCAGACCCAGGTCCCGATAATCAGCGTCGGAGGGGCCCATCAGGCCCGGCACATAGTCCACTTCCAGGCCCAAAAACACCTGCAGCCTCCCTTCCCAGCGGCTGCGGGCGGCGCGGACCGCCCCGATGTACTCCTCCAGACGATCATCCCGGAGATGCCAGTCCGATTTGAAGCCGGTCTTGCGGCCTATGGGGGCATGGGCGCTGAACCCGATGGAAACAAGTCCCTTTTCCCGGGCCCGGCGGCAGCAGGTTTCGATGTCGTCCTTGCCGTCGCAGAAAGTGGTATGGGTGTGGATACTGGAATAGTTCACAGGGCAATAATAACATAGATTGACAGAGCCGGGAATAAAGAATACCATGAGCAACAGGAGTCTATGTGGCTAAAGAAGAAGCAATTGAAGTAGAAGGGGTCGTCAAGGAAGCCCTCCCCAACACCATGTTCAGGGTTGAACTTGATAATCAGAACGGACACCTTATACTTGCCCACCTCTCAGGTAAAATGCGCAAGCACTATATCCGCATCGTCCCCGGCGACCGGGTGCGGATTGCCCTCTCCCCCTACGATTTAAGCCGGGGCCGGATTATTTACCGGGAACGATAGCAGATGAAGATATTCGTATGGCCATACAGCAAACAATAGAAGTCCCGGCCAGCCACCGGCTAACCCTTGAAGTACCCCGGGAAATCCCCGAGGGAAAGGTCATACTTACCTTTACCCCCATACCGGAGGATACCTCTAAAGAAGATGTTGATAAAGAAGCACTGGCCTTCGCTCATGGATTTATTAAACAACATATTACGGCTTTCAAAGAACTTGCCAAGTGATCAAACTGTCATTTGATACCCTTGTTGCAATCCATTCTGATCTGATACGTCAGAGCGGCGGCCTGGATGGCGTACGGGACAATCATTTACTGGATTCTGCCTTGAATGCCCCATTTCAATAAAGATTATCTGGAAAATTGGTTAACAGCACATACCACTTTCCCATAACTTATGAGGGGGGGGATACCCCGGCCCGTGGCTGGCCCCATTGGGTCAAAAAGGCGCTAGGCGCCCTTTGCTCTACCTACCCAATTCCGTTACACAGCCCTGTCCTTAATTTCCTGGATTTTTAGAACAAGACCTATTGAACCACAAATAATAAGAACTATACCAATAATTAGTGAAAACACATTCATCTCCTTTCCAGCAACCAGGTTATTCCCTGGATGGCTGATAGAATTCCGACAAGTACCGTGATTATCTGAATTAAACATCCTACATAATCTTTTCCGCGAAGCCTACGTCCACTCATCACCATAGTATCGGCCTTATTATGCTTGCGGTCAAGCCCATAATCCAGGATAAACGCATAGACTTTGCAATCAATGCCTGATGAAACAAATTCTTAAAAAACCACGAAGGAACCCAGGGGTTCCGGGACACGAAGGGCACAAAGGAAAGAAAAGTTAGAGAACAACGCTCTGGACCTTCTTTTTTCCCTCTTCCTTCGTGTACATTGTGTCCTTTGTGTGGTTAAATTCTTACATATTTGTAGCTTTTCGGTGTATTTCATGGAGGAAAATTTTCTATGCGTTTATCCTGGCCCTGATTATTACCCTATTGATACTTTTAAAATCGGTATTTAGTTTTATTTATATGAATAAATCAGATTTGGTGCCAGGCACCTTTGCGTTACCACAAAAAACAAAAGCCACAATTGATAGAGGTAGCAAGTAGTATTTTTGACACATTTTTCGGTATTAAGTAGGAGCTGGTTGATAAGTCGGCTCCTGCTTAATAATTGTTGTCATTATTTGCCGTAGGTAACACCACGCCAATAGGCACTACGTGGTAATATTGCCAAAGGCCAGTCGATGCCGTTCGTTGAGTAGGCGGCTTTGTTACTATCAGCAACTACTACAAATTTACCATTCCCGTAGGTAACCCCATACCAATAGGCACTACTTAGTAATGTTACCGCAGTCCAGTTGTTGATGCCGTCTTTTGAGTAGGCGGCTTTGTTGCTATTATAAGCAACTGCTACAAACATACCATTCCCGTAGGTAACCCCATACCAATAGGTACGACTTGGTAATGTTGTTGCAATCCAGTCGATGCCGTCTGGTGAGTAGGCGGCTTTGTTGCTATCATAAGCAACTGCTACAAATTTACCGTTACCGTAGGTAACACCACGCCAATAGGCACTACTTGGTAATGTTGTTGCAGTCCAGTTGACGCCGTCTGGTGAGTAGGCGGCTTTGTTACTATAACTATCAGTAACTGCTACAAATTTACCGTTACCGTAGGTAACCCCATACCAATTTGCACTACTTGGTAATGTTGCCTCAGTCCAGTTGATGCCGTTCGTTGAGTAGGCGGCTTTGTTGCTATTACTAGTAGCAACTGCTACAAATGTACCGTTACCGTAGGTAACCCCATACCAATTTGCACTACTTGGTAATGTTGCCGGATTCCAGCCGATGCCGTCTGTTGAGTAGGCGGCTTTGTTGCTATTATAAGCAACTGTTACAAACTTGCCATCCGGTGACCACAACGCATTAACCGCATCATCGACTGCGGTTTTATCAATCACCTGTGTAGTGGCATAAATTCCAGTACCATACTTGGTTTTATCGCCGTTTGCCTTATCTACCATTTTTAGAAAATATTCACAATTGGCCGCTTGCAGGGCAGTCCCCGATTCAGGAGTATACGCAGTCTCCCATTTTGCGTTTATAGCGTCGCATATATATTTGCGATTTACTATTTGAGACACGCTATCAACCCCACTACTGTCCGGTATGTCAAGATGACTATCCGTAAACGGTGTTCTACCAATTAGTGCAGTATAGATGTCACCAAACCAAAAAGCAGGATCAACGGGATCTGGAATAGTAGGGGTTTCTATTTGACCTTGTTTCGGAGTTTCATTTATTGCATTTTCACACGAAAATAGTACAAAAGCTGCTAAAACCAGTAAGAACAGCTTGTTTTTCATAATTGTCTCCTAAAATATGTACATTCCTTCAAGGAACAACATATTGCTCGTTATTCGTATGCACTGCATCATTTGCATTGTTGATTGGTTTGATCATATTTCCATTTTCCCCGTCTTCTCTATGAAGCAATGATTCCGAAAACTGTATGACAGCATGTTTGTCGGATTCCGGCAATGTGTTGAATGTCGCCAACAATCGTGACACTTTTGCGTCTTTTGTCATGCATTGCCCCAATACATACATATTAGCTACTATATACCAAATATGTAAGATATGTCAACATTTTCTCCAAAAAATAGGCATAAAATGCTTGAGAAATAGTCATTTTTGAGGCATTATAGGAAATGATGGACGGAACAATAGGGCAACGCATCAAGGTATTGCGTGAAAACCTCGGGTTCAACCAGCGGGATTTCTCTCATCTGCTATCCCTGTCAGGCGGTTATATCGCGGGGGTTGAGGTCAATCTACGGAAAGTCAATGATCGGCTTATAAAGCTCATTGTTGCCGAATTCGGTGTCAGTGAGGCATGGCTCCGGACAGGCACCGGGGACATGTTTTCCCTACATCAGACCGATGAAAAATCTGCCCGGTTGGTCAGTCTGTTCAACGACCTGTCTCCGGCATCTCAAGATGTCGTTTTGGGTGTGATTGACTTGCTTCGTAAGGCACGGGACAAGGAACAGGAAATTATATAATTTCTGTTACATACGATGGCCGGATAAATGATACTCGTGTTCGTCTGCGCATTGCTCCGAATTTAAATTGTGAGACCTTGGATTATCTAAACATCGGTGACGCGGTAGAAATTATCGATAGAAGCGCCGACAGGCAAAAGATCGGCGACCTGGAAGCGCATTGGTACAAGGTGCGTAGCGGAGATAAATGCGGCGGATTAGCAAGCAAAGTTCCCATCCCGTAATCGAATGCGCTCCCCCTTTGCCTATTTCAACAAGACCCATGTTGTTCCGCTGCCCCCTGATGCGGCGTCCCCAAAGCCGCTTTCACCGGCGAAGGGGCAGCGTTCGATAAATTCACGGACCGTATGTTTTAAGATTGCCCCGCCCTGGGAGTGATTCCCCTTGCCGTGTATGATCGCCAGTTTGAGGAAGCCCCGGCGTTTGGCATCATCGAAAAAGGCGTCCAGGGCGATCCAGGCTTCGTCACGGGTGAGGCCGTGGAGGTCGATTGCCGCATCGGGTTTCCGCAGCAGGAGCCGCCGCCGCTTTTCGCCGGGGGAAACCACAGCCTTGGCCCCGTGAAGCTCCGGCTCCTCGGCGTCCTTATCGTAAATATCGTTTTTCCCAAGCCATACCGCCAGAGGATGGGGGTTTGCCGGCTGCGCCGGGGCCTCCCCTTTCCCGGCGGATCCCGAATTCCCCTTTTCCTTTCTCCCGGCCTTTTTTCCCTGGGGCTTTGCGGTCTCGTTGTCCCACTGATCCAGAATATCCCCAAAATTCACGGCCTTCCCCTAGTAAAAAATGATATCCCCGATCCGCACCCATCCCGCCCTGCTTTCAGTGGAGCTTCCCGGAGACGCGTTGCTTATCCGGGATTCCGCATAGGCCCAGTTTAAGCGGCCGGACCGAATGAGTACCCGTTCCCCGGCCTTAAACCGGACATTTACCGCCCCTTCCGCTTCGGGGACCCGGCGGGCTTCGGTTTCCCGGACCAGGGCATATTGGGCAGATCCCGGCAGCAGGCGCCGGGCGGAATCCCCCAGCCCGTAAAGACAAATTCCCATAATGACAAAAAGTATAATAAGAATACCCAACCGAGCCCTGCTTCCCGGGAAGTTTGGGGCGAAGGTTCGCCCCTTGATACTGTTATAACCCCGTGAGGAGGCGGGGGTTACGGCGCAAGGGGTATTGATGGTGTGTTTTTTTCTGAAAAAACGGATGACGCCGGTTATTATGAGCAAGACCAGGCTCAGCAAAAAGCCCGCCCCCAGCAGAAGACGGGGCCGCCATTTTTCGTCTCCCCCCTGGACCTGCTCAAAGCCCAGGGCCCGTTCTGCTTCCCGGCGCAGGGGAATCAGGGCCGGCCCTGCCGGATGGTCCCGCTCATTCCGGCGCAGTTCCGCCAGGGCCTCCGCCTGTCTGCCCCCGTTCCAAAGGGCCGCCGCCCGCTCCCGGATGCCCTCGCAGGCTGAGCGGAAGGGCGGGAACACCCGCAGCTCTATGGCCGGAAAGGGTATCGCCGCGGCAGGAACGGGGACTGCCGGGGGCAGGAGCGCAGGTATCCCGGCCGGCGCGGCGGCGGACCCGGCATTGACGGCGGCGGCCACGGGGATGCGGAGGGCGGGCACATCCAGGGTGAATTCCCCAAGGACGACAGGGGTCCGGGGGAGCGTAAAAAGATCCCCCCCAAGGGGGATAACATTGAGGCGGAGGATCACCCCCTCGCCCGCTGTCACCGGCGGAGGGCCCGTCCCGGCGGCAAGTTCCAGAATGGCGTCCGGGGGCGTTTTGGGAAGGAAGAGAGGCGATTCGGGGAAGGGCCGTTGGGGATCCCAGCCGCTCAAGAAGAGGGTCAGCTCCGCAGGCTCCCCTGCCCCAAGGATCCGGGGAGGATTTTGCCAGCTCAGATGGGGCCTCGATTCCCCTTGTTCCGCGCCCCGGACGGTCAGGGTGATGGGGGCGGTGAAGGCGCTCAGGCCCTGGGCGGTCACCGCAATAGGGGCAAGAAGGATCCGGCCCGTGTTTTGCAGGGAAAATTCAAATTCCACCACGGTCCAGCGTTCGGTCAGCCCCAGGGTCGCAGCTACACCCTCGGCCTCTCCTGCGGGCTTTTGGACGAGCCGGGGCCCGGAATGCATCCGCTCCAGGGAAAGGCCCGGGGGCAGGGGGGGCAGTTGGACCTGAACCTCCGAGGGGAGGGGATGATCCACCAGCAAAGTCACCGTCCAGGGCTCAGAGAGTGACGGGGTTTCGGGAGAGGTCCGGATCAGTATCCGGAGGTCCTGGGCCGAAAGGGATGGACCAGAAAGGGTCCATCCCAAAACCAGCAGCAGCGCCCTCAGCAGACGCCTGATTAGTAATCCGGGCCTGTGGAGGGCTCTTCTTCTATCCATTCCCGGCTTTTCCATTGGCTTTGTTCCTTTTGGTGCAAATAATCGAATAGGGCGGATGCCCGTTCCGATGTCCTGGTCCCCTCACTCCCCTGCCCAACCGGGGACGGCGAAGAGGCTTCCCGGGACAGGGAGAGGAGGCTCAATTCAAGGTTCCGCTTTGCCTCGATCCGGCTGCCGTCGATCTCCAGGGCCTGTTTAAAAGCATCCGCAGAAGCTGCGTAATCCCCCCGTTCAAAAAGCACTACCCCCGTATTATAGCGGATCCGGTAGGATAGTTCCCGGCCGGTTTCCGGGGGCAGGTCCTTCAGCGCTTCTTCAGAAGCCCCAAGGCGTTCCAGGGCGGCGTCCCCCTCATCCAGTGAAATATAAGCCGATCCAAGGCCATATTCCGCAAAGGGTTTTATGAGACCGTCGGGCGCCCCCTCCCCATGGTCCAGAGCCCGGAGGTAGGCGGCAACCGCCTCGGTATACATCCCCTGGGAATGGTAAAAATTTCCTTCAATAATAAGGAACCGCCCCGGCAGCCGGGAACAGCCGCCCAAAAGGAGCAGGGACAGGAGTATGATGAAGCTGAGGGTTCCGGGGGCTCTGCTCATGACGCCGTGCCTCCGGGCGGAGGCGCCTGCCGCCCCCGGGATTCCACCAGGCAGCGTTTCGACGCTCCCAGGCTGAGAAGGGCAAGGATGACAAAGAGCTCCCAGCGGGGCTTCCCCTCCCGGCGGCTGCCGCCGGTAAGCGATTCGGGGGCAAGGGATTGCAGATACTCCCCCAGAACCGCTGCGGCGTCCTCCCGGTTCCCGTCGATGTAGATCCCCCGGCCCCGCTCGGCGGCGCTCCGCAAGACCTGGGTCCGCCTGTAGCTCATCACCGGTTCCTCCGGAGATTCAGGGGCCGGAACCGGTCCCCCTTCTTCGGTACCGATCCCGATAACCGCAAAGGTGATGTCCGCCGCAATGGCCCGGTCAACCGCGTCGGAAAGGGAGCCGCTTAAGGCTTCCCCATCGGAAACAAGGATGATCACCCGCCGGCTGGGGAAAGAATCCAGGAATGCGGAAGCGGCGGCGTCCACCAGGGCCTCCAGGTTGGTTCCCCTGCCGGAAAGGGCGGAACCGTTGAGGCCCCCGAGGAAACTGGTTATCGCCCCGGTATCGTCGGTGAGGGGGACCGCCAAAATTCCCCGGCCCCGGCTGATGGCCGCCCCCAGGCGGACTCCGGCAGAATTCTCCGCCAGAAGGCGGCTGATTTCCAGCCCCTGATCCAGCCGGGAAAAGGGGAACGCCGGGAGGTCCTGCACTTCCATGCTGCGGGACAGGTCCAGGGCCAGTACCGCGTCAAGGCCCCGGCGGTATTCGGTGACGGTTTGGCTCCCCCAGCGGGGAAAGGCCAGGGCAATGATAAGACAGGCAAGGAACAGCCAGAAAAAAAGACGGGAACACCGGTAGCGGAGCCAGAGCTTCCCCTCCCCCCCAAAAAAGGCAATGAATCCCCGGTACTTCCGGTCCCCTATCAGCCTTATGACGATAAAAAAAAGCAAAATGACCAGGCCGAAGAGGACCTCCGGATTATCCAGGGTAAAGGTCTCGATCATACCCAGGCCCCCAGGACATACCGGCGGATAAGGGCAAGGGCGGCAAAAATTGCCATGGCGGCGGCGATGAGCGGAACATGCCGGGGGTTCCGCCTGATAAGGCTTCCGGAGCGGCTCACGGTCATCTCACCGGCGTCGATCCGGGAAAAAGCCAGGGCAAGGGCCTCGCCGGAGGGGGCGGGAATGTAGGTCCCCTCCCCGGCCCGGCTGATGGCCAGGAGGCTTTCCGGATCAAAGCGGGAATCGAAGATCCCGGTCCGCCGCATCCGGGTAAAGGGGTCCACATAGTCGATGGGGATTGCACCCCCGCTGCCCACCCCCACGACCCAGAGGGCGACCCCCAGTTCCCCCAGCATGGCCGCAGCGGTTTCCGGGTGTATTGCCCCGGCGTTGTTTTCCCCGTCTGTGATCAGTATCGCGGAGCGGCGGGGGGCCGCGGAATTTTGCAGGTGGAAGGCCGCCGTGGCAAGCCCCATCCCCAGGGCGGTACCGTCCCCCAATTCCGCCACCCTGAGGGCGTCCAGCCGGGAAAAGAGGGCCCGCCGGTCCACCGTGGGGGGCACCAGCAGGGCCGCGTCGTACCCCACCGCCGCCAGTCCCACCGCATCGGAGGGCCGGTTTTCCGCAAAGGACCGGATCAAATCCCGGGCGGCGTCGAAGCGGCTGCGGCCGTCCATATCGATCCCCGCCATGCTGGGACTGATATCCAGCACAAAGAGGATGTCCGCCCCCCGGTTCAGCCAAACCCTTTCGGAAGATTTACTCACCGGCCCTGCGGCGGCCAAAAAAAGAATAAAAACACCGCAAATTTCCAAAATCTTTAGTATTCTAATTAACCTTTCCCCCTTAAAAGGCGGCTTAAAGGGAATTCCCCCGGGCGCCCCCAGGGGCAGTGATAGGGCAAAGGGATTCCTGAACCGGGAAGGGAGAAAAATAATGATGGGAATAAAGGCTATGCCAAGAAGGATCATCAGGGGATGTTCAAAGCCGATCATCGCCGTGCCCCCTCGGTGCCGGGCGCCGTTTGCACGGCTTGGCCCAGGGTATCGGTAAAGAGCTTTACCCCGTCGAGGATCCCAAGGACCGCTTCCTTTTCAATCCCCTCCCCGCTGAACCGGAGCCGGTCAAAACGGCGAAACAGGGTTCCCAGGTATTCCCCGGTCAGGACCAAACCGGTTTTGCCGCCGCTTTCCCCCGCCCGCCCCTCCGGCAGGGGAAAGCTGAAAAATTCCCCCGCCGTCATGGCCCGGCAGTTCAACCCTGAAAAATACCCCAGAAAGGTTCTGAATTCACCTGATAAGAGGGTCAGGACTTCGGCGTAATTTCCTGAGTCAGCTCCGCCCTTAAGCAGATTCAGGCGGAGCCGCCGCTCTATTCTCCCCATCACCCTGATAAGCCGCCGCCTGCGCCATTTTTCCCGGAAAACCCCCAGATGCCGCCCGGCCCAGATACGCCCCCCGATAACTGCCAGAAGAAGGATGATGATCCCCATCACGGTTCCGTAGATGATAAACATGGTGCCCGGCGCGGCCAGGGGTGGCGCGGGGTTGGAAAGGACCAGGCCCTCTCCGCCGGAATCAAGGATCGAAGCGATGTTCACCGTCAGCCCGGCAATTCCCAGGGCCGGGAAGGGGGGAAGCTCCCGGACCCCCGGGGCAAAGGCGGTAAAATCCACCAGAAGCTGGGTCCCCCCGACCCCCCGGTGTTCCAGTTCAAGCCGGTGGACATGGATATCCCCGGCCGGGGGAAGCTGCGCCGCATTATCCAGTACAAAGGCCGCCGTACCCGCAAAGGCGGTCCCCAGGGGAACCACCAGCCGTGCCCGGTCCCCCACAAAAACAGTCTGGGGTATCAGGTAGGGCTGTCCGCTCCGCCGGGTTTGACCGCCGGGATTGCCCTGCTGAGCCGCAAGGTAGGAGCCCACCGGCAGAACAGCAAAAAAAATCAGCAGCAGCGCGAATCTCCTGTTCATGCACGCCCCCGGAAAAAGCGGACCAGTACCGCCGGGGCATCGTCGGCAAGGGAGAGGGAAAGACGGGCGGCGCCGGCGCGGCGGCAGACCCCATCCCAATACTTGGCCCGGTCCTCGTGCCACCGGGACCAGGCGGAGCGGAAGGAAGGAAAACCCGATGCCCCATGGAACTTTACCCCCGTTTCGGGGTCCTCCATGGGGACAAACCCCACATCGGGAAAATCGGTATCCAGGGGGTCGGTGATATTCACCGCGATCACATCGTGCTTCCGGGCCAGATCCCCCAGTTCCTCTTCCCAGCCGGCGCCGGCAGCGTTTGCAAAAAAGTCCGAAATTACCACCACCAGGCTCCGCCGCTTGAGAAGCCGCCCCGCCCCGGCCAGGGCCGCCCCCAGCGCGCTCCCCCGGCCTCCGGCCTGAATTGCCACGGCGGTCCCCAAAATGCCCAGAATATGCCGCCTGCCCTTTTTGGGAGGGAAAATCCGGGTAATCTCCCGGTCAAAAAAGAGGGCCCCCACCCGCTGCCCCGCCTCTTCCGCAGAAAAGGCCAGCAGGGCGGCGGCAAAACACCCCTGCTCAAAGCGGTTCATGGGAACCGCACGGTTCATGGGGGCGCCCCCGGTGTGCAAGGAAGCGGAGGTATCCAGAATGATGAAGACCGTGAGTTCCCGCTCTTCCCGGTACATCTTGACGTAGGGAGTCCCGAACCGGGCGCTGGCGTTCCAGTCGATGGAGCGCACATCATCCCCAATCTCGTAACGCCGGGCCTCGTCAAATTCGATGCCCTGGCCCTTAAAGACCGAACGGTAATCCCCGGCGAGGAGATCCTCCGCAAGACCGCTGGCGGTGATGGGAAAAGAGGTGATTTTGCGGAGCAGTTCCCGGCGGTCCATATGGGCGGCTTAGGGCAGGGGAACGAAGGCCAGGAGCCGGGAAATCACCGTATCCGCATCCAGGCCGTCCGCCTCGGCCTCGTAGGAAAGGACAATCCGGTGCCGCAGAACGGGGTAGGCGGCGGCCTTGACATCGTCGGGGGTGACAAAGGCGCGGCCTTCGAAAAGGGCCATGATCCGGGCAATGCGGTGCAGGGCGATGGTCCCCCGGGGGGAGGCCCCAAAGGAAATATACCGGTAAACCCCCTCTGCCCCGGCGGCGCCAGGGGCATGGCTGGCGGCGGGTTTTCCGGGACCATGTCCCGCCGGGGGCCGGGTGGCGCTTACCGCCGAAACGATGTAGCGCTCAATCCCCTCATACACCCGGACAGCCTCCGCCGCGGAGCGGAGAAAGCCAAGGGCCTCCCGGCCCAGTACCGGCCGCAGTGGGGTAACGTTTTTATCCTGCCCTGACATTGCCAAGGGGGCGGCCTGCTGCAAAATACGGATTTCCTCATCGGGAGAGGGATAGGTCACCAGCAGTTTGAGGAGGAACCGGTCCAGTTCGGCCTCGGGCAGGGCATAGGTCCCCTCATGTTCGATGGGGTTCTGGGTTGCAAGGACGAAAAAAGGCTCCGGCAGGGGGTAGCTGTTTTCCCCGATGGTCACCTGGGCTTCCTGCATGGCCTCAAGCAGGGCCGACTGGACCTTGGCGGGGGCCCGGTTGATCTCGTCGGCCAGGATCACATTGGCAAAAACCGGCCCCCGGCGCACCGAAAAGGTCCCGGTCCCCTGCTCCCAGATCAGGGTGCCGGTGAGATCCGCAGGGAGCAGGTCCGGGGTAAACTGTATCCGCTTGAAAAGCAGCCCCGTAATATCCGCCAGGCTCTTCACCGCCATGGTCTTGGCCAGCCCCGGCACCCCTTCCAGGAGCAGGTGCCCCCCGGCAATCAGCGCCGCAAGGAGGCCGTCTATCATTGCCTGCTGCCCCACAATGCGTTTTGCCAGTTCGGCTCGGCAGAGGTTTAGCAGGTCCGCCGCCTGCGCGGAATCCCTTTCATTCATAATACTATTGTAGCCGGATGGGGGGGCTGACACAAGCGAAAGCCAGAATGAAGATTTTAATTCTCTTCTTCCTCTGTGTCCTCCGTGCCTTCTCTGTGATCTCTGTGGTAGATCTTGATCTTCCCCTTCCCTTGACTAAGACAGGGCTTTTCACCAAGATAACAGGAACATGAATTCTCCCATTGATGAACTAAATACCCTCCGGAAAAACCTGATCATCCGCAAAAGTCCATGTATTTAATAAGGAGAAAAATGAAGAAGCTTGTTGTTATTTTATTATTGACCATGACGGTATCAGGCCTTAATGCCCTTGATATCAAGTCTGAGGGGTATAGAACTCAATAGGATGCTGCATGGAAAAATTGCGTGAATCGCTCCGTTTGTGCATTGTTTTAGCTGCGGCCCTTGCTGTGCTTTCCTGTTCCGAAGGGGGTGAAACGGCGGTTCTCTGGACCGACCGGCCTGACTTTGCGATCTACGCCGAATCTTTCAACTCAAGCCAGGATCTCCACAAGATTGAGGTCCGGTATTTCAAATCCCTGGCGGCGGAACTCACCGAAACCAATGAATACCCCGACATCGTAAGCGGCAGTTGGCTTAAAAGTGTCTCCACCCGGGCCTTTTTCAGCCCGCTGGACAAATTTTTCACCGATAAGGTAATTTCCCGTGATGATTTTTACCCCCGGCTCCTGGCGCTGGGCAAAATTGACAATAAACAGTACCTCCTCCCGGTGGCCTTTAATATTCCCGCCCTGGTACTCGCCCGGGACAAGGGCAGCCTCCTTTCAAACCCCTTTACCATCGGATTTGAGGAAATAAAAACACTGGGAAAAGAGCATAACGCCGAAACCGGGGGTACCTATTCCCGGATAGGCTTTTCCCCGGCCTGGGATGATGAATTTCTTTTTATCACCGCCAGTCTCTTCAATGCGAATTTCCGGGAGGCAAACCCCGTGGCCTGGGACGCCGAGGCCCTTGAACGGGCTATTGTTTACATCCGGTCCTGGATAAATGAAGCCAATACGGGGATCCGGCAGGTGGAAGATTTTTCCTTCAAGTACTTCTTTGCGCCCCCGGCGCAGCTGGCCACCTCCGGGCGGATTCTCTTTGCCTATATGGACAGCTCCCAATTGTTCACCCTGACCCAGGAACGGCGGTCCGCCCTTGATTTCCGGTGGATTGCGGAGCAGGACACCATCCCCCTCAGCGAGGACACGGTTTTTTGGGGGCTTTGCAAGAAGGGTAAGGCGAAAAAAGCCGCCGCCGCCTTTACCCGGTGGTTTTTCCTGCAGGAAAACCAGCGGCTGCTGCTGGAATCGGCCCGGAATAAGCGGATGAACGAAACTTCCTTTGGTATAGCCGGGGGTTTTTCCGCAATCCGGGGGGTTACGGAACAGGTGTTCCCCCGGTTTTACCCCAGCCTCCTGGGCCACATGCCCCAGGAAGAATTCCTTTCCCCCCCCAATGTGCTCCCCCGGAACTGGACCGCCATCAAAGAACGGGTAATTCTCCCCTATCTGCATGAACGGATCCGCAGCGCCGATAAGGAGGGGATCATCCCCCTGGAACGGCGCATTGCCGACTGGTCCCGGCTCAATCGGGACTAGATACCCCAGCCCCCCATGCAACCGTGGGGATCCCACATTTCCGGTTAAATTTATAATTTATTATAGGACTCCGATACTTAAAGCAGAGGAGTCATGAAATGAATTACGGGGCCATGCCTGCAAACGTACAACCCAGCATCGGATACGCCATCAGTGCGTCTGTTGGGGGAAGAATGTCCCTGCCGGTGTCCCCTGCAAGCTACATTTATTCCCATTTCAGGCACGTTTCCGGCATCCCCGCCCCCGAAGGCACCCAGGGGGTGACCATCAGCAGGCTCAAAATCCTCGATGTCCTTATCGAGCAGCTCAGCCAGATGAAGAAACGGAGCGACATCTCCCCCGCGGAAGCGGGCAATGTTTCCGCAGACCGGATCAACGCCCTCATCGACCAGTACGAGCAGCAGATCAAGCAGGCCAGCGCCGCAAGCGCCGCCATGCCCTACAATCCTGCTCCCCAGGCTTCCGCAGGGGCCCTGCTCAATCTGGTGGCGTAAACACGTACTAAGCGGCCTTGCCCTTGCAACAGGAACGCCTATTTTGTAAGATATCATTAGAAATTTATAGATTCATCTCTGGTATAGGAGTTTTGGGAACCCTTACGCGTTCCCTTCCGATAGACAGAAAAACAATAAGGAGTTCTTGATGAAAGTAGAACAATTGAAACATCCCGGTTTGAAAAAGTGGGTAGAGGAAGCGGTCGCCCTGATGAAACCGGATGCGGTGGAGGTCTGTGAAGGTACCCAGACCGAGTACAACCACATGATCATGGTGAACATTGCCGCAGGGCTCGCCACCCCCCTCAATGCGGGGAAACTGCCCGGCTGCGTGCTCTTCCGCTCGGACCCCTCGGACGTGGCCCGTGTTGAAGACCGGACCTTTATTTCCAGTGAAAAAGAAAGCGACGCCGGCCCCACCAACCACTGGACAGCCCCGGCGGAACTCAAAAAGACCATGAGCGGCCTCTACAAGGGCTGCATGAAGGGCCGTACCATGTACGTGATCCCCTTCTCCATGGGCCCGGTGGGCTCGGATATCGCCAAGATCGGCGTTGAAATCACCGATTCGGCCTACGTGGTTGCCAACATGCACATCATGACCCGTGTGGGCACCAAGGTCCTGGACGTGCTGGGCAAGGACGGCTTCTTTGTACCCTGCTACCATTCGGTGGGCAAGCCCCTTGCGGAAGGCCAGAGGGATAACGGCGTGTGGCCCTGCGCTCCCATGGCGGACAAGTACATCTCCCACTTCCCCGAAACCCGCGAAATCTGGTCCTACGGCTCCGGCTACGGCGGGAACGCCCTGTTGGGCAAGAAGTGCCTGGCACTGCGTATCGCCTCCGTGCTGGCACGGGACGAAGGCTGGCTCGCCGAGCACATGCTCATCCTCAAGCTCACCAACCCCCAGGGCGAAGTGAAATACGTCACCGGCGCCTTCCCCTCGGCCTGCGGCAAGACCAACCTGGCCATGCTCATCCCCACCCTCCCCGGCTGGAAAGTCGAAACCGTGGGTGACGATATCGCCTGGATGAAGTTCGGCGCAGACGGCCGGCTCTACGCCATCAACCCCGAAGCGGGCTTCTTCGGCGTGGCCCCGGGCACCAACTACGATTCCAACAAGAACGCCATGGAATCCTGCAAGAAGAATTCGATCTTCACCAACTGCGGTCTTACCGAAGACGGTGACATCTGGTGGGAACAGATCGGACAGGGCGCCGCCGGTCAGGAAGTGATCGACTGGAAGGGCGTGTTACGGCCCTCCCCCATTAACGATAAGGCAGTAAAAGGCCAGGAAGTAGCCCACCCCAACGCCCGGTTCACCGCCCCGGCGAAGCAGTGTCCCTGTATCGCCCCGGAGTGGGAAGATCCCAAGGGTGTGCCGATTTCCGCCTTCCTCTTCGGCGGCCGCCGCCCCTCCACCATCCCCCTGGTGAACCAGGCCAAGAGCTGGACCCACGGCGTGTTCATGGGTTCCATCACCGGTTCCGAAGTGACCGCCGCGGTCATCAGTGATCAGGTGGGCCAGGTCCGGCGTGACCCCTTCGCCATGCTGCCCTTCTGCGGCTACCACATGGGCGACTACTTCAAGCATTGGCTCAGCCTCGGCAAGAAAGCCGAAGCCGCGGGCAAGGCCGACAAGCTCCCCAAAATCTTCTTCGTCAACTGGTTCCGCAAGGATGCGGATGGCAAGTTCATGTGGCCCGGCTACGGCGAAAACAGCCGGGTCCTCGCGTGGGTGTTCGACCGCTGTGATAACAAGGACAACTGTGTGGATACCCCCATCGGCAACCTCCCCAAACCGGGCACCATCGAAGCGCCCAAGGGCGTGAGCGCAGAAACGCTGAAGGAACTCTGCTCCGTGGACATCGAAGGCTGGAAGAAGGAAATCGCCGATGTGCGGAAAAACCACTATCCCAAGTTTGGCGACAAAATGCCGAAAGAGCTGTATGACGAGCTGGATGCGATTGAAAAACGGCTTAATGCTTAGCGTTTAAACGGTTTAGAAAACAATGGGATGTCTTAGAGTTACCAAGCTCCGGGATATCCCATTTTTTTATCAATCATTACTCTTTATTATTAAGATACATAACTGAATAGTCAAGCTTGAAATTCTCCGGATTAATTTGACTTACCCCCCATACTCAGATATCATTTCTTATCTTTTTTTAACGAGGTATTGGCATGGGTTTTTATGATGCCGCGAACCATTGGCTTATCTATTTAATGGTGATCATCGGTATTCTTTATGTGGCCGGTCTTGCGGTTGTTTCCATGCGGAAATCATGGAAAAGGGCGCTGGCAAAGGGGTATTCACGGGAAAAGCTGATGACCGTGGTCAAGGCTTCTGTTTCCGCGACCATTGTCCCCTCCCTGGCCATTGTTATCGGGCTCTTTTCCCTGGTTGCCCTTCTGGGCATCCCCTGGCCCTGGTGGCGGCTTTCAGTGGTGGGGGCGGTGACCTACGAAACCATGGCCGCGGATTCGGCCATCAAGGCCGTGGGGCTCAGCCTGGGCCAATTATCACAGGCCACGGCCCAGGATTTTGTGCTGGTGATGTTTGTCATGTCCATCGGCATTATTGCGGGGCTGATCGTCTCTCCCTTTATCTCAAAAAAGATACAGACCGGAACCATGAAGCTCAAGACCGGGGATAAACGATGGGGGGCACTGGGGGGCAGCATCTTTATCCTGGTGATTATCCTGGTGTTCGTTACCCCCATGTTACTGGATTACAGCAAGACCGGCATCGTCAGGCTCCTCACCATCTGTACCAGTGTGGGGATCACCATTGCCCTCGGCGCCGCTGCAAAACGGGAGAAACTGTCCTGGCTCAAGAGTTTTATTCTTGCCATCAGCATGATTCTGGCCATGGCTTCTTCGGTCCTCTGGACCGGATTGCTTAATTAAGGAGCGAAAAATGAGTGAACAAAGTTCCAATACCGCCGTCCTTGATGCCGCGGGCAAGGCCCATATTGATTCCATGCACCGTTTGGGCCGTACCGGTACGGTGATTGCCATTATCGTCATGCTCGGCATGCCCATTATCACGGGTATCTACCTTGACGCCATGCCCCCGCTGCTCAGGATAATTACCGCCTCGATTGGGCTCCTGGCGATCTTCGCCCCGGCGGCGCTCTCCGAGGTTATCGCCTATACCCCGATCTTCGGCAGCTCCATCTACCTTGCCCTGATCACCGGCAATGTGATGAACCTTAAACTGCCGGTGGCAAACACCGCCCTCCAGCTTCTGGATGTGGAGAACGGCACCGAAGACGCGGATATCGTCACCTCCATCGCGGTAAGCGTTTCCAGCTTTGTGACCATCCTGATTATTATTGCAGGGGTGCTTCTGATCCTTCCTCTCCAGCCCATACTGACCCTTCCTTCGGTCAAACTTGCCTCGGGGTATATCCTGCCCGCCCTTTTCGGCTCCCTTGCGGTAGGGATATTCGGCAGTAATCTTGGCGGCGGCATACAGACCCGGGGACGCCTCAAGGCCCTGATCCTCCCGATGATCCTGCTGGTTGCCATTCATCTGGTGTTTAAAATTTTGGCCCCCCCTCCTCCGCTGGATCAGCTGCTCACGGTCTACCAGGGGTTCCTCATCCTGATCCTCCTGCCCATCACCTGGTTTTGGACCAAGGGGCTTTTCAAAAAAGGACAGATTAAGGTGTTTTTCCCCGGAGAGGATCTGAAATGATCGATTTATTTTCAGATTATTTTCAGAGTCAAAAGCCTTACAGGATGAACGGCTAGCTGATGAAATACTCGGAGCGCTGCAGGGTTTCGCCCTTGCTCCCGGTTGCCACTTCGTCTGCACGGTGCAGGCGGCGGGCAAGGTCCCGTGCAAGGTTCATCACGATGATGGCAAAGACTTTGATGTCCCCTTTGTAGATTTCGTGCAGGGTGGTGTTGGAGAGGGAGACGATCTCCACGGGGCTTATGGCCCGGACCGTAGCCGCCGAGGGCAGCATGTCCAGAACTTCCATCTCCCCCACGATGTCCCCGGTCTGACACTCCGCCAGAACCAGAGCGTTTTTTAACACCTCCGCCCGGCCGGAAATGATGAAGCGAATCTGGTCGTTTGGTTCCCCTTCGGTGATGATATTTTGCCCCGCCGCATAGGTCTCGTGCATCATCAGAGGCAGTATCCCATCGATCTGCTCCATCAAAAGGCCGCCGAAGAGGGAATATCTGCTTAAATGGGAAGAATCTACCATATTATCTTATTGATTATAATACCACTAAATCATTAAAACAAGCAATAAAAAAATGCTATTCCCCGATAAGGGCGGTCTCTTCCTCGTGCTCCCGGATGAGTGCGGTAAAAATGGGGCCGTATTTTTCGTTCTTGACGGCCCCCACGCCGCTGATTTCCATGAACATCCGTTCCGTCACGGGCCGTTTCCGGCACATGTCCCGCAGGCTGGAATCGGGGAAGATGATGTAGGCAGGAGCCCCCGCCTCCTGGGCCAGCTTTTTCCGCAGACGCGTGAGCTTTGTGAAGAGGATTTCATCCTCCGGGAGCAAATCCAGGGCAATGGGTTTTTTGTGGGACGGCGGCGGCTCCGATTCTCTGGGGACCATCATGATCAGGGGCTCCTTTAACCGGAGGATCTTCTCCGAGGCGGCGCAGAGGACCAGTACCGGATATTCATTGCCTTCCAGGGTAAGATAGCCCTTGTCCACGAGGTAATCCAGGATAACCCGTACCCTATGGGCATCGGTGTCCGCCATGATGCCCCAGGTACTCAAAGTATCAAGACCCATGGAAAGGATCCGTTCCCTTTTGCTGCCCCGCAGGATATCAATCACCGTAGTCTTCCCGAAGCTCCGCCTCCGCTGTTTGAGCCGGTACACGCAGGAGATGATTTTTTGGGCATCAACCCTGATGTCCGCCTCCTCAAATTTGGTCAGGCAATTGGAACAGTTCCCGCAAAAGGATGGCGGCTTTTCCCCGAAATAGGAGAGGAGCCGGGAGCGGAGGCAGTCGGTCCCGGTGGCGTAAAAGGTCATCTGCTTGAGGAGTTCCAGGTTATGGGCGATAAGGGCCTCGTCCTTTTCCTCCTCTTCGTCCCGGCTGTTTTTGATCAAAAACTGGTTAATCTGCACATCGGCGCCTGAGTAAAAAAGGACACACTCCGCGGGCCCCCCGTCGCGGCCGGCCCGGCCCGCCTCCTGATAGTAGCTTTCGATGTTTTTGGGCATGTTGTAGTGGACCACGAAGGAGACGTTTGACTTGTCGATCCCCATACCCAGGGCGTTGGTGGCCACGATGATGGGCCTGCGGTCATACTGAAAATCATCCTGATTTTCGTGACGTTCCCGATCGGGGAGCCCTGCGTGGTAGCGGGTTGCCGGGAAACCTTTGCCAAGCAGAAGACTCCAAACCTCCTCCACGGTTTTCCGGGTGGAGCAGTAAACGATGCCGCTGCGATTTTTCCGCTTTGAAAGGAATTCCAGCAGGGCGGCGGCCTTGTCTTTGGGCTTTTCCACTCCAAAGTAAAGATTTTCCCGGTCAAAGCCGGTAGTTAAGGTGTGGGGTTCCCGTAATTTCAATGCCCACAGGATGTCTTCTTTAACCTTGCTGGTGGCGGTGGCAGTAAAGGCCGCCGTGACGGGCCGCCTTCTCAGGGACGATATAAATGCGGCAATCTGGAGATAGCTGGGCCGGAAATCGTGGCCCCACTGGGAAACGCAGTGAGCCTCGTCGATGACCACCAGGGGGATGCTTTGGGCATCGGCAAAACGCTGAATCTCCGCACCCGAAAGCCGTTCCGGGGCTATGTAGAGGATGGAGTAATCCCCCCGGGCGGCCTTACTGATAACCTCGATATATTCGGCAGGGGAAAGGGCGCTGTTGAGGCAGGCTGCCCGGACTCCGGCGGCGGTGAGGGCGTTCACCTGATCCTTCATCAACGAAATAAGGGGTGAAATGACCACCGTGAGCCCATCCAGCATGAGGGCCGGTATCTGGTAGCAGAGGGACTTCCCCGCCCCGGTGGGCATGATCGCCAAAACGTCCTGCCCGGCGAGGATGGCGTCGATCACCTCCTCCTGCCCCGGACGGAATTCAGTATGGCCGAAGGAATTTTTCAGTATGGTATGTTTATCAGACATGGCGCCAAGCATCATTTAGACGTTATATCGTGTAGACATTAGCGGCTAGACGTTGAACTTGAAAAACATCACGTCGCCGTCCTGCACGGTATACTCCTTCCCCTCAATGCGGTACTTCCCCGCTTCCTTGATCTTCGCTTCCGTGCCGTACCGGATAATGTCGTCGTATGAATAGACTTCCGCCTTGATAAAGCCCTTCTCAAAATCGGTATGGATGACCCCGGCGGCCTTGGGGGCGCTGTCACCGGCGCGGATGGTCCAGGCCCGGCACTCGTCGGCCCCGGCGGTAAAGAAGGTCCGCAGCCCCAGGAGCCGGTAGGCCGCGTGGATCAGGGCGCTCAAGCCCGACTCCTTAAGGCCCAGCTCTTCCAGAAAGGCCAGCTTGTCCGCCTCATCTTCCAGCGACCCCAACTCGGCTTCGAATTTGCCGCAGATGCATACCGCTTCGGAGCCCTCGGCGGCGGCCCGCTTCCGCACCGCTTCAACATAGGCGTTGGCCTGGCCGCCGCCCGCAATGGCTTTCATACCGGCTTCATCAACATTGCAGACATAGAGCTGAGGCTTGGCGGTGATAAAGTGACAGTCGTAGACGGCGGCCTTTTCATCATCGCTCAGATCCACCGAGCGGACGGGCCTGCCGTCCTCCAGGGCGGGGCCAATTTTGGCAAGGGCGGACAGCACCGCCTCGGCGCTTTTCTGCTCCGCCTTGGCCTGTACTTTTAAGGCCCGGTCGGCCCGATCCCGACGTTTCTGCAGGGTGTCCAGGTCCGCCAGGGCAAGCTCCACGTTGATGGTCTCCATGTCATCGGCAGGGTCCACCCGGTTAGCCACGTGGATGATGTCGGGATCGTCAAAACAGCGGACCACCTGGGCAATCACCCCCACTTCCCGGATATGGGAGAGGAACTGGTTCCCCAGACCTTCACCCTGGGACGCCCCCTTGACCAGGCCCGCGATATCCACAAATTCCACCGCCGCGGGTATAGTACGCTCCGGCTTAAAGAGCGCCGAAAGTTTCGTCAGCCGCAGATCGGGGACATTCACAATGCCGATGTTGGGGTTTATCGTACAGAAGGGATAATTGGCTGCCTCCGCCGGGGCGGAACTCAGGGCCGAAAAGATGGTGGACTTTCCCACATTGGGGAGCCCCACGATACCGCAGTTTAATGCCATTACTTATTGTAGGGGGACAGCAGGGGATGGGTCAACGGGAGACTTCCCCCCAGCCCCTCTTTTTGGTACACTAAATACAATTTTTTGGAGGAACCTATGGCTTTTTCATTGAACAGTTACCCTATCGTTTTCCGGTCAAAGTATTCTGCGGCGAAATGGACCGGCGGATATGAGGAAAAACCCCATAAAAAACCCGAGGAAGAGGCGGCTTTGAGTGAGGCCGAACAGACCCGGCTGTCGGATTCCCGGAATGTATACGCCGATATGCCCCTGGTAAACTACACCACCCAGTACGGTCTGGGTTGTTTTGAGGGGATCAAGGCCCTGCCCCAGAAGGACGGGGGGCTGGCGATTTTCCGGCCCGACAGGAACGCCGCCCGGTTTTTTGCCTCCATGAAGGGGCTCTATATGCCCCCCTTCCCGGAGGATGAGTTTGTCCGCGCCTGCGTGGAGACGGTCAAACGGAACGCCCTGCTGGGTTTTCGGCCCCACTACAAGAAAGAATGGGAAAAGGACTCCTTTATGAGCGCCGATTCGGTGTATATCCGGCCCTTTACCTATGCCGAGGGGGGCGTGGGGGTGAATATCTGCCGCGAGCCCTGGGTGGTGGTGGTCAACACCCCGGTAAGCTCCTACTTTGCCGGGGGCAATTCCGACGCGGTGGTGACGGAGCGTACCCGGGCAACCCCCAAGGGGACCGGCTGGATCAAGGCGGCCTCCAATTACGCTATCGCCGCCCTGGCCAAGCATGAAGCGGCGGATGCGGGCTACATGGAATGCGTGTTCCTTGACGCGCGGGAGCAGAAATATGTGGAGGAAGGATCCTCCTGCAATATCTTCTTTTTCCTTAAATCCGGGGAACTGGTGACCCCCGAACTGGGTGACACGATCCTGCCGGGGATCACCCGGATGAGCATCATCGAGCTTGCCCGTGACTGGGGGATCAAGGTGGGTGAGCGGAAAATCACCATCGACGAAGCCCTGGCGGAGACCAAAGAGTGTTTCGTCAGCGGCACCGCCGCCGGGGCAACCCCCCTGGAATCACTCACCTGCAAGGGCAAGAAGGCGGTCTTTAACGGGGGCAAGGTCGGGGAATTTACCGCCAAAGTGCGGGACACCCTCAAGGGCATCCAGTACGGTACGATTCCGGACACCAAGGGCTGGCTGACGCCGGTTCTGTAATTAGACCCTGCTCCCCTTCCAGTTGGTTTTGATGCCCAGATAGCCCATGATGGTCATCAGGGTGAAGTAGACCGGGGTAAAGAGCAGTTCCGGTATCCAGCAGAACCGGGGCCGGGGCAGGGAAGATTTGGCAATGCAGAGGGAACCGATGGTGTTCTCGATCATCACGATAAAAACCCCAAGGGGCATGGGCCAGAGGCCGGGGAAAAAAGGCAGCAGGGGTATGGCGAGGATACCGGTGGATATGACGATCATCAATAGATTGTAGTTAATCCGGGTAAGCATTTCAGGGCTGAAGAGGCCGCCGTTGTTCCAGCGGAGGGTTTGGTTGATAAAGGTCTTCCAGGAATGTTCCGCGCCGGTTTTGACATGGGTTCCCGGACCCACGGCGGCGCGGACCTCATATTGGGTAAGGGCCCGTATCCGGGAGATGAGGGCGGCGTCCTCCGTGGGTGAGGGGGGCACCGCGCCGTAACCCCCGACGGCTTCCAGGCAGGCACGGCGGAGGATCAGGTTGTTCCCAAAGCCGCCCCCGGCGGCGCCCAGCCCCGCCGCCCCGGCCAGGTACACATAACGGACAACGTGGTCGTAACACTGGTAGGAATAAAAAAAGCCCCTCCCCTCTTCCTTCTTGAATACCGGGGCGATCACCGCCCCTACCCCGTCGTCGGCCATGCGCTGCACCATGGCGCGGATCCAGCCGGGCTTAACCTCGCAGTCCGCATCGGTAAAGAGGAAGAATTCCCCCCGGGCCTGCTCAAGCCCTTTCCCCAGGGCGTACTGTTTGTGGTTGGAAGCAGGATTCTCCCCCAGGGTAATGATCTTTACATCCCTGCGCCCCGCCGCAAAACGGGAGAGCAGCGCAGGACTTTCATCGGTGGAGCGGTCATCAATAAAGATATACTCCGCCCACTCATAATCCTGGGCGGCAAGGCTTTGCAATAAACCCTCCATGCGGCGCTCTTCGTTATGGATGGGCACCAGCACCGAGACCCGGGGCGCGGCCCCTGATCCCGCAAGGCGGCAGGCTTGCCGGTCCCGCCGCCATTCCCGGAAAACGCCCCCCATCAGGCAGGTCTGGAGCCCCACAAAGAAAATACCGTGACCATAGCGGAGAATATCATAGAGGATCACGGCGGCCTTGCCTTTTTATTGATAACCCGGTATAGTACATACCGTTATTATAATGGGGAATTAGCTCAGTTGGTAGAGCGATAGGTTCGCAATCTATAGGTCAGGGGTTCGAATCCCCTATTCTCCAATCATCAATTATGCTGTATTATAACAAAATGAACTTTGCATGCAGGAGCAAGATATGGAAATCAATCAGGGCATCAGTATTGTAGAAAAACAGGAGGAACTCCTCCAGTTTACCCATTTTAACCGGGCGGATGCCTGGAAGCTGGGGAAGGAACTGGTATCAAAAGTACAGGCCGAAGGGCTTACCCTCGCGGTGAGTATCCGGGCAAACAGCGGGTTTGTTCTTTTCCAGTATGCCACGGAGGGGACCAACCTGAACAATGAATTCTGGATGACCAAAAAATTCACCACCGTCCGGGAATTTGAAGTTTCCACCCTCCTCAATACCCTCAAAATGAAGAAGAATAACCAAACCCTGGAGAGCAGAGGGCTGGACCCCAGGGTCTACGCATGGGGCGGCGGCGGTTTCCCGATCCGCATCAAGGGAACCGGGGTTATCGGCGCGGTGCTCGTCTCGGGGCTGCCCAATCTCCAGGATCACGATGTTCTGGTGGAATGTATCGGCCGGCATCTGAAAGCCAAGGATGTCCCGCGTCTTCCCCTGGACTCAGGACTTTAGACCGTGCCTAAGCCCGGATCGCTATGCCTATAAAAATACCCAGGACCCTGCCGGCCCATGAGGCTCTGTGCAGGGAAAATGTCTTTGTCATCACCTCTGATCGGGCGGAACACCAGGATATCAGGCCCCTCAAGGTGGCGATTGTGAACCTGATGCCCACCACGTTGGACACGGAAATCCAGATTCTGCGGCTCCTGGGCAACAGCCCTTTACAAGTCGATATCACCTTTCTGCGGATGGGGAGCCACGAATCCCGAAACGCCCCTCCGGGGCATCTGGAAAAATTCTACATCAATTCCCACAGCATTCTGGACGAGCGTTTTGACGGGCTTATCATCACCGGGGCGCCGGTGGAAACCCTTCCCTTTGAAGAAGTGGACTACTGGGATGAACTGGCGGAGGTGATCGATTATTCCACGAAAAACGTCTGGTCCGTGCTGCACATCTGCTGGGGCGCCCAGGCCGGGCTTTACCGCCGTTACGGCATAGAAAAACGGCCCCTGAAACAGAAGCTTTTCGGTATCTTCCCCCACCGGATCAATGAGCGTTACGCCACAGTGTTCCGGGGCTTTGACGATGAATTCCTTGCCCCCCAGTCCCGGCATACCTCCAGCGACCGGGACGCCATCGCCGCCTGCCCCGCCCTTACGATCCAGTCGGAGACTCCGGAAACCGGAGTATTCCTGGCCACCGCCCGGGAAGGCCGGGAAATCTACGTCACCGGCCATCTGGAATACGATCCCCTCACCCTGGACCGGGAATACCGCCGGGACCTTGCCAAGGGCATCCCCATCGCCATCCCCAAAAACTACTACCCCGGGGATGACCCCTCACAGGCTCCGGTGGTCCGCTGGCGGGCCCATGCCCACCTCTTTTTCTCCAACTGGCTTAACTACGTGTACCAAGAGACGCCCTTCAATCTGGAAGATCTGTAGAATCATGATATTAATATGATTCATGTACTGCACACATGCGCCGTAAAAAGCGCCGGTTTCCTCCTCCAGGGATGGTGGGAACGTTGTTTCCGCCGTCCCTTTTTTTCCCAAAATCTTGACCCCGGAGGCTCTTATGCGTATTCTTTAAGATACGATAAGGAGCGTATCATGGACTTAAGGGGCTCAAAAACAGAAGAAAATTTGCAGGCCGCATTCGCCGGGGAATCCCAGGCGCATACCAAGTATCTTTATTTTGCTTCCAGGGCCGAAAAAGAGGGCTATGCGCAGATTGGGGCCATTTTCCGGGAAACCGCGGGGAACGAAAAGGAACACGCCAAAATTTGGTTCAAACTCCTCCATGGCGATGAGGTACCGCCCACCATCACCAACCTGAATGACGCCGCTTCCGGGGAAAACCACGAGTGGACCGATATGTACGCCGGTTTCGCCAGGGACGCCAAAGCGGAGGGCTTTACCCAGATTGCCGCCCTTTTTGAAATGGTGGGCAAGATCGAGAAGGAACACGAGGAACGGTACCGCAAGCTCCTTGCCAACATCCAGGAGAATCTGGTCTTCTCCCGTGAGGGGGACCAAATTTGGCAGTGCGCCAACTGCGGCCACATCGTGATCGGCAAAAAAGCCCCCGAGCTCTGCCCGGTCTGCAAGCATCCCAAGGCCTATTTCCAGATCAAGCCGAGCAACTACTAGAATATGAAATCTTCACTTTCACGCTCCCAAGCCTGGGAGCTTCTTAAGCAATACAACAAGGACCCTTTTCACCTTCAGCATGCCCTGACGGTGGAGGGGGTAATGCGCTGGTACGCCGTTGATCTGGGCCACGGGGATGAGGCTGAGTTCTGGGGCATTGTGGGGCTCCTCCACGACATTGATTTTGAGGAATACCCGGACCGGCACTGCATCAAGGCCCCGGAACTGCTGCGGCTGGGCGGGGCGGATGAGGCTCTTATCCACGGGGTGTGCAGCCACGGCTATGGGCTTACGGTGGATATAAAACCGGAGCACGAAATGGAAAAGGTCCTCTATGCGGCGGACGAACTCACCGGGCTTATCTGGGCGGCGGCGATTATCCGGCCATCCAAAAGCGTGATGGACATGGAAGTTAAGTCGGTCAGGAAAAAATACAAGGCCGCCAACTTTGCCGCAGGCTGTTCCCGCGAGGTAATCGAGAAAGGCGCGGCCATGCTGGGCTGGGAACTGGACAAGCTTATTGAAAAGACCATCCTCGCCATGCGTTCCTGCGAGGCAGAGATAGCGTCCCAAAACCTGCTTTAGCGATGAATAACAAGGCGGTTATTGCCATGTCGGGCGGGGTGGACAGTTCTGTCGCCGCCGCGCTGATGCTGAACTCGGGTTATGACTGTATCGGGGTAACACTCAAACTCTACGACGGCGACGATATGGTACCGATTCACCGGGGCTGCTGCTCCGGAACACCAACCAGAGGTTGTTGTTCCTTGGAGGATGTGAATGACGCCCGGAATGTGGCCTACCGGCTCAATATGGCCCATTATGTGCTTAACTTTACCGAACCCTTCCGGGATGAGGTGATCCGCCGGTTCATCGATATTTATGAAAAAGGGGGTACCCCCAATCCCTGTATCGACTGCAACCGGTACATCAAGTTTGAACGGCTCCTCTACCGGGCCCGGCAGCTGGATTTTGATTTGCTGGTCACCGGGCATTACGCACGGATCGAAAGGGATGGGGCAAGGGGCCGCTGGTTGTTGAAGAAGGCGGCGGATGCAAAAAAGGACCAGAGTTATGTGCTCTACTGCCTGACCCAGGAACAGCTTGAGCGGACCCGCTTTCCCCTGGGGGATTTGACCAAAAGCCAGGTACGGGAGATTGCGGAGGAACGGGGCTTCATCAACGCCAAAAAGCGGGACAGCCAGGACATCTGCTTCGTTCCCGACGGCGACTACGGCCGGTTCATGGAAACCTGGACGGGCAAGCATTATCCCGAAGGAAACATCATCGAGTATCACACGGGAAAGCTCCTGGGCACGCACCGGGGAATAGTCCGCTACACCCTCGGCCAGCGCCGGGGCCTGGGAATCGCCCGGAATGAACCGATGTACGTGGCGGCCAAATCCGTCGCGGACAACACCGTCACCCTGGGACCTGCCGGCAGCCTCTACTCAAAGGCCTTCACCGTGGAAGCCCTGAACCTTATCGCCTGTGAACGCATCGAAAGCCCCCTGCGGGTAAAGGTAAAAACCCGCTACCAGCAGCAGGAACAGTGGGCCGCCGCGGAACAAACCGGCGAGGATACACTGCGGGTGGAATTTGACGAGCCCCAGCGGGCCATTACCCCCGGCCAGGCGGCGGTCCTCTACGACGGGGACGTGGTTGTGGGGGGTGGGACCATCTCGGCTATTGACACAAAAAACGCTATAAACTAATATAACAAAATCTACTATATATGGGAAGGAACATCGGGCAATAGCGCAGTTGGTTAGCGTACAAGTCTGGGGGACTTGGGGTCCCCGGTTCGAATCCGGGTTGCCCGACTAAGGGGTCTTTGGTCCTGTGGCCGTAAATCCTTGTAATATAAGGATTTACGGCTTCTTTTTTGGTTAACGGAGAAGATTTTAACCTCGACAGCAAAAAGCCGGTTTCGGCAAATATGAACAGGGGCAGGGTATGAAAACAATCGCAATAAATGGTCTACCCGGTCCCGGGAATTTGTTACCCGCACTTTACCTTAACATCCTACCAAGCTATACTTCACCCCTAGAGGTACTGTAACATGCAGCTATTAAAAGACCGGATCCGCGCCGAAGGAAAGGTATTGCCCGGCAGCATCCTGAACGTGGGCAGCTTTCTGAATCAGCAGGTAGACATCGATCTGTACAACGAGATCGGCAAAGAATTTGCCCGGCGTTTTGCCGGGGCCAGGGTGGACCGGATACTCACGATTGAAGCCTCGGGGATCGGTATAGCCTGCGTCACCGCCCAGTATTTCAAGGCCCCCGTGGTATTCGCCCGGAAATTCAGGGCGAAAAATATCGGCGAAAATCTTTACAGCGCGGAAGTAACCTCCTATACCCACGGCATTGATTATACGATCACGGTCCCAAGGGATTATCTGTCCCGGGGGGAATCGGTGCTGCTCATTGACGATTTCCTTGCCAACGGCTGCGCCCTTGAGGGCCTGGCGGCCCTTACGGAAACTGCCGGGGCGGTCCTGGTCGGCGCAGGGGTAGTCATCGAGAAGGGATTCCAGAACGGCGGCAAAAGACTCCGGGAAAACCATATCCGCATCGAGTCATTGGCGATTATCGAAAGCATGAGCCCCGAAAAAGGGATCATCTTCCGCTAACATCCGCCCGGCGTCACGCCACCGGGGCAAAAACCGCTCTTCCATGCCGTAATCCCTTCCTTTGTTCTTAACGGTATTTGTCCGCCAGGGCGTCCGCCACCAGGGGGGGCACCATGCCGGCCACATTTCCATGAAAAGAGGCCAATTCCTTAATCACTGTGGACCGAAGCACAAAATATTCAGGATCGGTGGTCATAAAGATGGTCTCGATCCGGGGATCCAGGGACTTGTTTATCATGGAAAGTTCAAATTCGTATGAAAAATCATCCACACCCCGGATACCCCGAACCAGGAGCCGGGTATCATGTTTCTGTAAAAAGTCCACGATAAGGGAATCACAGATCACCACGGAAACATTTTGCAGGTCCCGGATCAGTTCCGCTATCAGACTGACCCGCTCCTCCGCAGAAAAGAGGTACTTTTTCCGGCGATTTTCCGCAACCACCACCAAAAGCTCATCAAAAATAGAGGCCGCCCGCCGGATGATATTGAGGTGCCCCAATGTGGGAGGATCAAAGGACCCGGGAAACGCTGCTTTCAACACGGTGAACTAACCATATAAAGAGGGGGCCCCACAGGTCAAGCCCTTCCGGAGTATGTTGATCATTATCGATCTTTCTACCAATATATGAGGATAAGAACCGGGCGGCATTTGACGGGATACCAATAATTAGAATAAGATGGTATCATATGAAGATCTTTGCTGTCTGTTTGCTGATTCCCCTGTTGCTTGTTCTGTCCTGTACATCGGGGCAACCGGCGGCTACAGAAACTGCCGCAGCTCCGCTTCCTGCAACGGCCAGGGAACCGGTTCCCCCCGGACCTATTACGGCGCCGGTTCCGGGACCCGTTGTTGTTCCGGGGCCTGTTGTTACGGAAAATTTGATCTTCGATCCGGGCAATGTTCCCCGGGAGGTATATAATTATACCAAGCTTGATGTTCAGAATTTTATTGAGAAGCTGAACCGGATTATCCGGGCGAGGAACTATGAGGGCTGGGTTGCCAATTTGAAGGAGGATTATTTTAATGAAAAAAATTCCCCTGAGTATCTGCTCAAGGTTTCCGCGCAGCCCCGGCTCAAGACCCAGGGCGTTGTTTTGACCAATGCCCGTGATTACTTTATCCATGTGGTGGTCCCTTCCCGGTCCCGGGACCGGGTGGATGATATAGAATTTATCAACCAAAGGAGGGTTAAGGCATATACGATTACCGTGAATGGTCAGCGTTTACGTCTTTATGACCTTGAACATGAAAACGGCGCCTGGAAAATTGTAAATTAAAATTATTTGGAAAATAATTTAAGGAGAAAACATGACTATTTTTAAGCGTTTGAGCGCCCTTTGTGTGGTATCCATCATCACAGTAAGCATGGTGACGGGCCAAAGCGCCGGTTCCGGCCAGGAAATGTCGGTGGAGGAATCCTACCTGCAGGAATCGGTGGAATTGATGATTATCCGGGAACAGAGCCGGACCGACAGCAGGGATCAGAAACTGGTGGCCCTGGAATATATCGGAGATGCCATCAGCCGGGGAAAAACCGGGGAAGAGATACGAGCCGCCCTGGAGTACCTTGCCCTTGAGGGGATTGTGAACAAAACCCGGGAAAATGGCAGGCTTTTAAACAATTTCCCCGATATCAGGACCAAGGCGGCCACTCAACTGGGGACGCTGGGTACGCCGGAAGCCAGAGGTACCCTGATAAAGGTCCTTCTGGCAGATAATGAGCCCATGGTGCTTACGGAGGCAATTAAGTCCCTGGCAAAGATAGGGATTAACGATAACGAAGAGACGGTAAACGCCATTGCCTGGATAGCTACCCGCTTTGACGTTCTTAACCCCGATAATCTTATTGCCCTTTCTGCGGTGGAAGCTTTCGAAAAATTTGCTGCGGCAAACAATGGCATCAGGGACCCTAACGTAATACGGGTGCTTGTCCGTATCTCGGAAGGGGCCTACATCAAGCCGGTTCAGAACAGGGCCAAGGATGTTCTGGCGGTTCTGCGTAAATATTCACTCCAGTCGTCTGCACAAAATGGCGGCCGGCAGTAACCGCACGGGCCCCGGCAGCTTCGGCTATTGGCTCCGCCTTTCCCTGGATGAACTGCGGAAGGGCAGCTGCAATGTCACCATGGATGAAAAAAACATCAGGGGGCAAAAGGTGAATTAAGCCGGGATCCTTGTATTGACAGAAAAAGCCCAATAAGCTATATTGGATTTGTTCGAGAACCCGGTTGGTTCTCGAACAAATCTATTCACCTGTACCATAAAAAATGTCTCCTTCGTCTAGTGGTTAGGACATCGGGTTTTCATCCCGACAACGGGGGTTCAATTCCCCCAGGAGATGATTCATTTTTTCATAGTTTTCTCCATTCGGGCTCTATGTGGCTTAAATACTTATACAATTGGTATACAAATCCGTGTGTTCCGATGGGTATCGCAATATCCGGCGGAAAGCTATAATAGACTTGTTCGGCAACTCGGTTAGTTGCCGAACAAGTCCTGCAAAATACTCTGTATTTTGCGTTTTTTAATGGTTGTTGTTCAATAACTGAAGTTATCGAACAACTCTAATATAAGCAGGAGAAAGTTATGCCCATTTTATTTAATGCTGCCGCGAAGCAGTTTCATTTAAGCAATGGCAGTTTCAGTTATATTATCAGAATTCTGGAAAACCTCTCCATCGGCCAGGTATATGCCGGCGCGGCCCTGCGCCCGGACGGAAATTATTCCCTCCTCGACCCCCTCCCCTTTCCGGGCTTTTCCAATAACGACAAGGCCTTTACCCGCTTTGAATATCCCGTCAATGGAAACGGGGACTTCCGCCGGCCCGCATTTACGGTCCGCTTTCCCGAAGGGCTTGGTGAAGGCGGTGAAGCCCTGGGGTCCACGGTAATCGAACCTCGCTATAAAAGCCACCGGATATATGCGGGAAAGCCGGAGCTGTCAGGAATGCCTGCAGCCTACACGGAAAAGGATGATGAGGCGGAAACCCTGGAGTTGGAATTGCTGGACGCGGCTTCGGGCTTAAAAATTATCTTATTCTATACCATGTTTACGCAGTATAACTGTCTGGCCCGGCGCGTCCGTTTCAGTAACGGTGGGAATAAAAAAATCTCCCTGGAAAACGCCATGAGCCTTTCCCTTGATTTGCCGGACAGCCGCTGGAACCTTATCACCTTAACCGGCGCCTGGGCCCGGGAATTTGACATCGGTGACGCCCCCTTAAGGACCGGCTTTCAGGGCATACAGAGCAGCCGGGGTATTTCCGGCGCCCAGACAAATCCCGCAGTAATACTGCGGCGTCCCTCAGCTACGGAAAACGAAGGGGAAGCCCTGGGCGCGAGCCTTATCTACTCAGGCAACTTTATTGCCGATGTTGAGGTGGATCAGTGGGATATTGCCCGGCTGCGGATTGGGATAAATCCCGACGGCTTCTCCTGGGAATTGGCAGAGGGCGCAATCTTCGATACCCCCGAGGCGATCCTGGCCTGGTCGGCAAGGGGCCTCAACGGGCTTTCTCAAGTCTTCCACGAACTCTACCGGAACCGTCTTGCCCGGGGCGCATGGCGGGACGCGGAACGGCCGGTGCTGCTCAACAACTGGGAAGGGACCTATTTTAACTTTACCGAAAAAAAGATACTGGAAATGGCCGCCTCCGCCCGTGACCTGGGGGCCGAACTTTTTGTCCTGGACGACGGCTGGTTCGGCAAGCGTGACGACGATCATTCCAGTCTGGGTGACTGGTTCCCCCATAAGGAAAAACTCCCCGAAGGAGTGGCAGGGCTGGCAAAAAAAGTCACCGCCCTTGGGATCAAATTCGGCCTCTGGATAGAACCTGAAATGGTAAACCCCGACAGCGACCTCTACCGTGCCCACCCGGATTGGGCCATCCACATACCCCAGCGTCAGCGGACGGAACAGCGCAATCAATATGTGCTGGATATGGGCCGGCCGGAAATAGTGGATCATCTTTTTAAGGTACTTTCCGCAATTCTTGAAAGTGCGCCCATTTCCTATATCAAATGGGATATGAACCGTTTTATCACCGAACCCTACAGTATTGCTTTGCCCCCCCGGCGGCAGGGGGAATTCTTCCACCGTTATGTGTTGGGGCTTTACGATCTCTACACAGGGCTTACCAAAGCCTTTCCGGAAATATTGTTTGAATCCTGCGCCTCCGGAGGCGCCCGTTTTGATCCGGGCCTCCTGGGCTTTGCCCCTCAAGGCTGGCTGAGCGACGACACCGATGCGGTAGAACGGCTTTCTATTCAGGAAGGGGCCAGCCTAATCTATCCCTTAAGTTCCATGGGCGCCCATGTTTCGGCAATTCCCAACCACCAGACCAGCCGCCTCACTCCCCTCCCCTTCCGGGCCATGGTATCCTTTTTTGGCTGCCTGGGCTACGAGCTTGACCCCACCAAATTCAGCGCCGAAGAACGGGAAGCGGTAAAAAAACAGATTGCTTTTTACAAAGCCCACCGCCGTACTTTTCAATATGGCCGCTTTTTCCGATTGCCCAGTCCCCTGCGGGGCCGCAGTAATACTAATGGCCGCTTCGCTGCATGGATGGTGATTTCAGATGACGGCGCAGAGGCAATCGTCGGCGTTTACAAGATCCTCTCCAATCCCAACCAGCGGCCCTTCCGGCTTAAACTTGCGGGACTTGCAGGCAATGCGGATTACCAGGTTACGGTTTGGGAAGAAGGGGGCTATTCCGAAGAGGACAAAAACCTTAACTGCGGGGGCCGGGGCGGGGATGAGCTCATGCAGGCCGGTCTTCTGCTGGAATGTACCGGACACCATAGTCCAAAGAACGGAGACTTTTTCTCAGAATTATTTCTGTTAAGAAAACAGGGGGCTTCCAAATGACCATAGATAAGGCGCTGCAGAACCTGGACGGCAAAAAAACAGCAACACTGTTTTCTGAACTGTACGGGAGCGGTGAATCCGTTCTTACCGGACAGAAAAAGCGGTACGCCGCCTTAATCGAACAGTTCAAAAAACGTTTTGGGGATGATGAGATCCGCATTTTCAGCTGCCCCGGACGCAGCGAAATCGGCGGGAACCACACGGATCATAACCACGGCAAGGTACTTGCCGCGAGCATACAGAAGGACTGTATCGCCGTCATTTCTAAGACCACGGACAACAGCATTTCTATTTACGATGAAAGCTACCATGAAGATTACCGCATAGACTTAAAGGGCGGCCTTGCGCCGGTGCAGAATGAAAAGGGGTCCATCGCCCTGGTGCGGGGTATTGCGGCGGGATTTGGGAAAAATGGTTTTGCGGCCGGGGGCTTTAAGGCCTGTGTCTCAAGCCAGGTTCTTTCGGGATCCGGGGTAAGTTCTTCCGCCGCCTTTGAAATGCTGATCTGCGGTATACTGAATCGGCTTTACAATGACGGAAAAATCCCCGTTGAACAGCTTGCCCGTATCGGCCAGTACGCGGAGAACAACTATTGGGGTAAAAATTCAGGGCTCCTTGATCAGATGGCCTGCGCCTTTGGGGGAATGGTGGCAATGGATTTTAATAATCCTGCGGCCCCGGTGGTAAAAAGAATCCCCTTTGACTTCGCCGCCCAAAATTTCAGGCTTATTTTGGTGGATACCGGCGGCAGCCATGCGAATTTAAGCGAAGCCTATTCCGCCATCCCCGGTGAAATGAAGTCGGTTGCATCCTTCTTTGGAAAAGAAGTACTGCGGGACATTCCCCTCGAAGACATTATAAAAAATCTTCCCGCCCTCCGCGCCCAATACGGCGATAGGGCGGTGCTCCGCGCCCTGCATTTTGCAGAAGAAAACAGCCGGGTCGATGCGGAAGTCAAAGCCCTTGAGGAAAATGATTTCCCCGCCTTTTTACGCCTGGTAAATGAATCGGGAAATTCTTCGTACAAATTGCTGCAAAATGTGGCTCTTCCGGGCACAAATCCGGCCGCGCCGATGTCAGAACAAAAGATACCGGTCTGCCTTGCCCTCACGGAAATTTTCTTTCACATGCACAACATCGAAGGGGCCTGCCGTGTTCACGGGGGAGGCTTTGCCGGCGTCATCCAGGTTTTTATTCCCGCGGCTCAGGTCGATGGGTATACCGCATGGATGTTGCAGGGGCTGGGAGTTCCCACAGACGCCGCAGCGGAGGGACCGGTTTTTGTCATGTCCGTCAGGCATCAGGGGTTTTTGGAAATAGAACCGGCATAACAATAGTACTTTAATTTTTTAAATACACTTTAGCCTCATAGGGCCTGATTATTTTTTCGTCCGGCTCCGTGTCCCGGTAGTTTCCAATCAACAGTTTGTCGCCGTCGCTGCGCAGAGCGCCGATATCAATGCCGGTAATCCTGTTCGGGGTAAAATTGCAGACCACCAGCAGGCCGGTATCCTCAAAACGGCGGCGGTACACAAAAAGCTTTTCATCCTCGGGCAGTAAAAGTTCATAATCGCCATAGACAATAACCGGATGTTCTTTGCGCAGCCGTATCAGCCGCTTATAAAAACTAAACACCGATTCCGGATCATGAACCTGAGAAGCGGCGTTGATTGTTTTATAGTTGGGATTTATTCCCATCCAGGGAGTCCCGGCGCTGAACCCCGCGTTTTTACCATCATCCCACTGCATGGGGGTACGGGCGTTATCACGGCTTAATTTCCGTATGCCCTTCATCATCTCCTCATGGGTGAGCAGTTTCTTTTCCGTTACCAGTTCCCGGTAGGCGTTGCGGATCTCCACATCGTTACATTCCTCAAGACGGGTAAAAGGATAATTGGTCATCCCCAGTTCCTCGCCCTGGTAAATGTATGGCGTGCCCTGCATCATGTGGAGGCAGGCGGCCAGCATCTTGGCGCTCAGGATTCGCAGTTCCTCTGTGGAGTCATTTCCAAAACGGGAAACAATGCGGGGCTGATCGTGGTTGTCCCAATAGAGGCTGTTCCAGGCCCTGCCGTGGAGAGCGGTCTGCCAGCGGGAAAGTATCTTTTTTAATTTGGGAAGATCCAGGGGCAGGGGTTTCCATTTTCCCAATGTTTTATCATGATCAACCCAGGTGTGTTCAAACTGAAACACCATGTTGAGTTCCTTCCCGTCATTGCCCGCATAAAGCGGCGCGGTGTCCACAGTAACGCTGGAGGTTTCCCCCACGGTCATAATGTCGTACCGGGACAGGACCTTTTGGTTCATCTCCCTGAGGTATTTGTGTACCCCGGGATTGCCGAAACAGGTATCCGCCTTTCCCCCGGACACGGCAAGGGCGGTAGGGGGTTTATCAATGGCGTCGATCACGTCCATGCGGAAGCCGTCAACCCCCTTGTCGAGCCAGAAGCCCATCATATCATACACCGCGTTCCGCACATCAGGATTTGCCCAGTTCAGATCCGGCTGGGCCGCGGCAAAGTTGTGCATATAGTACTGCCCGGTTTTTTCATCCTTCTCCCAGGCGGAACCGGAAAAAACACTGCGCAGGTCATTGGGTAAGCCGCCCTCCGGGTGGCAGCCACCATTGAAACCATCCCGCCAGATATACCAGTCCCGTTTGGGATTATCGACGGAGGAGCGGGATTCGATAAACCACGGGTGCCGATCCGAACTGTGGTTTACCACCAGATCCATGAGTATCCTGAGGCCCCGCTTGTGGGATTCCGCCAACAGCCGGTCGAAATCTTCCATGGTTCCAAACTCGTCCATGATTGCCCGGTAATCACTGATGTCATACCCGTTATCCACATTGGGGGATGCGTAGACCGGCGAAAGCCAGATCACATCAACCCCTAAATCTTTTAGATAATCCAGCCGTTGGGTAATACCGTTAAGGTCCCCCACGCCGCTTCCGGTTGAATCCTGAAAACTGCGGGGGTAAATTTGATACACCACCGCTTCCTTCCACCATGTCTTTTTATCCATACCGGCTTTCCTTTTCGCGGTATTTTGCCGCAATGGTGATCATATTTGTTACATCTTTAATTTGCCGAGCAGCAGATCCCGTAATTTCCGAACCGTCTCATTGTCCGGTTCCAGGGCCAGGGATGCCTCGCAGTCTCCAAGGGCCTGGGGGTAGTCCCCGGTGTGGTACCAGGCCTGGGCCCGCCTGAACAGGCAGAAGGGTTGGTAGGGGTTCAGCTCCAGGGAGAGGGAAAAATCCGCCGCCGCCTCGTTATAGCGCTGCAGGACCGCCCATACCACCCCCCGGTAATAGGCGGCCTTATAGGCTTTTTTATCCCATTTCAGGGAATAGCTAAAGTCTTCGATGGCTTCCTGGTATTTTGACTGGGCAAAATAGGCCATCCCCCGGTGTTTATAGATAAGGGAACGGATTGCGTCGTCGATTCTCATTTCCAGGATACGGCTGTAAAAGGTGGCCGCCTCGTTAAACTGGTTTTTGTTATGCGCATAGAGCGCATTAAGGAGGAGATCATCCACAGAACCGCCGGGGGGGGGCGGGGGTTTGTCCGCCGCCGCCACAGTACCCCGCTGTTTCACCTCCGTATCAAAGAGCAGGGCATCGGTAGATTCTTCGATTTTCTGGAAGAAGGATTCCCGCCGCTTCCCCATTTCCTCATTTAACTGCCGCTGGTAGACCCGCACCTCCTGAAAGATGGTATCCGCCAGACTTAAGGAGGCATTGACTGCGGCAAGTTTCCGCTTCATGGGCTCGTCAAAGGGGGTAAATTCCGCCTTATACACCAGCTCATGCTCCACCTCCGCCCAGGCGTCCTGCAAGAGGGTCCGGATCTGTATTTCCGCCACCTCGGAGCCGGAATACCCCCGATTTTTCACGATATCCCCGGGGATTTTTACCAAAAGATGGGTAGATTCGTAGCCGAATTCCTTAAAGGAATAATTTGATCCCTTCTTTTCTACCTCGATAACTTCAAATTTTTCTTTTATGAGCCTTACCGCCGCATCAAGATTTTCAAGAAAGGGGCATACAACCCGGATACCGATAAGATCGGTGATAACCACCGGCTCAGGGCCGTCCCTGTCCTTTAAAATACGAAGATATTTCTTGAAAAAGCTGGCAAAGTCCTTGGGGCGACCCTTTACCGTGGACCGGGAACCAAGGGCCGTAACTGTTTTCTCAACCAGGGCTTCCAGATCAAAAGTCGTTAAGGCCCGGGCCTTCGAATATTTTTCATATTCCTGCCTGAGGGTGTTCTGATCCGGAAGCGTAATAGGATCCATTATTCGGGCCTCTATGTTATAAAAAAAGCTGCCTGAAAACCTTTTGGGTTCTCAGACAGCCTTTTTCATCCTTTCAGATAAACGTACCTGAAATAATGTTATTCGGCGCTGTTATTGTTCCGGGCAGGGTCACCAAAAGGCAGATCCATAGCCTTTTTCTGCTGCTCCTGATACCGGAGAATTTGATTTTTGCCAAAATTCTGCAGCTGAAACCTATCCTTGTCTCCTTCACGGGCCTTGATAATGCCCCACTCATTCTCATCATCGATGTCTTTCTCGGTATCAAGTGTCGCTTTATCGTAGATGATCTTTACGTCTTTGAAGTAGGCGATAAAATCTCCTCCCAGGGCGCTGGCGTCGCGCTGAACCAGGAATCCCCCAAACTTGACAAAGGGAGTTGAGGTAGGATAGAGGGGATAGAGCCGGAGTTCCCGGTTCCGAACTTCCTGAACATAGGCGGGGTTATTCCAAACGAGTTCTCCCCATCCGTCAAAGTTGAGATAGCCGATGGAGACAATTTTCTCATTTCCATCACTGTCAATCAGGATCGCCGACAGATGGTGGGGAAAATTGAGACCGTATACACTAACGGCAACGGATTTAATCGTACCCACATTTTTAACCACGCCATAGGCAGACTGGGGAGTACCGTCATCCGCAGCAGAGGCTTCGAAACGGGTGGGAGAACCGCTGCCACCTTCCGCTTCTCCCTGTACGACGTTTCCATCTGCGTCGACCTCTGAGCTTTCAAAAGCAGGGATCTCAAAAGGGGGTTTTATTGTCGCCCAGGCATTATGGGCTTCCACCGGGAAATGCACCCGGACACCCATTACGGTACCATGTTCTTTGGAAGCAGCGGGCCTGACATAACTCGCAGTCTGATTCTCCACTGTCCGGGAAGAGGATGACAGGGTCACATCCCAGTTGGTAATCGCAAGGGAAGACTTGAACAGCCCCTGATCCGCCTGAGCTCTATAATTTGAACCGGCGGCATTGGAAAAATCCATCAGGGTCCGTTGATTTTGGTTAAGGGCGCCCCCCTGATCATTAACAGAAATATCCGCAGCAAGCTTGGTGAAGTCGATCAAAATCGCCTCATCGGCAAACAGGGATCCCGCAAGTAAGGACACAATGACAACAAGAATGAACGTCCGTTTCATTCAAAGCTCCTTTCTCATTCATTTAATCGTAAAAAGCTATTTATCTTGTAAGTATACAAAACACACAAGATTTGTCAACGCTTTTTAGGTTATTTATCTCTTTCTACGGAAAAAATCCGTTGAAATTCATGGTTAAACGCGGCGTTTCCGGCTATAAAAAGCCGTACATCCTTCACATAGGAAAAATTACGCCGGATACCCTCGTTCAGGGTACGAAAATTCCGGAAAACATCCCCCCCCTCCAGGGGAGGCAGGGCGGCGGATTCTGAAAGATCCGCATAAACCACCCCGTTCCGGTACAGGAGGGATTGGAGCCTGGTTCCCCGGGGAAACGGGGGCGCCAAATCCGGTGAAACCGGTCCCAGAAGGACCTCCTCCACATACCTGCCAATGTCAAACTCCCGGTTCGATGATCGCCTTAGCATACGGTCTTCCACTTTCATCGACTGGTTATTAATAGAATAAAATACAAAGGTCCGTCTGACAAGCCCCAAAACCATAAATTCGGCAAAAGCGAAAATTCCCAGGAGCAAAAGGGCCAAAAAACGGCGTCTGCTTTTATTAATGATCGCATTCATTGAATGGCGGTAAATCCTCCTGAGCGTTCAAAGGTACTCACAAAATCGCCTATTCCTTTATATAACGCTTCGCTTACCTTTTGCAAGTATCCGTCGTCGGCCATGAGGAGGGCGTCCTCCTGGTTGGTGACAAAGCCCAGTTCCACCAGAACCGAAGGCATCCGGGCGTTCCGTACCACAAACCATTCCTCCGCCTTGATCCCCCGTGAGGGGCTGGATCTTCCCACCGCTTCAGTGATCCTGCCCAGGATAGACTGGGCCATCATGATGCTTTCGGTGGTGAATTCCTCTTCCAGCATGGCGTTACGGATGGAGATAATGTCATCGGGATCGTCGTATTTTGACTTGTCGATCACTTCCCGGCGGTACTCGGGGCTTAAATACCAGACTTCGTAACCCCGGGCGGTCCTGTTTAAGGAGGCATTGGCGTGGATCGAGATATAGATGATGGCCTCGTTATCCTTGAGGGTGACCCCGTTGGCGATAGCTACCCGGTCTTCCAGGGAGGGGAAGCTGTCTCCTGCACGGGTGAGGAGGACCCGCTTGTCCGGGAAGCCCTTAAAAAGGAGGGAATGGAGCTGTTTTGATACCTTGAGGGTGATATCCTTTTCCACCGAACGGAAGGGCTTACCTCCTATGGTAAATTCCCCCACCGCCCCCGAGTCCTTGCCCCCGTGGCCGGGGTCCACGATGATTGCGGCGATCCTGAACCGGGAAGCCTCCTCCGCCAGATACCGGGAAAGGGCGCCCTCCGCCACAGTGACGAAGGCTTCGGGGAAAAAAAGGAGCCCCCTGACCAGATAGGGCGCGGGGACGGTAAAAACTTCCCTGCCGTCCACCATGAGCAGCCCCGTCCCCCCCGGGTCCCCTGCGGTAAAAGCCGCCGTATGCCCGGCAACGGTAAACACCCCGGAACCGAAAAAGGGGTCCCAGCGGAAGGCCGGGGAGGGCCCCATGGCGGCGATGGCTTCGTCCAGGGAATAGAGCTTGCTGTTGGGGACGGGGGTTTGGGCGGATGCGAAGACAGGCAAAAAGAGGAGGATAACTACAAAGGACACAAAGGGAGAAGAGGAAAAAAAGGAAAATTTAAATCTTATTTTCTCCTTCTCTTCTTCCTTCGTGTACTTTGTGCTCTTTGTGGTTAAAATTCTTCTTTCTCCCGGCATCACTGACATCGTTTTACTGGTTCCTAATCGCCGTTTATTTCGTCTACAACATATGCCGCGCCCTGGTAACCGCCGCGAATAAGGGCGGACCAGAAGCGGCGGCCCAGCAAGAGGGTCCCCTCCCCCGCCCCGGCCGCTTCTTTTACCGGCAAAGGCAGGCCGGTGATGAGCCGCAGGGCTTCCAGGCTTTCTTCGATGGTCCTGCCGGTATAGTCACGGAGGCCCGAGGCGGTGAATGCCGGGAATGGGAGGATGGCGATGGGCTGCGCTGCGCCGCTTCCCGGCGCCTTGCCGACGAGTTCCGGGTCGGGCAGCTCTGCCAGAGCGGTCCGGAGTTCGGAATTGAGGGTAAAGGCGGCCGGGGGGAAAGCCCCTGTTTCGGCGAGGAAGGCGGCGGTTTCCGCATTCGGCGACTCCAGGCGGATGAGGACGGAGCGGGCGGCGGTTTCTGCGGCGACGGCGGCTTCGGCGCGGCCGGGGGCGGCGGCGATGATGTTGCCGCATTTGGAGACGTTGTTTTCCGGGAAGGTAACGGTCTTCCCCGGCTCGGCTCGGAGGAAGAGGTCACGGACCCCCTTTGTGGCCCTGGCTTTGTCCAGGCCCCGGATGCTGCGGACCTTGCCGGGGATGGAGATAAAGGCCCGTTCGGCGCAGGTCCAGGCGCGGCCGGGTTCAAGGCCTTCCGGCCGGCGGCCCGCGGCGATGAGGATGGCGGCCCGGGTGGGTTCTACACCGGAGGCGTAGGGATAGGTCCAGCCGGACATGTAGCCCCCGGAGAGCCGGGCGGCCACTTCCCCGATCATGGGGCCATTGGGGGTAAGTTTGATGTCCCCCTTGGCGGCGCCGCAGCAGTCCTTCCCGGCGATGCCCAGGGAACGGACCGCGGCGGTGAAGGCATCCAGGAGCTGTTTCTGCTGCGCCGGAGAAAAATTCGTGGGCATGGTATGGCCCATCTCGATAAAGTAGGGGGGAAAGTAGATGTGCCGGTCCGCAAGGCCGCAGATGGTGATTTCCCCGTTGTAGACGATGGCGTCCACGGAAAATTCCGGGCCGTCCATGAAGGCTTCCACAATGGCCCGGCCTGAGCGGGAAAACCTGAGGGCATCGGCGACCGCTTCCCCCAATTCTTCCGGGGTGTCTATCCGGCGGCAGCCCCGGCCCCCCATGTTGTCCACGGGCTTAACCACCGCAGGCAGGGCAAAGGGGAGAAAGTCCTTTGCGCCCGCCGGGGGCGGGCTTGTAAGGATGGTGAATTCCGGGGAAGGTATGCCCGAGGCCTTGAAACAGCGGCGCATCCGCTCCTTGTCGGAGGCGTTCAGGGCCGCCTCGTAGGGGATACCGGGGAGTCCCAGCTTTTCGGCGGCCCAGGCCACGGAGGCGGAAAAATCGGTCCCCGCGGTGAGGATTCCGGCGAGGCCGCCGCCGGCTTCATCGGCTAAAAGGGAGCGGCCCAGGGCTTCGATGCCTTCCTTATCTTTAAGATCAACCTTTTCAAACCGATCCGCCAGGGATACGCAGGGGGCATTGGGGTCGGCGTCCACCGCCAGAGTGGAAAAGCCAAGCTCTTTGGCAATTTTGAGGGCCGGGCCCTGCATTACTCCCGCGCCAAGTATCATGATTCGTTCTTTCATATGCTGTCCTTTATTGCGTAAACTTCAAAGGTATCCCCCAGCCCAAAAATTCGGCTTAACAGGATCAGAAATTGATATACCGGGCCGCGCTTTTGCCCGATGAAGTTCCCGATAAAAGGAAAACGTTCAGGATGGCGGCCGGTTACGACGATTTTTTTTAAGGTGAACCCCGCTTTTTTAAGGAGTTTTTTACAGCGGCCGGGGCTCCAGACCGTCCAGTGGTCGGCGGGGCTGTTTTCGAGGAAGCTCCGGGGAGACTTCCGGCTTGAAATGCCCTGAAAAGAGGGGGTGGAAAAGGCCAGTACCCCGCCGGGCATGAGGATGCGGCGGCATTCTTCCAGTGCGGTCCGGGGAGAGCGGAAATGCTCAATTACGTACCAGAGGGTCACTGCGGAGAAGGCGCTGTCCTTCAACACTTCGGGCAGGGTGGTCTCCGGGAAAAAACCCTGGAAGGCGGGCAGCCCGAGTTCTTTTTTGACATACGCTACGGCGTCCCCGGCAGGATCGATACCGGTAGGCTCAAAGCCCGCAGCACGACCCGCCTGCAAAAAGGGCCCGTAGGCGCAGCCGATGTCGAGGAGCGGTCCGGCGGTACCGCCGGAAACAGGGCTGCCGGAATGGGCCAGCAGGGATTTGATGAGGGCGAGCCGTTTTTTACCCATGTTGATGAGGTTGGGAAAATCTTCGATATAGGTTTTGCCGTACTGTTTTTTGTAAAAATCGAAGAAGTATTCCCGCTCATATTCGATGGGAGGGGGGTTGAGGCGGTTCATATAGACCATGCCGCAGCCGGGACAGCGGCGGTAGGTCCGGTCGGGAAAACGGGCCGATACCGGGTGGGGCCCGGTGGCGGCGGATTGGGCGCCACAGGCGGGGCAGACATGAACGCCCCCTGCGGCACGGCTCAGATGGGGGCTGATTGTTTCCGCCAGGTCCGCAAAGCTCCGTTCCGGGGTTTGGCTCAAGCCGTATTTTTCGGCGATTTTTTGGCAGTTCCTGTTCAGTTTTTCAAAAAAGGCCGGGTTAAGGGCGGTTTCCCGGCTCCCGGACTTTCGGGCGAGCAGCCGGGATGCCCGGCGGACACCCCGTTTACCAATACCGGCGGAGATGAAGCCGGCGGACCGACTGAGTTTTTCGTGGTACGCGCCGGGGGAAACCAGCAGGACCGGGGTTCCGGCGTATATGGCCTCAAAGGCGGTAAGGCCGAAGTGGGTTATCAACAGGTCGTATTCGGCAAGATGTTCCGACAGATTGGGGATGCGCTGCCCCGCGGCGCCGCCCAGCAGGGTGAGCGCCAGATGCGGATTGGAAAACAGTGCCTGGCACCTTTTCCCGAGTCCTGCGAGATCTTCCGTACCGAAGCTGATGAGGACCTTGAGGGGCGCGGCGGCCTGGCCGGCAGAGAACTTCACCCTGGGGGGCAGGCGGCAGGCCGGGGCTTGCGGGGTCTCCCAGGGATGGGGCCGGCGGTTTTTCGGCAGGGGAAGCAGGGAGAGGTCCAGGATGTTCGGCCCTGACCGGCGCGGGGGGCCGGGGAGCAGGTCGATGAGGAAGTCAAAATCATCCCGGCAAGAGCCCCCTTCGTCGATGCCGATCAGGGGGGCCAGGGAGGACCAGAAGGGGTATTCCTCCGCGGGGGTACTGAAACGGTCCAGGATGATGAAGGCCCATTGTTTTGCCGCCACGGCTTTTTGGCCGGAAATGATCCGGCCGGGGTCGATATCTTTGAGGAAGGGGCTCAAATGGGGGGCAATGCCGGCTATACCCTCTGAACCGGGTAAATAGAGAAAGGCTTCCCGGCCGCGGGCGCGGAGGTCCCTGACCAGGGCGGCGGAACGGACCAGATGGCCCCCTCCCCTCCCCTTTTCAACGCAGGGAACTGCGAGAATAGGGAGGCCCATTACCGCCCCATTCCCTTGCAGGCGGCGATGATGGTTTCCCCCTGGTACCGTGCCCCCGGGGGAAGCTTACCCATAGGAAAGCCCGTCTCTGTGAGACGTGAAAGGGCGGCGTAGAGAGCGACGGCCCCTTTGTAATCCTCAAGGGTGTCCACGGTGAGCCGCAGGGAAGGCCCCTGCCAATGGATGGGGGCCAGGGGACGGTGCAGGGGAAAAAGTTCCGGATGCTTGTAGAGGTAGGGGCAGACATGCTCCCGCTCGGGTCCCTCCCTGTCCGCAGGGGCAGATTTTGAGGCTTCGGCATCGGCCTTGAGGAGAGCCCAGGCGGCAACCGATTCTACCCCCGCGCCGTAAGGAAGGCCGCTGTAGCCGGCATAGGCGGCGTTCAGGGAGACCGCCTCTTCGTTGAGGGCGCCGGCGGCATCGGCAAAGACAAAGGGGTTGTCACCGGTGGCCCGGATCACCCGGTCGATATTGAAACGGCGGATCACCCCGCAATAGCGGCCCAGAACATCATCCTTGGGGCCCGAGCAAAAGACAAAACCCGCCTCTTCGGCCAGGGGGGTAAAGGATAGGGCGCAGTCTTCCGGGGAGGCGAGGACGTGAAGGTCCGCCTTTACGGTTTTCAGGGCCTCCATGACCCGGAAAATGAGGGGCTTACCGTCCAGGGGCAGCAGGGCCTTACCGGGGAGCCGGCTTGAATCAAGCCGGGCCTGGAGTACCACGGCGGTCACGGGGTGTCCTTAAGGACACCTTGGTCCTTTGGGCCGCCTTCGTCCTTTGGGGCGCCTTCGCCCTCACCCCCGGGGGGATCGGCGGATTCAACGCGGGAGGGGTCGAGGTCCTCCCAGAGGTCGGTGACGGCCCGGGCATCGTTCCGGAAGCGGTAGCGGTTGGTTTTGACCCAGCGGCGTGCGGAGGCAAATTCTTCCCAGGCGCTGAAGGGGTCCCCGCCGGACTGGATGAAGTAGCCGGGGAAACGGCGCAGGGGCAGATGGGCATAGTCCCCCCGGAAGACCGGGGCCAGATTTTTCAGGTAGAAACGGCGGTAACTTGCTTCGGGGGTGTTGTCCATGGCGGGAATTTCACCGTCGTAGGAAAGTTTAACCGCCTGGGTAACGCTGATTTCTTCACCCCAAAGACAGGAGCGGAACCCAAAATCCATGAGCTGCCAATGGTGATTTTTCAGGGTAGCGTCAAAGCCCCCCAGGCGGATAAACCGGTCCCGGTCGTAGATGCCGACACCGTCAAAGGGGTAGAGACTGGGGAGCCCCTCCTTGAGGGGGGCAAAGACCAGGGTTTTGACCATGTTCCGGCTCACCGCCGGGGCGATCAGGGTGGGAAGGGTTTCGCACCGGGCGTTCTGTATCACCGGGACCGTACAGAGCCGCTTGAAGGCACTGCCGTTCCCCTCAGTTTTTTGCAGCTCCTCCTGGCTCTGGCAGAGCCGTTCCGCCATTCGGGAGGCCCCGCCGCCCGACAGTATCCTGAGGTCATTCCAGAGTACAAAAAAGAGGGGGCCGGAAAGTTCCGCCACCGCCAGGTTGATCTGTTCCCCGGGACTGATATCCTCTGAAAGGAGGATGAACCGCACAAAGGGGAAGCGGCCCGAAAGTTCCTCCACATCGTAGCGCTCACGGGAGCTTTCTATGGAAATAACATAGTCAAAACCGGCTTTTTCCAGTTCCTGAAAGAGGGTCCGCCGGGGATAGCGGCCCCCGCGGTTGAGGAGTACCGCCGAAAATCCCGTGGAGGCGAGCCGCTCATTCCCCCCTACCGCCGTGTAGGAAGGCAGGGTATCGTTAAAAGTTGTAGGTATAGTATTCATCACACCCCGCACAGGAATCTGAATATTTCGGGCCCCCTGCGCCGGCCTTCATACACTGTTCTTCATAAAATTTCGCCCCCCGCTCCCAGATGGTTTCCAGTGAATCGCCGAAGGCATTCCCCAGAATCCGGCGTCCAACGGACAGATCTTCCCGACAGAGGGGAACCGTACCGTTGAGCAGAACCGGCAAATCCCGCATGAGGTGCCAGCAGGGCTGGCGCTGTACCGGGGAAAGGTCGGAAGCCTGCTTCCTGGGCAGGGCCCCGCAGAAGTCATCGTATTTCTGGATGATGATATTGGCCGCCCCATGGGGAGCCGCCTCCTTCCAGGACCGGTAAAATTTTTCGATATCATCCTCCGCCCCCGCAGTCCGCACCGCCTGCACATAGGCGTCTTTGGGGAAGAGGGCAAGGAGTTTTTTCGCACAGTCCACCGCCTCCGCAAAGCCCGGCCCCCGGATTTCCCGGTAACGCTGGGGATCGGCGGTGTCAAGGGAGACGATCCAGGACAGGGGCGGCAGGGGGCTCTGGCGATTGGCCGCCCCGGCGGCGGCGGCAAAGCCCGCGATGGCCTCAAGGTCCCCGTTTTTCCAGCCCACCCCGGAGGTTTCGATGATAAGTGACAGTTCCGGCCTTTCCAGGACCAGCCTGACCAGTTCCAGCCGCCGGGGATGAAGGCTGATTTCCCCCCAAAGGGACAAATCGATCACCGCATCCCCTGAAAAGGCGATAATTTTCTCCAAAAGGGATTCAAATTGATGGGGGTCCATAAAGCCGCCGGGGCCATCGCCGACAAATTGCGGATAAGGACAGATGGCGCAGGATTGGGGACAGGCCCCTGATACCTGGATGGGGTAAAAATTGGGCAGGGTCCGCAAAATTTCCGGTTTGGAGGCGATAATGCCCGCGGCATCCGCCGCCGCCGGAATGGGTGAAGCCGTGCCTGTGTCCCCGGCGCCGCCCCCTGCGGCAGCCTGGGCGAAGCGGGTCAAAAGCAGGAGGTTCCGCCCGGAATCGGCGCTGAGGCTTAAGCGGTGGCTGCGGAGGTCTAGGCAAGAAATTTCAGTTTCGATGTCGAAGGCGTTGATATCCTTCTGTAATACCGCAAAAAGGCTGTCCCGTTCCACCGGGCTCTCATCTTCCCCGGCGATTTTGGCAAGGATCCCGGCGGTGCCCGGGGAGAGGATCTCCGGGGCAAAACCGTAGGGCCAGCCGTCGGCATAGGAGTACTCTGCGGCGTATTTCAGATGCCGTTCCGCAATGGCGGCGGCGAGGACCGGGTCAAGGAAGGGGCAGTCCGCCCAGGCAAAAAAGGTAAGGTCGAAGCCCGCGCCCAGGGCGGACAGGGTTTCCAGGAGCTTCTTCCGGGTCCAGGCGGGCTGTGACACCACGGTCACATCGCCGGGAAGCCCGGAAGGGACCATTCCTTCTGTGCCCAAAAAGACCACCTTACCCGTACCGGGGAAAAGCCTGACCCGTTCCACGGCCAGTTCCAAAGCGCTTTTCCCGTCAAAAACTTTTTCGAAGGCGGCGGGAAAAAGGCGGCCTCCGTATAATACTGCAAGGGAATTCATACTCTTTAAGTATCGGATAAAAAATAATGAGTTTTACGCGAAACTTCGTTTAAATAGTGCGGCGGCCAAGAACGCTTGCGCGAAGGAGACACTAATGAGTAATTGACATCTTTCATTATTTTGTGATAATGGGTATGTTGATACACTAAAGGAGAAATATATGGCCATAAAAAAGGTTAAAAACTGGTGGTTAATCCGCCTGGCATTGACCATCATCGGCAAGAAAGGCATCGGGGAACTTATGAGGTCCTCACAAAATGCCATAAAGGCCCAGGAACAGACCCTGCGAAGTTTCCTCAGCATTGCCAAAGATACGGTGTATGGTAAGGAACATCATTTTGACGCGATCCTTGAGGCTAAAAGCGCCCAGGACCTGTTTGAACGGTACCGGAAAGAAGTTCCCATCAATGATTACGAAGACATCAGGCCCTATGTGGAACGGCACAAGCAGGGGGAGGCGAACATCCTCTTCCCCGGCAAGCCGAAAATGTACGCCACCACCAGTGGTACCACCAAGGAACCCAAATGGATACCCATCACCGAGCAGTACTATCAGGAAGTGTACAAGGTGATGAACCAGCTCTGGTTTTATACCATGATTGCCAACAGGCCCAAGGTGTTTTACGGCAAGACCCTTTCCATCGTGGGCAAGGCCATAGAAGGGGCCGCCCCGGACGGGACCGTATACGGCTCCATTTCGGGGATCTCCCAGCGGGATATTCCCGGCTTTATGGAGCATCTCCACCCCGCTCCGGCGGATGTTTTCAAAATTGCCGATTACAAGGCCCGGTATTACGCGATCATGCGGATGGGCATCGAACAGGACTGCACCCTGATCATCACCGCCAACCCCAGTACCCTGGTAGAAATGCAGAACAACGCCGTCGAATTTTACGATGACTATGTTGAAGATATTGAAAACGGCACCCTGAGCCGGAAATTCCCCATCCCCGATGACATCCGCTCCGCCCTGGAGGCCAGGCTCAAGCCGAATCCCGAGCGGGCGGCGGAACTGCGGCAATTACGGGTGCGCTACGGGAACGTGCTGCCCAAGCATTACTGGCCCAACATGCAGGTGGTCAATGTCTGGTTCTGCGGCAATACGGGCCTGTTCCTTGGAAAGGTGAGGGATTCCTTCCCCGATAATTGTGTGTTCCACGAAATGGGCTACTTTGCCAGTGAATGCAAGGCCGGTATCGTGCTGCGGAGCAATTCCCCGGATACGGTTCTTTTCGGCCACAAGGTATACTTTGAATTTATCCATGAATCGGAGCTGGAAAGCGAGAATCCCCATATCTACCAGATGTACGAGGTGAAAAAAGGCCAGCGGTACTGCATAGTCGTGACCACCTCCGCCGGGCTCTACCGGTACAACATGAACGACCTGATTGAGATCACCGGCTTTGTAAACCAATTCCCCACTATAAAGATGATCCAGAAGGTAAATGGCACCGTAAGCATTACCGGCGAAAAACTCCATGAACGGCAGTTTATCGAGGCGGTACACGCGGCGGAACGGGATACGGGCAACCAGGTGGTTTTCTTTGTGGGTTTTGCCGATGTGAACAGGTCAATCTACCGGTTCTACTACGAATTTGTCAATTCCGATATCACCCAGGAAAAGGCTGAAAACTTCACCCGGGTCCTCGATGAATACCTGAAAAAGTACAACATAGAATACGAGGCAAAACGCTCATCGGATCGTCTCAAGTACCCTGAAACGGCGCTGCTGGTGAACGAATCCTTCGAGAAGTTCAAGTCAACCTGTATTGACAAGGGCTACCGGGACGGCCAGTTCAAGGTAAACCTTCTGATGCAGGATGAAAAACGCCATGCCCTGTTTAAAGAACTGGTTCGGTAAATGAGGAAAAAACTATGAAGGAACCAAGGTTAAAGGGATGGTGGCTTATCCGGCTGGCGCTCACCATCATCGGGAAAAAAGGGCTGGCTGAAATGACCAAGGCCTCTCAGCATGGCAAAGAAACCCAGGCGAAAGCCCTCAGGCAGGTACTGACCCAATCGAAGGACACGGTTTACGGCAAGGAGCATCACTTTGAGGATATCCTGGCGGCCCTTACCCCGGAAGAATTGTTCCGGTTATACGATGAAAATGTTCCCGTAAACGATTATAATGCCCTCAAGCCCTATGTGGAGCGCCACAAGTCAGGTGAAACGGATGTTTTGTTCCCCGGCAAGCCGAAGCTCTACGCCACCACCAGCGGGACCACCAATGAACCCAAGTGGATACCCGTTTCCGAGCAGTACTATCATGATGCCTATAAAAAGATGAACCAGATCGGGTTTTATGTCCTGATTCGGAACAAGCCCACGGTGTTTTACGGTCCCACCCTCTCCATTGTGGGTAAGGCCGTAGAAGGCGCCGCCCCGGATGGTACCCTCTACGGCTCCCTTTCCGGGGTGAGTCAGCGGGATATTCCGGAGTTCATGAAGGTCCTCCATACTGCCCCGGCGGATGTATTTCATATTGCCGATTACAAGGCCCGGTATTACGCCATCATGCGTATGGGTATTGAGCGGGACGCCCACCTCATCATCACCGCCAATCCCAGCACCCTGGTGGAAATGCAGACCAATGCCAATGAGTTCTACGACGAATACGTGAACGACATCGAACATGGTACCCTGACCCACCGCTTTGAGTATCCTGCGGAAATCCGCGCCGCCCTGGAGGCGAAGCTCAAACCGAATCCCAGGCGTGCGGAGGAACTGCGCAAACTAAAAGCCCGGTACGGCAACGTGCTGCCCAAACATTACTGGCCCCGGATGGTTGAGGTCATGGTCTGGTTTTGCGGCAACACCAAGGTGTACTTCGACAAGATCCGGGATTCCTTCCCGCCGGAGTGTGTCTTCCACGAATTCGGCTATTTGGCCTCGGAATGTAAAGCCGGCCTGGCGCTGAAGGCAAATTCCCCGGATACGGTCCTGTTCGGCCATCTTCAGTTTTTTGAATTTATCCACGAATCGGAACTTGACAGCCCAAATCCCCGGATCTACCAGATGCACGAGGTCGAAGAGGGGCAGCGGTACACCATGCTGATCACCACCTCCGCGGGGCTCTACCGGTACAATATGAACGATATCCTGGAAGTGACCGGCCATTACAACGAATTCCCCACCGTCACCTTCATCCAGAAGGCAAACGGGACCATCAGCCTGACGGGGGAAAAGCTCCATGAACGGCAGTTTATCGAGGCGGTCCACGAGGTAGAGAAGAAAACCGGCAAAATAGCCCCCTTCTTTATGGGATTTGCGGATGTCCAGAAGTCAAATTACAAATTCTATTATGAATTTGCGGATCAGAATATCTCGGTAAAGGAAGCCGAAGAGTTTACCGCCTGTCTTGACCAATGCCTGCAAAATTATAACAGCGAATACAGGGAAAAGCGGGTTTCCGACCGCCTTAAGGCGCCGGAAACCGCCCTGCTGGGGCCCGAGTCCTTTGAACGGTTCAAGGCCAATTGCATCGACAAGGGCTACCGGGACGGCCAGTTCAAGGTGAATCTTTTGATGCAGGACGAGAAACGGCACGCCATGTTCAAGGAACTGGTACGGTAACATTATTTAATGAGGATGCCCCGGCTTTGGTAAATCTGCTTACCGGAGTACGGGGCTTTATCTTCGATGTTGACGGCACCCTGTACGATTCCCGGCGTATCCACCGGCGGGTATTTTTTGCCCGGCCCCTGGACGTATGCCTCCTTTTGGCGGATCGCAGGGCGCGGAAATCCCTGATCGGCGCCGATTACGGAGATGCGGAAACCTATTACCGGGAATTTTTCTCTTTAATGTCCCGTGCGGTCCGCAAAAGCGAAAGTTTTGTCCGTAAGTGGTACTTTGACGCTTTTATGTCCCGGATGTGCCGGATCCTGAAAGAACGCTATCGGCCCCGGCCGGGATGTATTGAGTTACTGGAAACGCTTACCCGCAAGGGCATCAAGTTTACCATCTATTCCGATTATCCCCTGGCCGCCGCTCGTCTGCGGGCATTGGGCCTCAACGTAGAAGACAGTCGAATCTACGGCCCCGATATCTTCGGCGCCCAAAAACCCGCAGCCCGGCCCTTTCTCTCTATCGCAGAGGATATGGGTATTACCCCCGGGGAAATTCTGGTCGTCGGAGACCGGGACGACACCGATGGCGCGGGCGCCGCCGCTGCGGGTATGGGGTATATCAGGATCAAAACAGGAAAAAAGCAAGCCTCCCCCGCCATAAGATGGGAAGATTTTTGCCGAGCGTACAGCGCCATTACGGGCAACCCTACATTAATCTGAAATAAAAACAGTAGATGTCGGTCCATTCCAAATGATATTCCATTTTGACATTATGTCTCTTCCCAATAAGATGCCAAAGTTTTGCGGAACATTTGGGTTTGCAATAGCGTTGGTGAGGTTAAAATTCAAGTTACATGAACTGATTTGCAGGTTCCTGAATGGTGATAAATCAGTGCTGGGGAAACTTATATCCACAGCGAAATTGGGTGACAACAGAGGACCGGATGCCGTATTACTCCTGGATTGCCCCATAGGTATCAGTTTGAGATGTTTAGCCAAAGTGATATCAATTGACGTAACACTTGCCCCGGTATCAAAATGAGCCATCACTACAATTGAAGATAATGGCGGCGGATTTGGTGTTGTCCTAAACGCTGTTGCCGTTGATATTTCAACAGGGACATTCAACCCGGATATCAACAGAGGAACATAAGACATATTTATAGAAACTTGTGTGCCTTGAGGTAACGGTGGGTTTATGTTAAAACCAAAATTATGATGGCGTAATGAACCCATACAATACCTTCATACAAAAGCTATTGCAGGAAAAAGAAAATTAACTGTTTCATCATTTGAAATAACCTGTTGAATAATATATTCCCCAGGCGAAAATTTCGATACCGCATCAATCAGTGCGGCATCAAATGAATCAAAGACCCCGGCAATCTGTTTGTTGCTTATAACCATATATTTCAATTTATATAAAGGATTAGACAAAAAATCCCGGAGGTTATTGTGAAAGAAATTTATATCATCTTTTTGTTTTTCTGTCCAAAATTCTTCCGTCATTAAGAACCCTTTGTATAATAATACACATGTTTATATAGACAAGTCAATACAAGATTGACATACAAAAGTTTAAACTTTGCGGGCTAAAACATCGCCGATCCCCCCGCCAGTACCCAGCTTGCCAATATCGCTACAATGAAGGAACCCACATATATATGACCGGTTTTGCGGTAGAGCCAGGTGGAAAGGAAGAAGAAGATCGCAAACTGGGGGATGAGCAGGATCATTACCGACATAAAGGGGCCCCCAAAGAGGGGCGAAAAGAGCAGGTCCGCGCCGGGGCCCATCCCTAAAAAGAAGGGGATATACTCGATAAGGACGATGAGGAACACCCCACCCAGCATGATAAAGACGCTGTAGAGCCACCAGGCAAGCTGGGTCCCCCCGGCGGTCTTTTTCTCCGGGAGCCGTAATTGGCCGTAAAGCTTGGCCCCGGCGTTCACCGTAAAGAAGGCGGCGTAGAAAGGCAGGTAGACGAAGAACTGCCCCAGCCGGGGTCCGGTAAAGGGCCGGAAGAAGGGCCAGATAAACCGGAAGTCCAGCTGAAAGACTGCGGCGCTGATGCACACCAAAACATACATCACCCCGGTGAGGAGGAAGGCCAGAATCACCGATTTGCCGATAACCTGTGCGTTAAGTTTGGCGGGGGCCGCCTTTTCCCCCAGGCCGAGATCATAGAGGCTCACCCCCATCTCTTTACCCCCGCCCTTTTTGTACCAATGGAGGAGCATACATAAGGAGACCAGCATCAGAAAGGTGAGCCAGGTGATAAAGCCGTTGCCGATGGTCATGCGGAAGATGTTTTCCGGTACGGGCATGAGCCCATGGCCGAGCTGGCCCAGGAAGGGGAAGGTGAGGCCGCTTACCAAAATGGAGATAAGGGCGGTTTTCCGCCGGCTTTTTGGGGAAAGGAGTTTCAGGTTTTCCGCCTTTTCCAGGGGCTGGACAACGGGGGCAAAGAAGGGTAAGGCGGTGAAAAGCAGGCAGAGGGGCAGCATGGATACCAGGGCTGCCAGCATTGCCAGAAGGGCCAGAAGTTCCTTGATCATGTAGATGTGATTTGAGTCCGCAAGGGAAGGCTGCACATCCAGGGCACGGGTAAACCATGACATGGCGGCGGTTAAAGCATGGCCGTCGTGGGTGGTAAGCCGGTGGTTGGTTTGCAGCAGCTCCATGCGGCGGGCGGAACCCTCCGCAAAGGAGCCGTAGGTGCGGTTCCAGTCCACCGGCGCGCCCTGCCCCATAAAATCCCGGTAGCGGAGGGGCGTTTTTTCAAGGCCGATCACGTTTTTTTGGTAATCCCGGAAATAGTCAAATTCGTCGTACCGGGCCTGGAGCAGCAGCACATTGTTAAACTTCACCGCCGCCGCATCGTAGTAGTCGCGGGGAAAGAGCTCCCCGCATTGGAGCACGATGGCCCGGTGGCCGGGAAAGGCAGCCCCGGTGGACCAGGATGCCCAGGTCCCCATGGAATGGCCGGTAATGCCGATTCTATCTGCGTCCACAAAGTCCAGGGACCGGAGGAAGCGGTAGGCGGCATTGCCCCCCATGGAGCTGTCCTTAATCCCCGCCGAAATCTCAGGCTTAAAGAAGTCCATGATACTGAAGGTCATCATGATAAGAAAACGCTCCGGCCCGGAAACGGTTTTATCAAGGTTGGTCAGCTTCGCCCGGCCCCAGCCCCGGAAGCGCATACCAAAGGTAGTGTTCCCATGGCCGTAGAGGTCCACCGACAGGGCGGCGATGCCCCGCCGGGCAAGCTCAATGCCATAGGCGGCGGAGGTTTCCCTGTCGTTCTGATAACCGTGCATGACCAGGACCGCCGGTACGGGGTGGTTGGCGTCGGCCCCGGCGGGGACATAGAGCTTATAGGCGATCCTGCCGGGGGTCCCCCCGGCATCTGTTTCAAAAGAAGCGGTGGTCACCCGGATCTTGCCGAAATCGGTCTGCACCCAGGAGGCAATGCCCATAGACAGGATCACAATCAGAATACAAACACAGAAAGCAACGAGGGGTTTTGCAAATTTCATACAAACCATCCTTTTAAGAAATTATCAGTCCCCTTCGCAGGGGTAGGGATTTTCCCCTTCCGGGATACCCGCCAGTTCCACGATCCTTTTGTGGCACTGCTCCCGCAGCAGGGTTACCGCTTCCTTGCGGGGCAGGCTCTGGTCCGGCACAAGGGGCTCCCCGATACGCAGGGTGATCAGGGGGCAGCCCTTCTTGAAGAACTTATAGATCCCCGTGGGCGGCCGGTAGGAAAAAGCCATGGGGATACAGGGCAGATTATACTTGTAGGCCATGGTAAACACCCCCTTCTTGAAGGGGCGGATCGGCTGATAGAAGTCCCAACTGGCGGCTTCGGGAAAGGCGTGGAACCATTCTTTCCGCCCGTGAAGTTCATCAAAGGCCCGGTTGAAATTTTGCATTGCGTGAATCCCTTCGGGAACCGGAATACCGCCCACGGCGCGGATGAGGCCCCTGTCGGCGGTGTTGATATTGGTAGCCATTGCGGGAAAAAAGAGCCGCCGGTACCGGACTGCCTGGAGTATGCAGAGAAAATCCCAGCGCATCACATGGTTTGCCACGGTCATGGCTCCGTTTTTGAAGAGTTTTTTGTGCTTTTTCAGGATGCTTCGCCCCTCAATCCGCAGGCCGTAGCGAATCGGGCAAAGTATAAAGACCAGGGTCCAGATTGCAAAATATATAAAACCGCTCCAGAGTTTGAAACCCGGTGTCTTATCAAGGTAGGGGTACTGCTCGTCAAAAACCGAATCGTAAATTTTGGGCTTCGGGTTCATGTGCTCATCGGGCACTTCGGGGTACTTGATTCCCAGATTGGGGACATAGGGGCCGCTCGGTTTGGATTTCATAGGGTCCTCCTTAATAATTATCAGCCATAAAATCTCGTAAAATAGGTAGTAAGAATGGGGATATAGGTGACGATAAAGACCACCGCCAACTGGATAATCAGAAAGGGCAGCACATTCCGGGAGGTTTCAAGGAAGGGCTTTTCAAAGCGATAGCTGGCCAGGAACAGGTTAAGTCCCACCGGGGGGGTAATGAAACCCGCCTCCATGTTGACCAGGAAGATGATCCCCAAATGGACCGGGTCTATGCCGTAAACCGCCCCCAGGGGCATGATCAGGGGCAGGACAATCAGTATGGCGGAGAAAATATCCACCATGCAGCCGATTACCAACAGGGCCAGGTTGAGGACCAGAAGGAATACGTATTTTGAAGAAATCGCCCTTTGTATCCATTGGGCAAAGTAGTAGGGCGCCTGGGTATCAACGATGTAGTAGGACAGGGCCTGGGACAGGGCCAGGATCGAGAGGATGCCGCCGATGATGGGAATGGCCTTCTTGAAAACTGAGGGCATTCGGGCGAGCTCTATGTCCCGGTACACAAAGACCTCGGCCACAAAAACATAGATCACCGCCGCCGCCCCGATTTCTACCATAGATAAAAAACCGGAAAAGTAGCCTGCAATGAGCAGAAGGGGCAGCAGTATTTCCAGCAGTGAATCTTTCAGGGCCCGGCCCGCTTTTTTCAGGCTGAAGGGCTCCACGGGAACCTTCGTTTTAACCGAAATAACAATGCCGAAAATAACGGTGGCCAACACCAGGATCAGGCCGGGAATAAAGCCCCCCAGAAAGAGGTGGATCGTGTTGGTCCGGGTAGTGGCCCCCACGAGAAATATGGCAAGGCTTGGGGGGAAGAGGAGGCCGATACTGCCGGAAGCGGTCAGGAGCCCGATGGAAAATTTCGAGGAATACTTGCCGTTCTCGCAAAGCACCGAATAGAGGATGCCCCCCAGGGCAAGGATCGTCACCCCGGAAGCGCCGGTAAAGGAGGTGAAAAAGGCGCAGATGATCACCGCAGCGATAATCAGGCCCCCGGGCAGCCAGCCGAAGAAACTTTGAAAGGTCCGCATCAGCCGCTCCCCTGCCCGGCTTTCCGAAAGGATGAAGCCCGAAAGGGTAAAGAGGGGAATGGCAACCATGCTGTTTTGGGTCAGGGCGGTATACACCTGGTTTGAAACGACGTCAATTTCACCCCCGGAACCCTGGATCAGGATAAGCGCCAGGCCGCCGATGATCACAAACAGGGGGGTCCCCGCCAATGCCGCCAGGATAAACAGGATGAAGATCGGAGTCCGCAGCACGATGGACAGATTCACAAAGGCGCCGCTTATGTCATAGGCAAAATCCGGGAGATCAAAGCCCCATATCAGCTTGAAAATTACCGGCAGGGAGCAGAGGGTCCCCAGGAGTACCGCCAGAACAGGGAGGAACCGCAGTTTCCCTTTCAGGGAGCCCTTTAGGGCAGTCATCCGGGCAAAGCGGAAGACCATCACCCCGTAGCCTATGGGCATCACCAGGGCAAAAACCTGGTCCGGGATAAACCCGATTATCTGCCAGGGGGAAAGGCCGATTTTAATGAACGAAGCAGCGCACCAGGCAAAGATCGTAACCATAAACGTAGCCAAAAGGCCGGAAAACATTTCAAGCAGGTTCCTGATTTTGTCATTATGCGCATACTGGACCAATCCTATGGAAAGATGCTCCCCGTTTTTCGTGGTATTCATGCCGGAAAGGAGCCCCAGGACCAGGAGAAAATGGGAAATAAGCCCCGGAGAGGCGGGAACCCGGGAATGGAAAAACACCCGGAGAAAGGCCTCCGCGGCGGGCAGGAGGGCAAGGCAAAGCAGGGAAAAATAGCAGATGATCTGCTCAACGGTCCATATGATATCCGCCGGGGAACGGCGCCCCCCGGAGGCGTTTTTCGCTTCTTCCCGCATCATTACCGTCCCGCCCGGCCTGTCCGGTGGGCCTGGAGGATCCCCTCAATCCTTCCATAAATTGTCTTATCAAGGGTTGTACCAAAGAGTGAGGGAACAATGCGGTTTACATCATCAAACCAGAGCTGTTCCTGGGCCGGGCTCAGCTGGTTGATCTCCAGCCCGTAATCCCGCATGGTCTCGATCATATCCGCCTCAAGCTGCTGAATGGAGGCATCCAGGCCTGTCTCCAGTTTCCTGGAAATCCGGAGAAGTTCCGGTTTATACTTGTCCGGGATGGACCGCCATGCGGTCTGATTCATAACGATGCCCCCCATGAAGGGGGCTACATTGATGGAAGCCATATTCTTTGCCATGCCGAATATTTGGAGCCCCCCCACATTGACCGGGCTCTGGTACACCGCGTCTATCATCCCGCCGTTAAGGTATACCAGCACCTGATTCATGGCCACCGGGACCATCTGGTAACCCATGGCCTTGAATGCATCCATCAGGGCGGGTTCATTTTCATTGGTCCCCAATTTCTGCCGTTTCAGGTCGGCGGGAGTAAAGACCGGAGCCTTGGAAAAAAACTTGACCCATCCCACCTTTGACCAGGCCAGGAAATAAAACCCCTTATCGTTGATCCCCTGCTCCAGATCCGGCTTTAAATCATTCAATACCAGATCCAGCTCCGTATTATCCCTGATAAGAAAGGGACAGCTCAGGGTCATAATTCCCGGGGTAATAGCATTGAGCCCAAAGGTGGATAAAATCGCCGCCTGGATTTGGTTCATCTTGAGTTTGCGCAGCGCGTCGGCTTCGCTCCCCGCGCTGCCGTTGTGGTATATCTTCAACTCCACTTCACCGTTGGTAGCCGCCGCCCATTCCGCGGCCATCTTGTTCAGGGCATCGCCCCAGGGGGTATTTTCGGGAACCAGGGACGCCAGTTTGATGGTGGTAACCCGGGACCTGGCCCTGTCCCTATCCCTGTCTCGATCCCTATCCCTACCTCCCGAAGATTCCTGGTCCGGACCCGCAAAGGCAGACCCGAGCCCCATGCAAAAACAAACAAGACAAAATGCCGCTATACGCCAGGCTCTATTCATGATTGTTCCTTATTCTTAAAGCTATTTATAGAAATAAATAATATCTTTATTGGCGATACCCTGTCAACGATCACATAATCGTATGATCTGTCATTCTCAATTATTCACCTATCTGTTATACTCTATTCATGGAAAGCCCGAAACTTACCGTCAGCGAACTTACGGATCTGATACGCCGGACCCTGGAGGGGACTTTTCCCGAGGTGATTGTGGAGGGGGAGCTTTCCAACTACCGGCCTTCCGCCGCAGGGCACCTCTATTTTACCCTGAAGGACAGCGGGGCGGTGCTTTCTGCGGTGATGTTCAAAAACCGGAGCCGCTTTCTCAATTTTCAGCCCAAAGACGGGATGCTCCTGCGGGTAAGGGGGAACATTTCGGTCTACCCCCAGCGGGGGAACTACCAGATTATCTGCGAGGAGATGGAGCTGGCCGGGACCGGGGACATCCTGGCCATGCTGGAAAAGCGGAAGCGTCAGCTTGCCGCCGAGAGCCTTTTTGACGAAGACCGGAAACGGCCCATCCCCCGGTTTCCGGAAACCATTGGGGTAGTGAGTTCCCCCACCGGGGCGGCGGTGCGGGACATCCTCAACATTCTGCGCCGAAGGGCCGGGGGGGTGCGGGTGATTATCCTCCCCGCGCTGGTACAGGGGAACGAGGCCGCCGCGCAGATCGCCCGGCGGATAGAGCAGGCCAATCGGTGGCAGCTGGCGGATGTGCTCATCGTGGGCCGGGGAGGCGGTTCCCTGGAGGACCTGCTGCCCTTTTCCGAGGAAATCGTGGTACGGGCGGTAGCGGCGTCTGTTATTCCCGTGGTAAGCGCCGTGGGCCACGAAATCGACTGGGCCCTGAGCGACTTTGCGGCGGACCTCCGGGCCCCTACCCCGTCGGCGGCGGCGGAACTGGTCAGCGAAAACCGGGAAGCGGTGCTGGAAACGGTTCAAAATTTAGGGGAGGAGATGGGGCGAAGCATGAAGGCCAGGATAGAGCGGGCCCGGCTTTTGGCCAAGCCCTTCAGCCTTGAGGACCTGGAATACCGGTTCCGGGGCATACTCCAGCCCCGGCTGGTGCGCTTTGACGACGCCAAGGAGGCGCTCCTCTCCAACTTTACCGAAAAGGCGGCGGAGCTCCGCCGCGCCCTGGAACTGGCCCGGACCGCCCTTGAAGCGGGCAGCCCCCTCTCCATACTGGAACGGGGCTTTTCGGTTACGGTAAACCAGCGGACCGGCAAGGTGGTACGCCGGGCGGCGGAGGTTAATGCCGGGGACCAACTCAGCATCCGGCCCTTAGAAGGGCTGATTATGGCGACAGTTAAGGAATAAGGAAGAATAACCACAGAGAACACAGAGGAATTAAGAAAAAAAGATGTTATATGAGCCGGTTCCAAAATTAAGAATTTTACCACGAACCACACGAAAAACACGAACTAAGAATAATAATCATTTGGTTCGTGTTGTGCCGCCAGTAGGCGGCTTGTGGTTAATTAATTTCTATATTTGGAACTGGCTCATTTTATAGATGGAAAATCGAGCCTTCCTTATCTTCCTCTGTGTTCTCCCCTTTCCCCTCTGTGCCCTCTGTGGTAAATTCTTCTTTGTCGGCGGCGATGGGGGAAAAGTGAAAACAACTGAAAAGGGCAAGAAAAATTTTGAGGAGCGGCTGGAACGGCTGGAAAACCTGGGGGAAAAGATCCGCAAGACCGATATCCCCCTGGACGAGGCCCTGAAGGCCTTTGAGGAAGGGATCAAGCTGGCCCGGACTTTGGAGAAGGACCTTGAAAAGGTGGAAAGCCGGATCGAGGTATTGATGAACAGCAGCGAGGCTCCAACGGAGGAAAACCCCGAATTGAGCCTCTTTGACGAAGAGGACTGATTATGGTGGATACTGCCCCGGACCGGACTAAAGGCCTGGATCTGCGGAACCGGGATCACCGGATACAACTGCTCCCCCCGGAGGAGGCCCGGAAGATCGCCGCGGGGGAGGTGATCGACCGCCCTGCCGCCCTGGTGCGGGAATTCTTGGATAACGCCATCGACGCCGGGGGTGAGCAGATTGAGGTGCTCATCGAGGAAGGGGGCGGCCGCCGGACCGAGGTGATCGATGACGGCGCGGGAATGGGCAGGGACGACCTGGGCCTCTGCTGGCTGACCCACGCCACCAGCAAGATCCGTTCATTGGATGATCTTGCGTCTGCGGAAACCCTGGGCTTCCGGGGGGAAGCCCTGGCTGCGGCGGCGGCGGTGGCCCGGCTGGAAATCCTCACCAGTACCGACGGCCGGGAGGCCTGGCAGCTTGAGGTGGGCCCCGGGAAAACAGAGCCCCGCATTGAACAGGCCCGGCGGAAAAAGGGAACCAGTGTCCGCGCCCTGGGCCTTTTCGATACCATCCCCGCACGGAAACGTTTCCTGAAACGGGAGGGGACCGAGGCGCTCCTGTGCCGGCAGGCCCTTATCGACAAGGCTCTTGTCCTCCCGGAACGGAGCTTCCGCTTTACCCAGGACGGCAAGCTCAAGACCTGGCTCCCCGCTGTTCCCGGTTTGAAGGAACGGTTTACCCAATGTCTCCTGGACTCCCCGGAGGGCAATTTTCTCCACGAAATCCAGGCAGTAGGCGCCGGTTTTTCGGTAACCCTGGTAATAGGCGGGCCGGAACTTTACCGGAACGACCGGCGGCAGCAGTACGTTTTTGCCAACCGCCGCCGGATTCAGGACTACGGCCTGCTGCAGGCCCTGGAATACGGCGTCCAGGGCTGGTTCCCCAACGGGACCCATCCGGTAGGCGCGGTCTATGTGGAAATCGATCCCGCCCTGGCGGACTTCAACATCCACCCCGCCAAGCGGGAGGTCCGTTTTGCCGATCCCGGCGCCATCCATCATGTGATAACACAGACACTGCGGGACTTCACCCATCATGCCGGCAACAGTAATCCTGCGCATCAGACCGCGTCGGTTTATAACCCGGCGGGCGGGGAATATGGGGATCGCCATGCGGGCGCCCTTGCTATTGCGGCATTGCTGGATCAGAAACCCGCATTTGCCCCCCTTCCCGGACGGGACGCGGTTGAACCAACAGCCTATCAGGCGGGAGACAGGGATCGCAGTTTTGCTGTTGCGGAAGCAAGCCCTCAATATGGGGGCATACGGCTTGCAGGCCGGGTGTTTGATCTGTTCCTTCTGGTTGAAGCAGGGGACAAACTCTTGATTATCGACCAGCACGCCGCCCACGAACGTATCCTCTACAATGCCTTCCTTTCAAAGCCCATCCCCAAACAGGAACTGCTGGTGCCCCTGCCCTTCAGCACCGCAGGCGCCGATGAGGATCGGTTTCTCAGCTCACACCGGGAGGATCTGGCAAGGCTCGGTATTATAATAGAAGAAGATGAGGACAACTGGCGCATTGCCGCCCTGCCCGCGAACTGGAAACTCGGGGACGCGGAAACGGTAAAGGAAATTCTTGAACTGCGGACAGCGGGGGAAAACATGGCGGAACGCTGGGCCGCCACCCTCTCCTGCCACGCCGCCATAAAAGACGGAGACTACCTGGACGACAGTGCTGCCCTTGCCCTGGCAGAAGAAGCCCTGTCGCTCCCGCAGCCCCGCTGCCCCCACGGCCGCCCTGTCTGGACAACCCTCACCAAAGAAAATTTGTATCGGGCCGTGCATCGGCTCTAAGAGGAACACGGATTACACGGAAAAAAGCACAGATTATGGAGGAAGAAAAGCGTAAAATCCGTGTTAATCCTTAAAATCCGTGTTCCTCCTCTTCTTAATTCCACGCCCTACCGCTTAAACTTCAGCGTCTCCAGTGATGTATCACCCCGATTAAAGGTGAACCAGAGCTCTTTGGTGGTTTTTTCCCGCAGAATCTTGTAAAAAGCTGCGATATCCTTCACCGGTTCGCCGTTGATGCCGGTGATCAGGTCTCCCCGTTTAAGGCCGATTACGTCCGCGGGGCTGTCGGCTATCACATTGGCCACGTAGAGGCCCTTGGCGTTCTTGTCCAGTTCAAGCTGGGTTTTGATGGTATCGGTCAGGGTCAGCGGGTAGACGCCGGGCCAAAGCTTCTTGTTGTCCGCCGCCACTTCATTGGTGCGGGCCTCGATGCGGACCTGGATGTCCTGTGACACGCCGTCCCGGATCACCGTAAACGCGGCGCGGTCACCGGGCCGCAGATCCCCCACCACCCGGGTCAGGCTGTTCCTGTCCCGCACTTCCTTTTTATCAACATGGGTGATGAAATCCCCTGCCCGGATCCCCCCCTTGTCTGCGGGGGAACCCTGGAAGACATCGGTGGCCAGGGCCCCCCGTTTGCCCTCAAGGACCATGGCTTGGAGGGTATCCTTGTCGGGATCGGTAAGGGATACCCCGAGCCAGCCGTAGCTGGCGCTGCCGGTATTGATAAAATCGTCTATTGAGCGTTTGGCGTTATTGATGGGGATGGCGAAACCCAGACCCACGGAACCGCCGCCGTTGCTGGCGATCCAGGTGTTGATCCCGATCACTTCCCCCCGGATATTCACCAGGGCCCCGCCGGAATTCCCCTGGTTGATGCTGGCATCGGTCTGGATAAAATCGTTGATATTGCCCCCGGGGCCGCCGGTCCTTCCCACAGCACTGACGATCCCCATGGTAACCGATGACATAAAGCCCAGGGGGTTCCCCACGGCGATGGACCAGTCCCCCACGCGGACCGCATCGGAATCTCCCAGCACGGCAATGGACAGGGCATCCTTGGTTTTGACGGAAACCATGGCCAGGTCCTTCCGCTCATCCTTGCCCACCAGTTCCGCAGGGTATTCCTTGCCGTCATTGGCGGCGACAATGATCTCATTGGCGTCTGCTACCACGTGGTTATTGGTCAGGATGTAATAGGTGTCCGGGGAAGATCCGCTTCCCTTGACCTGCCGGACGATGATCCCCGAACCAAGGCCCTGGGAGCGGTATTCCCGTTCCTGACCCTGGCCGTCGCCCTGCCCGTTACGGGGCCCAAAGAAAAATTCCCAGGGGATGCCGTTAAAATTGGGCACCTGCTGCCGGCGGATGGAAACGGTCTTAAGCTCCACCACTGAGGGCAGCACCTTGTCCGCCACGGAGCGGAAGGCGGTCTGGAGCCCCTCCGCAATCGCCAATGCGTCTTCGGGGATCACCACCGCATTTTCCTGGGCCCGGGCAGTCTTCTGCGACTGGGGGGTTGAGCAGGAAAAGGAAAGGAAGGCCAGGGAGAACCCAAAGATCACCCCAATCAGTACCAGGTTAAACACAAAAAGGTTCTTTGAAGATAGCTTCTGCAAAACATTCATAGTTGTCCTCTCTTAATTAATTTCAATACCGGTGTTGGGCGGTATGCGTCGTTTTAATGGCGCGAACTCTGTTTATATTATAAAAATAATATTTTAAGCGAATAGTTACAAATTCGTACCGCCGCCCCCGCAGCCGGAGAGCCCTTCCAGGGCATCGGTGAGGATCTCCGTATGATCCCCAAAAATAGCGATGGTATGCTCCCAGTGTGCGGAATGCCGGTCGTCGGCGGTGACCACGGTCCAGCCGTCTTCCAGTATTTCCACATCCCCGGTCCCCAGGTTGATCATGGGCTCAATGGCGAGCACAAAGCCTCCGCGCAGCCGGGGATTCGGCCCGTGGGGGTAGTTGGGCACCTGGGGGTCCTCGTGGAGCTCAAGCCCCACCCCATGGCCGCAGAACTGGTGCACCACGCCGTAGTTACAGGCCAAGGCATGGCCCTGCACCGCCCGGCTGATCTGTAGCAGCCGATCCCCCGCCTTTGCCGCCGCAATTCCCTTATACAGGCATTCCCGTGTGGTGACATTGAGGGCGTGGAGCTCATCGCTCACCCTCCCCGCCTCCACGGTTACCGCCTGGTCGCTGATGAAGCCCCCCAGGTCTATACCGCAGTCCAGGGACACAAGGTCCCCGTTTTTTATCTTCCGTTTGGAGGGGATCCCGTGGATCACCTCGTTGTTTATCGAAATACAGATCGCCGCGGGATAGGGGTTCTTCCGGTCCCCAACCCCCAAAAAAACCGGTTTTCCCCCGGCCTTTTTGATCCAGTTCTGCACCCAGCGGTCCAGTTCGATGGTTTCCACCCCCGGCTTCACCTGGGGAATAAGCTCCCGGTACATGGCGCCCAGGAGTTTGCAGGAAGTCCGAATCCCCGCGATCTGCTTTTCGTTTTTCAGCCTGATCATGCTGAACCTATTCTATCAGGATCAGGGAAAGACTTCCACCGGCGGCGGGGAAGGGAACTTTTGACGGAATTTTTCCCCCAGGGAGGCGGCCCGCTCTTCCAGAAAGGCCGCAGGCAGGGCCGAGGCCAGGGGGTCTTCCGGGGCGGGACGGGCCTTGCCGTAAAGCTGCACCGCAGTCAGTCCCGGCGGGAGGTCCAGCACCAGGGCTTCCCAGGCGGCGGCGTCATCCGGGGGCGGGGCATTGCCCTCCACGGCGCAGATCATGGTCTGGATAACAAAAGGCGCAGAGGCGGCAAATTCCCGGATTTTGGCGATCAAATCCGCAAAGGGCAGGGCGGAACGGTCCATTTGCCGGTACCAGCCCTCAGTTCCGGCGTCCAGTTTGAGCCAGAGCCTGAGATGCGCCGCGCCGCGGGCAGCGTTCCGCAAAAAGGTGAAGACGGCGCCATTCAAAAGCCCGGCGCCATTGCTGATCACCACCAGGTCTGCGGCGGGGGCCCCTTCATCCCGGATACGCAGGGCCGCTTCCGCCGCCTGAATAAAATGGGGCGACATGGTCGGCTCCCCGTTGCCGGAAAAACAGATATCCCGGACCGTTTCCCCCCGCTGCGCCGCTTCATCCAATACACGCCGCAGTCCGCTTTCCATTGTTTTAAGGGAAAATTCGATATCATTTTTAAAGGGAAATACCTCGCAGTAGGGGCAATCAAAGGAACAGACCTTACCACCGGGAAAAAGGTTGACCCCCACCGAAAGTCCCCGTGACCGACGTGAGTACACGGGGTAGACCATGGCCCCCTCTTCCCGGAAACGGTGATTTTCTATCGGACCGGTTTTTACCATAGATACGGAGTATAGTATTTTTATCGATTGATAGATAGGATGAAACAAATGGTGCAGGATTATTACTCCCTTCTGGGGGTCAAGCAAACCGCTTCGACCAGGGACATAAAAAAGGCTTTTCGGGAACGGGCCAAACAGCTCCATCCTGACATTGCGGGAAAGGACGCGGAGGAGGCCATGCGGAGGCTCATCGCCGCATACGAAGTCCTCTCCGACCGGGACCGCCGCTGCCAGTACGACCAGGCCTATTCACGGTTCATCAAAAAAATCTCCTTCGATTATCGCACTTTCCTGCGGGAACGGCCCGATGACCCGGTGAGCCAGGCAAAGCTGGTGGTTTTTGAACTTTTTCATTTTGAAGAGGACGCCGCCATTGAGGTCTGGCAGAAAAACGGGGGCCTGGAATTCCGGATGGAACAGTACCTGGATCGGGAGGACTGGATGGACTGTGTGTATGTCCTGGCGGAAGAGCTGGACAAGCGGGACCGCGCCTACGAGGCCCTTATGCTCCTTGCGGACCTGATCCGGGAAGAACGGCGGCGGCCCTATTACAAGCAGCACATGGAGGACATCGAAACCTATGTAAAGGAACTGGTCCGGCTCCGGCTTAAAAACCAGGTGGACGCCGATACCTGGGTGGGCTGTATGGAAACCCTTCTGGACCTGGGCTTTTCCCCCCGGGACGAGGCCCGGTGGATGCGCTCCATGGCGGAAACCCTGCTCCGCATGGGGGAGGAGTCCGCCGCGGAATCAATTATCCGGGAAGCTTTACAGCGCGACCCCGGCCTGCCGCGTACTACGCAGATGCGGAAAAAACTGAAGGTTTAAGTACCGATCCGTTTCCCCAGCGCCTCCGCATGGGGGGCACTCATGATGATCTCGCTCCAGTTAATGGCCATCCCCTCTTTTTCCATGGCCTTCATCAGATTGAAGAGGGTCCGGCCCACGAAGAGGTTCCCCTTTTTAACAAAGGCCGCGCTTTTTTTCCCCCCCAGGGCACTCCCCGCGGAAAGCGCCTTGCCGACCGGTTCGGGGATTTTGCCCGAAAAATAGGAAATCGACTCCGCCACAACGGCGATATATTCATAACCGGGAAGGCGCATGCCGTCCTCGGTCCAGGCATCGATAATATCAACCCGGTGCCCCATGGATTCCATACCCTTCGCCAGGGACGTCACATAATCGGGAACCCCCCGCCGCTGCCGTGGAACGCTTACTATTGCAATTCTCATCCCTACTCCTATGGAAAACCGGCAAACCGGTTTTCAAGCCTGCTTGTAGATTTGATCGATGTTCGGCTCTTTAACCAGGAGCACCGAACACTTGGCGCTCACCATGATCTCCCGGTGGGTATGGCTGATGATGTCCCGGGCGCTCCGGTCCTTTTCCCAGCCCCCCATGACGATAAGGTCCGCCTTTTTTTCATCCGCCGCGGTGAGGATCTCGGTGTAGACCGCGCCCCGACGGATTTCCCGCTCGATCTTGACCCCCTTGGCATGGGCAAGTTCTTCCACAAAGGCGAGGTACCGTTCCCCGTTGGCCTCAAGGCTCTTTTCGTAGTCCTGGCTCTCTTCCTGGATGAAAATCTTGCTCAAGGTGAGCTGCCGGATGGTGGCGGTATCCACCACATACACGGCGGTCACCCGGCAGCGGTAGGCCTTGGCCATGACAATGGCGTATTTGGCGGCCAGAATGGAAGCGTCCGAACCGGTGATGACCACCACAATGTTGGAGATAAGCGCTTTCATCATTCCCTGCCCGCCTTCCTTTTTAAGAGTTTACTGGTGAAGAAGGAATCCCGTTCCCGTTCTTCCAGAGCCGCCTCAATATAGACTTTGGTTTCCCGCGCCGTGGGGATGACCATCTTTTCCAGGGCGTTTACCCGGCGCTGGGTCTTCCGCACTTCACGGGCAAGCCGCCATGCGATGGTCCTGACCGCCGCCAGCTCGGTGCAAAGCTTGAGCATCTCAAAGAATTCTAGCACAGTTTCATCACATTCGGCAAATGAATTCGCCGGTGAGTACTTGAGCTCCGCATCGGGCAGCCTGATTTCCAGCCCCGGCAGGGTCATCCCCGCGGCAATAACCCGTTTTTCACGGAGCTCGAACCGGTAATGGATATCCCGGGAAAGTTTGTCCGCCCGCTCCCGCCCCGCCACAATGAGCATCCGCTTGAGCGCAGGATAGGCGGTGCCCGCCCTGGCGTCCAAATCCCGTTCCAGCAGCTTCACCTGCTCCACCTTCTGCATCAGCTCCATCACCAGGATTTCCCGCTTCTGCTCCAGGAGGTCGTAGCCTTCCTCGGCGGTAGCGAGCCGTTCCTTGACGCGGATGAGGTTGCTCTTGGTGGGGGCGATGGATTCACGGGGCAAGGGGACGCTCCTTTAGTCCAAATCTATAATATGTATCATATTGCTACAAGCTCTTTCCCAAAGATACCTTCTATTTTTTTCAGGGTCTTTAAGGTGGGGTTTGCCGTCCGGGGGTTTTCCAGTTTCTGGTACACCTGATATTTTACGCCCATTTTTTCCGCAACCTCGGCGAGGGTCATATTATGGGCCTTGCGCTCATTGCGGAGCCACAATGAAAAGGCAAGCCCGCTTTCCAGGGGAATTGCATACCAGTCAGAATTTTGAGGCATTTCGGGAATGACAAAATCATCATCATGGTCAATATGCGATTCCAGCAGGCCCGATACCGCTTCCACAGCCATTTTCTTTGCATCCTCAAGGGTATCCCCATAGGTCATGATACCCGAATAGAAACCGGGGGACTCCACATACCAGCATTGATCTTCGGAGGAATAGGTAATTTTACAGGGTATCATCGCTTTCATTTTAAACCCGCCTGTTTTTTGAGTGAATTAAAAATCCCCGGCTTTAAGTCCGTATTCCCATGAACCGGCACCACTATGCTTACAGAACCCTTACGCATGATATGGTGAGAACCTTTAATACGGTCAAGAACCCAACCGTCTTTCTTTAGTTCTTTGATAAAATCCTTTCCACTCATTATTAAGTATACACCATATAGGGTGTGGCTATCAAGTTATCACGAGTAACTAAGATATAGTTAGTTGGAGGATTTTTTGCCCTTCCCTGGGAGAAGGAGATGGTCAGCCCCCGTATCGTCGTTTACCGGCCTTTTTTCGTAGTATTCCACCAGCCAGTCCAGGTACTTCATCACATAGTCTTGTAGCAGATCGTCCATTTTATTGAAATTGCGGATAATTCGCTCCAGTTTGGCGTCGTTTCTGAGGTCAAACATCTCCCCGGCGCCGGTTTTGAGCCAGATTTCGTTCACGCCATAGGTCAGGCAGATCATTTTGATGAGGCGGTCGTTGACTTTGCGATGATTTGCCTCAATCCCACCCTGGAATGAACGGCTTAATTTGAGTCCCTCGGCAAATTCTCCTTGGGAATTGTGTAAATTTTTACGAATTTGGACTATCCGTTGATTAATCCCAAAGTCATATTCAGCCAATTAAGCCTTCCTGATACTCCATGATAATAAAAGATATAGGTTTTTACAAGAAAACTTCCTTTTTATTTTCCCTCTTGACAAATTTATTCTATGAAACTTATAATTTTTCATAGAAACTTTTATAAATTGAAGATAATTCTGTTTTTTGAGGTGAAGATATGACCAAGCCGGAAAAAAGAGCCCATTTAATAGCGGCATATCGAAAGATGAAAAGCGATCAGAGGCATGTTCTGGATAAAACCGTCCGGGATTTGGCGGCCCTACCCACGCTGCCGGGGCGGACAGCGCCACCGGAAAAGGCCGCGGGGGAAAGCCCTCAGATAAAGAAGGGATAATTGAAACAGATACCCTTGATTATTGCCTTACTATTCATTGGCGTTACCGCATTTGGACAAGATAAGGAAGTCAATTTAGATGAAGCGATAAAAGGATCGGCATCTTATCTTATTGAATGTTTGGCCCCCGGTACAAAAATAGCGGTATTGAATTTCAGCGCCGATCCGGCCATATCGAATTATGTTATAAAAGAATTAACCGCCCTTCTTGTCAATGACGGCGATTTTATTGTTGTGGACAGAAGTGAATTGGAATTATTGCAGTGGGAAATGGATTTTCAGCTTTCCGGTGAGGTGAGCGATCAATCGGCTCAGTCAATCGGCAAAAAAATCGGCGCACAAACTGTTATATCGGGTTCTTTAGAGCCTCTCGGTAACCGGTGGCACATGGTGATAAAAGCGCTCGAAGTTGAAACTACAACAATTCAAGCCCAAAAAAACTACACCGTAAAAAGAGATGCTAAGCTTTCCAGCCTTTTACCAAAAACGCCTAAGGCGCCAAAAGGGCCAAAGACGATCGGTGAGAAAACAGGAACAGGGGCTCTCAATATATTGTTTGGACTCGGCTCTTATCTTGAGGGCGACATCGCGGGCGGACTTACCCTGACAGCGGGCTATACAGCCGCGGTAGGGTTATTTGTCATAGAGGCTGCGGCGTTGAATTGGGATAATCCTGCGGTGGGTGTTCCGGCAACAATCGGCATAACGGTGGCAGGGGTAACTCTTGTCTATGGTTTTGTCAGGCCATTTATCTACAACCGGAATCCGCAGGCGGCGGCTCTGCTTGATAATATGCACATTGATATTGTGCCTGCATCAATAGGACCTGGAATCCGTTTAGGCTATACATTTCAATTTTAACAGGGGTTTACCATGACAAAGAAAAATGCGGCGTATTTTATTTGTTTAAATCTCATTTTAATGACCCTTATTGGCTGTGATAACATGGCAACACTCTTTCACGGTGATAAACCCGAAGTACCATCTAATAATCCCGTCCCCGTCATCCCCAGCGGATTAAAAACTACGGCCCTGTCAAAAAACGAAATCATGGTTTCCTGGACAGCGGTAAATGAAGCGAATACCTATGAAGTGTATGACGGAATCCAATCCCATACGACCGCCTTTCCCTATACGGTGATAAGCGGATTAAATCCGGATACATCCTATCAATTTTCCGTAAGGGCGGGAAATGGTCACGGTTGGAGTGGCGCCTCATCCCCGGTGAGCGGAAAGACCCAGGCAGCGGACACCATGGAAACGCCGACCGAAGCGCCCGGAGGGCTTAGTACCGAAACCCTTTCATCCGCCGAAATCCGGGTAAACTGGAATACGGTATCAGGGGCAAACAGCTACATGGTGTTTTACGGAACCGAAGCAGCGGGGAGCAGCCAATATGGCGGTACGGCAAGCGGTCTGTCCTTAACGATTACGGGTTTAGAACCGGGAACCACCTATTACTTTACCGTGAAAGCGGGTAATAGCGCGGGATGGAGTGCGGGATCAGCGCCGGTAAGCGGGACAACCGCTGACCTGGCAGCGCCCTCCGGGCTGAACATATCGGCGCAGTTTTCAACGAGTATGGACATAAGCTGGAACGCAGTGAGCGGGGCGGCATCGTATAAGATATACCGGGACAACAGCGCGGTAGGTATCAGTAATACTGCGGCCTACACCGATACGGGACTTACGGCCGGCACAACGTATTCGTATAAGGTAAGCGCAGTAAGCAGCAACGGAACAGAGGGGCCGCGGTCATCATCAGTGAACGGCACGACCCTGGCGCCGAGCCTCGACCCGCTGCCCGGAACACCCGAAGGGGTTGGGACCACGGTTCTTTCCTTCACCGAGATCCGCGTAAACTGGAATGCGGTATCCGGAGCCGACAGTTACATGGTGTACTACGGAACCGAAGCAGCGGGGAGCAGCCAATATGGGGGAACGGCAAGCAGTTCACCATTTACGGTTACAGGTTTACAGCCGGGAACCGCCTATTACTTTACCGTGAAAGCGGGTAACAACGCAGGCTGGAGCAATGGATCATCGCCGGTGAGCGGGACAACTACGGCCCTGGCCGTACCCTCCGGCCTCAGCGTATCGGCGCAGTCTTCAGGGGCTATGACCATAAGCTGGAACGCGGTCAGCGGAGCGGCATCCTATAACATATACCGATCGAACAGTTCTTCGGGACCCTTTACCGGCATAGGCGCCGGTAATACTACGGCCTACACCGATATGGGGCTGACAGCCAATACCACATACTGGTACAAGGTAAGCGCGGTAAACGGAACGGAAGGGGCGCAGTCGGCAGCAGTAAGCGGGACAACCAATGACACAATCCTGGCTGCACCGACCGGCTTAAGCGCAACGGCGCAGTCAGCATCGGGTATGACCATAAGCTGGAGTGTGGTTAGCGGGGCGGCATCGTATAAGATATACCGGTTGAATAGTTCTTCGGGGGCCTTTACCAACATTGGCGCCAGTAATACTACATCCTATTCTGACACGGGGCTTACAGCCGGTACCATGTACTATTATGCGGTAAGCGCGGTGACCGGCGGCGGAACGGAAGGGGCGCGGTCGGGGACGGTGAGCGGGGTAACCCTATCTCCCCCTGACGTGGATTTGTTTGTTGGTTCCAGTATAAGCGCAGTAAGCGGTGTTACCAACCTATCCGGCGCTTTGGCCTGGATAAAGATTAATGCAACGGCCAGTACCACCTACACCATACAGTTGAAGAAGGATGTGAGCTTTGCGCCTTATTCTTTAGACAGTCCCGCGGTAAACAACAAGAATGGAGTCACTATAGTCCTCAAGGGTAGAGATACCGAGCGCAAGATAACCCTTAACGCTAACGGAACTCTTTTTACAGTGAATTCCGGCGTTACCTTTATACTGGATGATAAGATTACTCTTGTAGGGAGAAGTTCCAATTCGAATAGTCTGGTCAGGGTAGAAGGGGGTACACTAATAATAAAGAACGGCGCAAAGATAAGCGGGAACACGTTTGATTATTCCTCTAGTCCTTTTTTTGGCGCCGGCGTGGAAGTTGTTAATGGTGGAACCTTTACGATGAGTGGCGGTGAAATCAGCGGGAATACTGGTGGGTGGGGGAGCGTGTATATCGCTAATGATGGAACCTTTACAATGAACACCGGTAGAATTAACGGGAATACTCATCACACTGGTGTGTATGTCAGTGGAACCTTTACGATGAGCGGTGGCGAAATCAGCGGAAATGGTATTGGGGTAGCTCCAGATGGAGTCTTTATGATGAATGACGGTAAAATCAGCGACAACACAAACGGTGTTTGTGTTGCTTATGGAACCTTTATAATGAGTGGCGGCGAAATTAGTGGAAATAACGGGGGGTGGGGCGGTTATGGCGGCGGTGTAAATGTTTATGAAAATGGAACCTTTACAATGAGCGGTGGTGAAATCAGTGGAAATTACGCAAGGGAGGGCGGGGGGGTTTATGTTTGGTCTTATATGGGAGGAACCTTTACTAAGGCATCTACCGGTGGCATCATCTATGGTGACACCAATACAACACATACCACTGGCTCTAATGAAAACACAGCAACCAGTGGTAACGGCCATGCTGTATATATACAGAGTAGTAGGAAAAGAAACACTACCGTAAATGCCGGAGATGCGCTAGACAGCAGAGTATACGGCTCGGCAGGGGGATGGGAGTAAAGGGAGTAGGAAGGGAGTAGTGCAAAGGTGTCTGGTATGGCCGGGTGTCTTTGCATAACAAAGTTCTCCGCTTATGCGGTGGACATAAACAATTTTTGATGGCGGGGAAAGCCCCGCGAAGGAAGAAAAAATGGCTACGACAATTTATGAGAATTGCTTTCATTTACTTGTGGATCCAACAGATGAAGCTAAACAAATTTGGGGGGTTAATCTTACTAAAGTGATCCATAAAGATGGACATATTTACGGGTGTGATAGAGGTTGTTTTGTAGACGATCATTGTAACTCAAGATGCAGCTATAAGGAGCTGAAAAAAAGGTGACAGATGAACGTAAAGGCATCTGATGTATGCCGGACGTCTTTGTGTAATAAAGGATTTCTCCGCAGATGCGGTAGATATACATTTTTGATAGCGGGGAAGTACCACAAAGGATCTGGTTATGGCGTTTGATAACGAGGGTGATGTGTATGTTGCGGATTTAGATAATCACCGTATCAGGAAGATTACGCAGTAAGCGGCGTATGGCGGGGGATGGGAGTAAAAGGTGGTTGGGATGAACATATATCAATTTATTTTATCAATATATGATAAATGGCCATTAAACTTATTCTTTTTCTTCTTCTTTATTATATTCTGCATTTGCATAGGAATTGTTTACAAACAAGTTGTATTGGATTTTATTATTCAAAAACTGTGGACAATGACTAAAGGAAATGGCTGGGAATTTGCAGAGCAACAAACAATGGAAGATATTAGGAAACTATTTATTGAGCGGGATCAAGAAAATGAGTAATAAAACTGATGCTTTGCAAATTCTTTCCAGACTTAGAATTGATTGTCCTAATGAAGATATTCAATTACATAAAAGAATTGCAGATATGATAGAAAATATTTATAAGTATGGTGAACCTTTTGCTAAATCAATGTTGGAAAAATCAATCTGGCCATCCTCCGGAGATAAATATGCCTATAAAAAAATACCACCTTCAATAAGCTGCATCAGTAGTTTAGAATCATTGGTCAGGAATTCACAGATAATACATCGTGTGGATGCGCCCATAGTGCCTGATACCGAATCAGCAGATAAAAAATAAAACCATTTTCAATATATTGAATTCGGTGAAATTATGAATGATACTGGGGAAGAAAAAACTGCCTGTCACCAAGTTTAGAAAACCGAAGGAGTAGTGAGGAATATGCCATTTTGTGATTTGAACAAAAACAACGTCTCTGCGGATTCAGCCCTTTTGTTTGGGGGGCCGGAACCAGAAAACCGGGGCGTGTTCCTGGGTTTTCGGCTCCACAAGTTCGCCGTCGGAACTGACAAAAACGCCCTCCAGGTTTATGGCGGTGGCAAGGCCAATAGCGTCACCCAGAGACATTGTATACGTTCACTTGATCCTCGATGCTTCATAAAAAATTTTCTCATCTATCATGGGGTGAAATTGTATGGGCATTTTATAGATATGATCAAGAATGACATCGGCAGCTTCCTTGCCCCTATCACGGAAAAAACCATAGTGAACTTCAATAAGATTGACCATGTTCATACAAAGCGTTATTTCTCCATCTATAGCCTGTTCTATCAAATTTTGAATCACACCGGCGCCTGGTTCCTCTTTGATAAGAGCAATAATGGCGCAAGCGTCCAGAACATAGATCATTTTTTGCCTTCATGGTGGAATGCACGGCGGTACTTCACTTCCTCACGTTCTGTTTCTGCATGGCGTTCTTCAAGAAAACTATCAACGGTAATCGAAGAGTCTTTGCAAAGTTGCCTAATTTCCGCCAAGTTTTTGGTAAAGTCCTCATGGGTTGTGGATATTTTTACCGCCGAGGGGGCTTTATGTTTGAGATAACCCACAAAATCAAGGATTTCACCCATATAATCAGCGGGAAGCCCTTCAATTTCCTTCAAAAGCAACTCGGTGTCAGACATAATTTCCTCACTTTTTTTATTTTACCACTAAAATTATCAAATTACAAGACACGGAATCGGCTTTTCCTTCTCCCCCTTTCCCTCCTGCTCTTTTCCTGCGCGTCAAGTCCCGCCAATAAGGCCCCGCTCTGGGTAACCAATCCCGATGACGCATACCCCGGCCATGACTGGCTCTGCGTCGTAGAGACCGGCGCCGACAGAAACGCTGCGGAAGATGCCGCCATGACTGCCCTTGTCCGGGTCTTTAAAGTCGATGTTCAAGCAATAACCCGGTCTAGCCGGGTCATAGAGAACAAAGTACAGCGAAAGAAGGGGAAAGAAACAGGCGAAACAGGGGAAGACAGAAAACTATTACAGGAACTTATGACTGTGTCGGCCGTTTCAGGACTGGCCGGTGTTCGAAGGGATGTCTGGGCCGATAAGCGGAACAATGTTGTCTATGCAAGCGCACGAATGAACCGGGCCGAAGGCGCAGCCCGGTATACGGCGCTGATTCAGGAGAATGAAGCGCTGATCAGGTCTCTGCAAGAAGCCGCAGAAAAGGCAAGCGGCAGCTTCACCGCCTATGCAGACCTTGGCTTTGCCGCAGGTATTGCGGAACTGACGGATAATTTTTACAACATCCTCGGAGTGCTGAACCCGGACGCAGCGAACCAAGGGCCCGCCTATGGAAACGCGAACAGGATACGCTCATCTTTGCGGGAACAAACGGCATTGATTGTTATCCGGGCAGCGGTGACAGGGGATGTGGACAGCCGTATCGCAAAAGCCTTTGCCTCGGTTTTTTCCAAACAGGGCTTTAGAACCGCCGCAGCAGCAGGCTCATCCCCGGCAGACAGACCCTATACCCTAAAAGCGGATTTTAAAACAGAAGATGCGCCTTTTGATGACACGCAGTATTACTACACACGATTTATACTGACCGCCTCTTTAATGGACAAAGAGGGAAATGAGTTATTGTCCTTTTCCGCAAATGACCGGGAAGGGCATAGAAGTCAAAACGAATCAAAGCAAAGGGCAATCCGCAGCGCGGAAACGGTAATTACCGAAAGCGGCTTTGCAAAGGAATTTGATGCGTACCTTGATTCATTATGAAAGATAAGCCGTTAAAGGCGATGTGTTACAGCGCCGGCTTGGAAATATTTGTTCAGGAGAAAAGAGATGAAGGTGATTGAAAGAAGGAAGGGATTTTTGTTATGCGCTGCGGCGATCGTGCTGTCGATGTTTGCCGGGTGTGCGTCAGGACCGGAGATCCTTGATGATAAGGGGGCAATGAGTGTTGCTACGCCGAAATGGATAGATGCCTATTTGTCCGGGGGAAATTTAGCCGTAGAAAAGCTGGATGAATACAAAGACAACTATTGCTTTGTGATTTCAGATGAGGGCCGGGACAAGGATTTTATTGTTGCATGGACAAGTAATGTAGATGGCCCCAGGGAGATTGCGTCCCTCATTGCTACATCGGTGCAGGATAATGCGCAGGCCAAAATCAGCGGGTCCAATGGGGATGAAATTGAAAGAGGTTTGACAGTAACCACAGAAATTTTGAGTAACGCTTCTTATACCGGCGTCCGCAAGGTTGCCGATTGGTGGAGATTTATCAGGACCAGATCAACCAGGGAAGAACGGTATCAGGCTTATGTGCTGTATATTGGAGCCAAGAAAAGCATCAATGACCAGATAGTCCGCAATATACAGAACATTATTGATAACAACAAGGCAATGTCCGAAGCGGAACAGGCAATTTACGCCGACATCATGGATGACATCCGCAGGAACGGGTTGTTCAATTAACACTTTGGTTAATACATTGTCCGGGTCATGGAAGAATTAGAAGCGATGGAATATCAAGGGGTTTGACGGCAGCTGCGGACTATCTGCCGCCAAATTAACCTTCATCGCCTGTTTTTTTAACCCCATCCGGTAGTTTCGGCTTCGCTATTCCGCGCTTCCCGGTTGTTCGTCCGGGGGAGCCTCCGGCTGTTCAGGGGTGACGGCCGCTTCAAGACCACGCCCCATGGCCAACATAAGCAGACCGTTAAAAGCGTCCCGGTCTTTGAGCGAAAGTCTGGCATATAAGGTCCGCGCTTCTGTACTTATGGAAGGCTTTGGCCGCTCCTCCTTAAAAAGCAGGTAGGGCTCCACCTTGAGGGCTCCGGCGATTTTTTCAATCATCTCTACGGAGGGAAATTTCCTGCCAATTTCGATTTCTCCGATATAACTTGCGGCGGTATTACACTTTTCCGCCAATTTCATCTGCGAAAGGCCCTCAGATTTTCTGATTTTCTTTAAATTTAGGATAAAAAGGTCCCTCAGACTCATATTTTTATGCTAATAGCTAGTAAAAGAGCTTTACAATCAGCTATAAACTAATTATAATATATGATATTTATGTCTATTGGCTCATTATCTTAAAATCAGGTAGGTTTTTAAGATAATTTTACGGAAGGAGCTGTTATGAAAAAATTCTTTGTTTTGAAGGTAATGTGCTTCTTAACAATTACGGCGTTTTTTGCCGGACGCGCTTCTTTAAATTCTTTGTCTGATTCTGGCAATGGCAGCCGTTCCGGCGACAATGGAAGCAGTTCAGGCGCCAATAATGGTTCACAGGTTAAAAGCCCAAGGCCGCCGGCCGAACAAGCGGCAAGTACCATGACAGATGCCGAACTTGTCGCGGAGGCGATCAAATGGGGGGATTGTTCATTTTTGTATGAATATACCCAACGGGAAGGCGCGAAAAAAAATTTGGTAACCCAGGCAAATAATACCATAAAGCAATATGCCGCGCTGAGTACAAACACCTCAAAATATCGAAATGATAAAATGGAGGCCCGCGTCAGGAATATTTCAAAAGAACTTATGGCCCAGGTTTTTGTTGATCCGGCAGCAGCCTTACTGGCATTGAATCCATCGGCATAAACGGTTATTCAAAGGGATTTGGGTATGACGGTAAAATCGGAAAAAATAACAGGACCGGAAATTTTGAGTTGACATTAACCATTCCATCGGATATTGATTCAATAAAAATATCAGGCGGGCCGTCAAAAATTGGTACCCATTGGGGATTGGTGCAATATGATGTTGTACAATAACCTTACCGCATCTCCCCCTTCTGCGCCACCAGGATCGAGAATAGGATCAAGGGGCGCTTGCCCCATTTCTACAAAATAGTTTTAACACCGGCCTTCTTGCAGGCCGCTGTAAGCTTAGTATCGTTTGTTCCCACAACGCCGCCTTTTCTGATTGCCAGTTCGAGATATGAAGCGTCATAACAGTAAAGATCATATTTTTCCGCAAGCCCCAATAATAATATCGTATAGATGCTGCCGGTTTCTGCGTCGGTATGTAAAGAATATCCGGACAATAACCCCAGGCCGTTTATGGCATCGGCGCTGCTTATACGTTTCCTCGCGACTGCTTTCTTCATTACATTCGCTATTTCGTACCAAAACAACTGCGGCACATATATGACATCGGTTTCTTTTATCTTGTTAAATGCTTTCTCTACCCGCTCTGAATCATCCTCGGCAAGTATTAAGGGGGCAATGAATGAACAATCTAAAATATAATTCACGGCCTGCCCTCTTCTATTGCTTCGCGGATATCAAAGGGTTTGCCGATTGTTCTTTTTCTAATTTCCTTGAGTTCCAGGGTTATTTCCCGGCGTGTTTTTTTATCCTCCGAAAAAGGGACTAGCCGTGCTATAGGCTTCCCGCGCTTGGTGATGGTGTAGTCTTTTCCCTTCTGAATCTCATCAAGCATTTCGGATAAATGGGTCTTGGCGGCAAAGGTTCCAATGATCATATATACTCCCTACAAACCAGTATATCTAACCAGTAGGAAGATGTCAAACTAAACCGCTTCCCCCTTCTGTCTCGCCAATATCGGGTCGAGGTACTTTTCGATCAACTCCTGCTTGATCCGCAGCAGTTCATCCCGCGGTATCTCGGTAAGCACCTCCCAGCCCAGGTCCAAAGTGCGGCCGATATCGCGGTTTTCAAATTCGCTTTGGGTCAGGAAGATCTGCTCAAACTTTTCGCCGAATTTTAAGTACCGTTTGTCCGCCTCGGAAAGCTCCTCCTCACCGATGATCGAGGCGAGGTTGCGGACCTGCTTGACTTTGGAATAGGCGGCAAAGAGCTGGCTGGAAACGTCCTTGTGGTCTTCCCGGGTCATGCCGGGGCCGATGCCGTCCTTCATGAGCCGGGAAAGGCTGGGGAGGCCGGCCACCGGGGGATAGACCCCGCGCTGGGTGAGCTCCCGGTCAAGGACGATCTGGCCCTCGGTGATGTAGCCGGAAAGGTCCGGGATGGGGTGGCTGATGTCGTCGTTGGGCATGGTGAGGATCGGGATTTGGGTGATGGAGCCAGAGGAGCCGGAAATTTTGCCCGCCCGCTCGTAGAGGCTGGCCAAATCAGAATAGAGGTAGCCGGGGTAGCCCTTGCGGCTGGGGACTTCCCCCCGGATCGAGGAAACTTCCCGCAGGGCTTCGCAGTAGTTGGTCATGTCGGTCATCACCACGAGGACGTGCATGTTTTTTTCGTAGGCCAGGTACTCCGCGGCGGTGAGGGCGCACTTGGGGGCCACGAGCCGTTCCAGGCTGGGGGCGTCCGCCAGTGAGAGGAAGACCACCACATTTGCCAGGACGCCGGTGCGTTCAAAGTCGTCCAGGAAGTACCGGGCCACATCGTACTTGACCCCCATGGCGCAGAAGACCACCACAAAGGGCTCATCGGAGGAGATGATCTTCGCCTGCCGGACGATCTGGGCGGCGAGGTGGTTGTGGGGCAGGCCGTTCCCGGAAAATATCGGGAGCTTCTGCCCCCGGATCAGGGTGTTCATGCCGTCAATGGCGGAAATACCGGTCTGGATAAAGTCCCGTGGGTAAGTCCGGGCATAGGGGTTGATGGGGAGGCCGTTCACGTCAAGGCTGGTAGAGGAAAAAATATCCCCGTAGCCGTCGATGGGTTCACCCAGGCCGTTGAAGATACGGCCCAGAAGCCCCGGACCAACCCGCAGTTCCATGGGCTTTTCCAGAAATTCCACACGAGCGTCTGCGGCGGAAAGGCCGGTGCTGCTGCCGAAAAGCTGGATGGCGGTCCAGTCTTCGCTCATGTCCACCACCCGGCCCAGCCGGCGGCCCTCTTCCCGGTCATAGACCGCCACCACTTCATTAAAGCCCACGTTCCGGCTCCGGCTGGTGATCACCACAGGCCCTTCTATCCGGTCTAAACCCCGGTATTCGATTCCCTTCATAGCATTTCCTTGCTGCGGTAACTCCGCTCAAGCTCTTCCATGGATGTGCGCATCTCACCCTCAAAATCTTCTAGGCCCCCCAGTTCATCGTTTTTGACAGAGCTCTTGAGCCGGGAAAGCCGTTCCCGGATGGGCAGGGAGGTGATTTTAGTGAGGGGCGCCCCCAGTTTGATGCAGAGTTCAGCCCTATCGAAAAAGTTCATGATCAGTTCCAAGAGCCGCACTTGTTTGGCAGGGACGCAGTACATGTCTACATCGTCAAAAGAATTTTGCTGGAGGAAACCGTCCTTGAGTATCTCGGCGACAATAAGCACCAGCCGCTGATCATCGGGGAGGGCATCAGGACCGATGAGCCGGACGATCTCGGCAAGCCGCTGTTCCCGCTTAAGGAGGTCCAGGGCCTGCTGGCGGGATGTTGCCCACTGAGGGTTCACCTTTTCCCACCAGGGCTGCACTTCCGCGGCGTATTCCGAGTAGGAATCGATCCAGCTGATAGCCGGGTAATGCCGGGCGTTTGCCAGGTCCCGGTCCAGTGCCCAGAAACAGCGGATGAAACGCTTGGTGTGCTGGGTCACCGGCTCGGAAAAGTCGCCGCCCGGGGGGGACACCGCCCCGATGATGGAAACCGAACCCTCGAAGCCGGAAAGGGTGCGGACCCGGCCGGCCCGTTCGTAGAATTCCGCAAGCCGGGTGGGGAGATAGGCGGGGAAACCTTCTTCAGCGGGCATCTCTTCCATGCGGCCGGAAAGTTCCCTTAGTGCCTCCGCCCAGCGGCTGGTGGAGTCCGCCATGATCGCCACATGGTAGCCCATGTCCCGGTAAAATTCCGCCAGGGTCACTCCGGTGTATATGGAAACTTCGCGAGCCGCTACGGGCATGTTGGAAGTATTGGCGATAAGGATAGTCCGTTCCATGAGGGAACGGCCCGTGCGGGGGTCCTGTAACTCGGGGAATTCGGTGAGCACATCGGTCATTTCGTTGCCCCGCTCCCCGCAGCCGATGTAGATGATCACGTCGGCATCGCACCACTTGGCAATGGCGTGCTGGGTCATGGTCTTCCCGGTGCCGAAGCCGCCGGGAATGGCGGCAGTCCCCCCTTTGGACAGGGGGAAAAACACGTCGATAACCCGCTCCCCGGTAACCAATGGCTGATCCGGGGAAAGCCGCTCCGCGCCCGGCCGGGGTATACGCACCGGCCACCATTGGGAAAGGGTGATGTCTTCACCCCGGCTGGTCTTGGCGGCAATGGCATCACAGTTCAACTCGCTCATCGCCGCAAGGAAGGTGATGGTCCCACCCTTGGTGTTGGGGGGAACCATGATCTTGCAGGTGATACTTTCAGTCTCTTTTACGCTGCCCAAAACCAGCCCCGGCTTTGCTTCCACCTTTTCGCCTTCGGCGATCTTGGCGGCCAAGTCCGGATCAGGCGCAAATTTCCACAATTTTGATGAATCCAGGGGCTCGCCCCGGGCGCCGGGGTCCATAAAGGCCCCGCTCTGCTTAAAAAGGAATTCCAGGGGCCGCTGAATCCCGTCGTAGATAGTCCCCATCAGGCCGGGACCGAGCTTTGCCGAAAGGGGCCGCCCGGTGGACGCCGCAAGGGCCCCGACCTGGAGCCCCGTGTCATCCTCGTAGACCTGGATCACCGCCTCCGCCTTTTCAAGGCGGACAATCTCCCCAATGATCCGCTTCTCCCCCACTTCCACCACGTCAAAAAGCCCGGCCCCGCCGAGTCCCTCCGCGCGGATGATGGGGCCTGATATACGCTTTACTCTCCCTTCTATCATTATGCAATCCTCCTGATAGAAGAAGAGAAATCAACCACAAAGGACACAAAGAACACGAAGAGGAAGGAAATGAATTCTACTTCTTCTTCGTGTCCTTTGTGCTCTTTGTGGTTAAAATTCTTCTTTTCTATGTCGCTCATGCAAGACCCCCTATGGAGATATTGCCTTCAACAAAAGCTGACCCGATGAGCGCTTCGGTAAGCTCCGAGCGGTAATCCCCCAAAAGGGTACCTGTCACCATCTGTATTGATGAGGTGATCTTCACGGTTTTGGAATCAATAACGATTTCGGGGTACTTGTTCGCCCCATCGGCGGGGGCGGCTTCGCTGTCCCATTTGCCCTGGGGGAGGACTTTTTTAAGCAGGGCCTCCCCTTCTTTGGCATCAAAATTATGAAAAACAGCCCGAAAACCAGCCGGATTGAATTCAGGACAGTCATCAAGGCGCTTCCGCAGTTCTTTTTCAAGAATAGAAAGGACCCGATCCCGGCCAAGTCCGGCGTACCAACTGTCAACGGCAGCATTCAGAAGCCCCTCGATCTTTTCCGACTCGGTGCGCCGCTTGTCCAGGGGCAGCCGGGCCATGATCTCCTCCCCCACCCGTTTGCCACGTTCGGCATAGCGCTGTTTCAGTTCCGCAACCGCGCCCCGGGTCTTCTTGTCCCAGGCGGCGGCGTTGGACTTTACCGTGTCATCGGCGGTTTTGAGAATCCGGTAGGCTTTTTTCCGGGCGTCCTCAAGGATCTCACGATCCAGGACCTCGGTTGACTGCAATTCTTCCATTTTGTCCTCAACTACACATGAATGCCGATGGCTTCCCGGATGGAGTCTACCAGGGTTTTGCGGCCCTCAAGCCGGCCCATGATCCCGGGAATCTCCACTATCAGGGGATACTGGTCCGCGAGCTGCCAGTCGATCAGGAGATCCCCCAGCCAGTCCGCCACTTCTTCGGTGATGATCAGAACCCGGCAGCCCTCGGCCCCGGTTTCGGGGAGCACCGCACCGGCGGTTTCGTTCCAGCCGCGGGTGATCCGGAGGAAGGCCGCCCTGGCCTCATCGGCGTCCCCGACCGGAACGCCGCCAATCCCCACAAAACGGAAGGCGGTAAGCAGTTCCGGGTCCCCGATAAAGAAATAATCCACAAAAAACCTCCGGTTTTACCCTTCGGTTTACAGGATCAGGATAAGCAGGGCCACCAGGAAACCCCAGAGACAGATACCTTCGGCCAACCCGGCATAGGGCAGGGCCTTACCGGAAAGTTCCGGGTTTTCGCTCATGGCGCCCATGGCTGCGGCCCCAATCTGGCCTACGGCGACACCGCCGGCGATACAGGAAATACCCACCGCCAGGGCAGCCGCAAAGTACTTCCAGACCGCCGTACTGCCCGACGCTTCAGAGCCCGCAGCGGCTTCTTGGGCAAAGACCGGCACAGCCACCACAAACAAGGCCACAACCAATAAGATAACAACACGCTTCATCATACCCTTCTCCTTATCATCATTCTTTCACTTCCTTACGGAACCGGAAGGGCACAAAGGGCACCCCTGTTTCGGTAAAGAATTTGCTGAAAAATTCGTAATATTGCAAGCGGACCACCTGAATGGCCACGATCATGCCCTCAAGAAGAATAATCACGGCGTTCCCCAGTACCATGATGAACAGGGAAAACACCGGCCCCGCGGGGTTTTCGGCCACCATCTCCGAAAGGGTAAACACGATGAAGGAAAGCACCGCATGGGAAAGGGCGAAGGCCCCCACCCGGAGGAAGCTCACCGTATTGGAAATATAGGTTGAAAGGGTTTCCAGGATTTCAACAAATCCCTCCACGATGAAAGGCATGAGCCCCTCGGCGAGTATGGGCCGCTCCCCGCTGATGAGCCGCCAGATTGCAGGCCCAAAGAAGATGCAGATCACCGGGAGGATGAGGCCGATAAGGTCAAAATTGGCGAAGCTTCCCCCCAGGATGATCCGGACCGCAATGAACAGGGCGTACCAGAAAAAGAGGAGCCCCGCCAGGCCGGTTTTGGAGAAAAAAGCCCCTTCGTATTTTTTGGTGATACACTTGTTCACGATGTTCATGACAAGGCCGATGGAATTAAGGATGATACCCACCCCAATGGTAAAGCCGAAGAAGTAAAAAAGCTTCATCACATTGCCCTTTTCCGGTATCAGGTGGAGTATCCGTTCCGGGGGCTCCCCGGCTATGCCGAAAATGTTCATGAAGAAGCCCAGCAGGGCCTGGGTAGGGGCTATCAGCAGTTCCCCGTTGGCAAAAACTTCACCGTTGAGTAAGCCCATCACCGTGGATGAAATTCCCACCGCAATGAGGGGGGTTGAATAGGCCCGGAAACCGGCGAAGGATTTGAGCCCCCGCTTGCCGGTCAGGATACCGATGAGCAAAAGAACCAGACCCTGGCCCACATCCCCGAACATGATCCCGAAAAGGATGGTGAAAAAGACCGCCACAAAGGGGGTGGGATCGATGGTGCCGTAGAGGGGGGCGCCGTAGGAAAAAACCACCCCTTCAAAGCCCTTTACAAAGGCCCCGTGTTTGAGGAAAACGGGCACTTTTTCCCGGCCCTCCGCCACGTCCCGTATTTCCTCGGGATTGAAGGCCCGGATAGCCACCCGGCCCCCGGTGAGCTTTTCCATATCCGCCGCCAGGCTGATTACCGCATCCGCAGGGACCCAGCCGGAGAGCAGATAAATGCTCCGGGTAGCGACCAGTTTGCCCTTGATCTGTTCCACAATGACGGCCATCAGGTAGGAAGCGGCAAGTCTGCGGAGGCCGGCCCCGGCCTCTTCCCTGAGCGCCGCCTTCTCCCGCCGGAGCGCTTCCAGTTCCGCTTCCGCCCCTTTGAGCCGTTTTTCCAGCCCCGCAAGGAGTTCGCCGGGAATCCCCTTGTAACCCTCGGGGACGGCAATGGGCGTAAAAAATACCTTTTTCAGTTCCGAATCCAGGGCAAAACGGCCCTTCCGGGATGCCGCCGCCAGGATACGGTTGCCCCCTTCGCCGTCCAGGGGGATGATCACCGCCCGGTCCCCCAGGTTTTGCCGAAGTACCGCCTGCTGTTTAATGTCCAGGCGGCCCACCCGGAGGGTAAGGTAGAAAAGCTGGTCCAGATCGGCAAAGGGGGCGTTCAGGTTGGCAAAAGCCCGTGCTTCGTTCAGGGTTTCCTCGACCTTCCGCCTTTCCTGGATCGCCTCATTTTCCCGTACCGCTAAATTCGCCGCCGCATCGCTGAGAGCGGCGGTTAAAACATCTTCGGTCCCGGAGGGGAAGACGCTGGCCTCATCAGGTTCAGAGGGAAGTTTCACCTCTAAAAAAGCGGCGGCGGACCGGATCTTTTCCAGGTTCTCCCGGGTATGCTTATAGGCGGCTTCGTCCAGGGTATGGGCGGTGACCGCAGGTACCTTAGCGGCTCCCCGTGAAGCGGGATTACCCATCGGCTCCGGCGCGCCGCCCCGGAGTGCGATTCTGCTGCCCTCGCCGCTCGCAGGGAAGGTTTCCGGGGTCGTTGGATATTCCGATTCTTCGGAAAAGTGTATGATCCGGCGGCGGCCCAGGTATTCGATCACCGTGTCCACATCCCGGCTTAAAACCGTAAGCTCAATGTGCTTCATCTTCCGGGGACGGATCATAGCTCCACCTCCAGGAGGGCAAGTACATCACGGCTGGACATCCCCAGTCCCAGCCCTTCGGCAACGCTGATAAGGAGGTCCTCTTCAAATTGTTTCAGTTTGACAAAGCAGAAGGCGGCGTCTATGGAAAAGGGCTTTTGCCTGAAGGCATGGAGAACCATCCGGTAGAGGTGTTCCGAAGCGGCGTTCTGGAAATGCCGGGGGTCCGCCTGCCAGGACTGGCCTGGTTTTTCGGGATTCAGGAAGCGCTCCTGCTTCCAGCCGGCCCAGGCGGACCGGGTATCCAGGGGCAGGGAAAGGGCGATACGGGCATCGGCGGCCAGGGAAATTTCAGGGCCCCGGCCTTTTTTGACCATAATGTCCATCAGGTGTTTTCCCGCCTCATCGGCATCCATGCCGTAGTAGGTCCGCAGCCGCAGGACCCAGATACTGTTGCGGAGGGATATTTCCTGGGACAGGATCCGTTCCGCGGCGCCGCGGTCGTATTTGGGCAGAACCCGCATCGCCTTCCAGAGGCTGGTGTAGTAGTGGCAATCCAGCGCTATCTGGGCGCCGATAGGGTCCCCTTCCCGGCTCAGCTCCGTATTTTGAATGAGGAATTCAAACTCGGTACCACCAAGCATGGCGTTTAAATCCGGAAAAGCCTTAAACTTGACGGTTCCAAAGGGTTTGATATCCGTAAAATCAGGAAGGCTCGCATCCCCGGTGACCAGGGCGCTCAGGCTGGATTTAAGGTCAGAGTATTCGTAGGCCCGCACCAGGCGCACCAAAAGTTCCGGGGGGGAGAAAAAAGAATTTACGATGGTAACAATTTGTTTTACCGACCGGCGGGTGATACGTTTTTCAAGGTCCAGGAGCAGTTCCCGCTCGGGGAGTTCCCTGCCGGAAAGGGGAAAGATCAGCCGGTCCAGGTCGGAAAGACAGTTTACTTGACCAAGGACGGGGACCCGTTTTCCAATGAAGGATTTACCGATAATCCCGCAGTCCTTGGCATATAGGTAAGCCCGTTCCCCTATACCCGGCATCCTGTCACCCCTTTTCCAAAAAATCATCCATCAGGGCGCTGAAACGGTCCCGGTTAACCGTAATGGCATCCAGGCTTTTCCGGTAGGATTCAATCTGATTCTGATAATCTTCTTTTGCCGCGGCCGCCTCTTTTTTATAGCCCTGTTCAAGTTCCGCCGCTTCCCTGCCGTACTGTTCATCATAGCGGGACCGGTTCTGCCGTTCGCCCTCGGCAATGCGGCGATCCGCTTCGGCCTGGGCGTCGTCCACCAGGGCGGCGGCTTCGGCCTCAATTTTAAGGAGGTGCCCCAGCACCTCCCGGTCTGCTCCGTCAAAACCCGGGATCAATTCCTCCTGCGGGGCCTGGGCGGGGGGGGCATTGGAGGAAATTTTATCCATAATAAACCGCTTTAATCACCGGCAAGGAAGATCTCTTCATACTTGCAGATAACCTGATGGACTCCCTGAACTCCCTTCTGGGAGAGGATCTCCGTATAAAACTGGGGATTTTCCAATAATTCCGCCATGCGCTTGAGGACCCGCAGATGCTTTTCCGAATCCGTAGGCGGGGCCAGCACCATAAAGAGGAGGTACACCGGTTCCCCATCCAGGGCGTCATAATCGATCCCCTTGCGGGAGATTCCCAGCACCCCGTAGACCTCAGCTACGGCATTTGTCTTGCCGTGGGGGACCGCTATACCCTTGTGAATCCCGGTGGACATCTTGGATTCCCGGGCCCGCAGGGCTTCGAGAATTTCCTCCCGGGCATTGATATTTTCTACCTGACAAAAATGATCCACCAGTTCTTCAAAGACATCTTCTTTATCTTCCGCCTTTAAATCAATCTTGATGAGATCCATTGGAAATACATCATGCAGGAACATCTTAAACCTCCGCCAAGCCTAAACGCAGGCCCTATTCTGCAGTCCCCTCTGATCCTGTTTCCGCCGCTTCGGTAGAAGGGAGATTCCCGCTTTCTGAGGCCTTGAATTCATCTTCCACCCAGCTGCTTCCGGCCCCATCGGTTGACAGCCTGCGCCCTGCGGATTCAACCCCGGAATCGCCGGGGGTCCGGTTTATAATGGCAAGGCTGAGGCTGAGCACCAGAAACAGGGCCCCCAATACGGAGGTCGCCCTGGTTAATACGTTGCCCGAACGGGAACCAAAAGCGGAAGAACTGCCCCCGGCAAAAATCCCCCCCAGGCTGTCCCCTTCCTCATTCTGGATCAATACCAGCAGCACCAGCAGAAGCGCCGTAATGACAAAAAACACCAACAGTACAATACTGAGCACACCCATTTATCAAACTCCGTTAATAAACTCTATAATATCCCCTCAGTGTAACAAATGGGGGAAACTTATTCAAGACTTTAAAATTCCTCGTATATACCGGTTTGGGAAAGGTCGTAGCCCCCCATCATCCGGAGGTCCTGTTTGAATTCCGGGGAGGGAACATAGGAAAGAAGGTTCCGTACCGCAGCGGTATTCCGGTCCGAAAGGCGGAACACAAAATCGTACCACTCGTTCTGGAGGGGGATAAAGTCCACCCCGGCTGCATGTTCCGCCCCCTTTTCACAGCCAATGCCTGCATCGGCGCCCCCCCGGGAGACAATACCGGCGCAGGCCATGTGGGTGGTGGATTCCCGGCCATAGCCGCGGATATCCTGGGGCTTAAGGCCGGCGCGGCGGAGCTTCTGATCCAGGAGAATCCGGGTACCGCAGCCCCGTTCCCGGTTGACTATGGTGACATCGGGCCGGGCGAGGTCCTTCCAGTCATGAATATTGAGGGGATTCCCCTTTTTGACATAGAAGCCCTGCATACGCCCCGCCAGGCGGAGGACCCCCACGGGAAGCCCCGGCAAAAGGCGGCGGATAAAGGGATAGTTGTAGGTATCGGTCTCCCCGTCCCAGAGGTGGGAAGCGGCCATGGTCACCCTGCCGTGGTAGAGGGCATAAAGCCCGTTATAACAGCCCACGTAGGAGCGGAGGGCGGCGATCCCGGCCTCGGCAATCCGGCTTACCAGGAGGTCCAGGCAGCGATCCTGGCCGCTGATGACAAGGGCAGGTGAACCTGCCTGGGCGGCCTGGGGGGACGGGGTTTCAGAAATACCCTCCGGGTGAAAGTCCCCCAGGGGTTTGCGGAGCATAGGCTGGGGACCGGTTTTGTTGGCCTCAAGGTAGCGCCTGATATCTTCCTGGGAAAAGCGGACCTGCTTGCCCACCCTTGAGGAAGGGAGTTCTCCCCGTTTGATAAGCTCATAAACGGTGTATTTTTTTATCCTGAGCTGCTGCGCCACATCATCGGCGGTAAGCAGGGTTGATTCCATGGGGTGATTATAGGACATTACCGCTGTAATGGGGAAGCGCTTTATGTTATAGTAGGTTTATGGGTGTCTTTGACCGCTTGGGGGATGTAATCAAGAGTTACCTCAACAATGAGGATGAAAAGATCTTTGGCCGGACCGGCCGGGAGCGTCCGTGGGGGGGCGATCCGGACCTGGACGCGGCTTTTGATGAGCTGAATGATTTCCTTGGGGGCGGTTCCGCACGCAGGGACAGGTGGAGAGGGATCGTTGATGAAGAACCGGGCGGCGCTTACAGCACAGCCGGAAGCGGCGGCGCCGGAAAGACAGGCGGCGGCAGAGCCGATGGCGGCACGGCCGGAACGGCCCCGGCGGCGCTGCGGCAGGATTTTGCCGAACTGGGTTTGGACCCGGGGGCATCGGCGGAGGAATGTAAAGCCGCCTACAAGAAGCTCCTCAAGATACACCACCCGGACCGCCACGCGGGGCATGCGGCAAATATGAAGAAAGCTACGGACAAATCGGCCCGAATCAACGCCGCCTATGACCGGATTGAAAAATGGCGGGCGACGGGACAGGTTTAAGGCGGAATGAGGGGTGAGCAGGGGGTAATTTTATGCGCCGATTGGAAAACCGCAATATTTCCCCTTGAAAAAGTCAAAAAACTCTCATCCTCCTGAACAATTCCCTAATATTCATTCCTCATTATCCCCCTCTCCCCATTCGGCGAGCTTGCGGTGCAATGTCTTTCGTCCGATGCCCAAGGTCTCGGCGGCCCGGCTCTTGTTGCCCTTGAGCACGGAAAGAGTGTCCCGGATGATGATCTTTTCCGATTCTTCCAGGGGGGTTCCCAGGGGGATGCGAATCCAGCCTTCGTCGCTGCCCTGCCGCAGCGTGGGGGGAAGGTCGTCTTCGGTGATGGTGGAACCCTTGGCCATGACCAGGGCGCTTTCCATGCAGTTCCGCAGTTCCCGGACATTGCCGGGCCAGTCGTAGGCGTAGAGGATGGACCGGGCCTTTGGGTCGATGCCCTCCAGGGCCTTGCCGTTTTCCTCGGCAAATTCTTTGAGGAAGGCGGTGATGAGCAGGGGGAGGTCGTCCTTCCGTTCCCGCAGGGGGGGCACGTGGATGTTCACCACGTTGAGGCGGTAGTAGAGGTCCTCCCGGAAATTGCCCTTTTCGATCTCCACCTTGAGATCCTTGTTGGTGGCCGCCACAATGCGGACATCGGCCTCAATGGTTTCCTCCCCCCCAAGGCGTTCAAATTTCTTTTCCTGGAGTACCCGGAGGAGCTTGATCTGGATGTTCTGATCGATTTCGCCAATTTCGTCGAGGAAGAGGGTTCCCTCGTGGGCCAGCTCGAAACGGCCCCGGCGGCGGGCCACGGCCCCGGTAAAGGCCCCCTTCTCGTGGCCGAAGAGCTCGCTTTCCAGGAGGCTGGCGGCCAGGGCGGCGCAGTGGACCTTGATCAGGGGCTTGCCCTTGCGGGGGGAGAGTTCGTGGATGGCGTCCGCCACCAGTTCCTTCCCCACCCCGGATTCCCCGGTGATCAAAATGGAAGCCTTAGTAGGGGCCGCCCGTTTGATGGTATCGAAGACCTTGCGCATGGGGGCGCTGGTGCCGATGATGGTTTCAAACTGCTTCTGATGCGCCAGTTCCTCTTCCATCCGCCGATGCTTGAGGACCAGTTCCCGGTTTTGCAGGGCCCGCTTTACCAAGAGGGAGAGCCGGTCCAGGTTGACCGGCTTGGTGAGGAAGTCGTAGGCCCCGTCCCGCATGGCCGCCACGGCATTTTCCACAGTCCCGTGTCCGGTAAGGACGATCACCGGGAGCCCCGGACTTTCGGTCCCGATACGCCGGAGGAGTTCCTCCCCGGTCATGCCGGGCATCCGTAAATCGGTGATCACCAGGTCAATATCACCCTTGCTAAAAAGCTTCCACCCTTCGGCCCCGTCCGCGGCGGTGATCGCCTCGTGGCCGTCCATTTCCAGGGCTGCGGCGAGACCTTCCCGGATGTTCTTTTCATCGTCAACGATTAATAACTTGAACTTCATTTGCCTATACTCCGTCAAAGCCGATGAGCCGCCGTTCCTTCTGGGGGATGGGCAGGGTAATCGTAAAAACACTCCCCTCCCCTTCCCGGGATTTTACGGAAATTTCACCCTGGTGTTCCCGGATGATCTTGAACACCAGGGTGAGCCCCAGGCCGGAGCCGGTTTCCTTAGTGGTAAAATAGGGCTCGAAGATTTTGGAAAGGTTCTCCTCGCTGATGCCGGTACCGGTGTCCTGGATGCTGATAAGGGCTTCGGCGTCCCGCTTTTCGGTTTTTATGGTGAGAATCCCCCCCCCGCCCATGGCGGCGGCGGCATTATTTATCAGATTGAGGAAGGCCTGCTTCAAAAAACGCTCGTCAAAGCTGAGGAGCGGCAGGCTGTCGTCCAGTTCCAAAACACATTCGATATGGGCTTCCTCAAGCTCGTAGCGGACAAAGGCCGCAAGCTCCGAGAGGAGGACGTTGATGTCCCCCTCAACCGGGTTGATGTCCATGGGGCGGACCGCAAAGAGGAAGTCCACCACGATATGGTTGAGCCGGTCGATTTCTTCGTTCACGATGCCGAGATATTTGTCCATCTGGTTGAACCAGGCATCGGGCTGCTGGCCTACGCCGTCCACCCCGCCGGGATGGGCCTTCTGAAACATTTCCCGGTTCTGGACAAGGGCCTTTTGAATCAGTTGTATATGGATAGAAATGGAGCCCAGGGGGTTCTTGATCTCGTGGGCAACCCCGGCGGCCAGGGTGGTCAAACTGGCAAGATTTTCCGCCCGCCGCAGCCGGGCTTCCTTGCCCCGCTTGTCGGTGATGTCCTCCACGTGGATGAGGGAGCCCGTGACGTGATGGTTCCGCACCAGGGGCAGGACGCTGAGGCTGAGGAGCCGTATTTTGCCCTTCACTTCCACGGTGAATTCCCGTTCCTCCACCCGGTCCCCGCTGAGAAGGGTGGCTTCAAAAAAAAGCGCCACCTTTTCGTCCTGTACCCTGGTCCAGATAGGCTCATTCCCCGCCTCAAAGAGGGCAATGGGGAGGAGCCGCTCAGCGTACTTGTTGGCCATCACCAGGCTGTGCCGGGTGTCGCAGACCAGGATGCCCTCGGTAAGGGATTCCAGCACCGTTTCCAGCCGGTCAATTTCGGTTGCGGCGGAAAGGACCAAATCCTCCACCTGTTCGGGGTTGAGTTTATTGAGTTTTTTTAAGGCCCGTTTGATAAAGTCTCTCACACCAACTCCGCCAGGCCGGCCTTAAGGCCGGTGATAAGCCGTTCCAGGGCCAGGGCGGGGCTCTGGTTCCAGGTCCCCACCGCGGCGTCCGCCTCTACCGCGCATTTCTTCCATACTTCGTTATAGGCAATTTGCCGGGGGCTTCCCGCTACGTGGGCTTCACCCGCGACAGCCCCGGACTGGGCCGCAGCATCGCCCGCCGCATGGGCAGCCTCCGAAACAAAAGCGAGCACAGCCCCCAAAAATCGGGAAAAGAGGGATCGGATCTCGAAATTTTCTGTTTTAACAAGAATTGCGGCGATAAGCTCCTGATTGCGTTCCCGGGGCCCCCCGAGCCCGGCGGCTTCGGCGATGGGGGCGGCGTGGCGGGTCAGGGACACCAGTTCCGGCGGCGGCGCGCCGCCCCGCCGGCGCAGGGTTTCAATGGCGCCCATGGCCGCCGAGGCGGCAAAAAGGGCCCCCAGGGGATAGAGGATCTCCGGGGGTACCGGGAGGAAGGAATCCAGATAGGAAGCGAGGCTGCGGCCCATGGCATCGTTATTTTCCTTGTAGACCTTGCGGATCACCTCCGCCTCGGTCTTTTCGTCCCGCTTCATGAAGCGGTAGGGCCGCAGCCGGGAAAGCAGGGTGGGCAGGATCGCCTCCCGGCGGGAGCTGGTGAGCACGATGGTGAGCCTGTCCGGGGGTTCTTCCAGAATTTTAAGGAGGGAATTCCGGGCCCCGTCCTGCATGCGGTCGGCGTTTTCGATCACCAGGAGCTTCCGCCTACCCGAAGGGGCCAGATGCCCCCAGTAGGCGGCCCGCCGGATCTGGGCCACGGGGATCAGGTCTGCGATCCCCTCGGCCTCGAGTTTGAGGGCGTCCTTTAGGATGGAGGCGGAGAGTTTTTCCCGGCCAGCTTCATCAGCATGGGGGAGACTGTCCAAATCCTCTTCCAGGGATTGAAGCAGGGGGTTGAGCTTCCCCAGCCTGGGATCATCCTCCCAGAGGACCGGAGAAAAACGGACCAGAAGCTTCCGTACCGCACGGATGAATAAAATTTGAGAGGAGGGACTTTCCCTTTCCCTCAGAAAAACCGCACGGGACGCGGCAATTTCCCCGGAAAAGGACCGGGGCCCCAGGAGCAGCAGGTCGGGATGGGCCAGAAGCCGGTGCCGGGCACAGGCGGAGCAGGCGCAGGTCCAGGGGGCGATTTTACTGACGGCGGTGGTATGGGCGGCGTCCCCTTCGCAGGAGAGGACCCGTCCCAGTTCCAGGGCGGTGGTTCCCTTACCGGATACGAGTGGGCCGAAAAAGAGCATGGAAGGGGCAAGGGTACCCGCGCCCAAATCCTTCCCCAACTGATCCACGGCGCTCTGGCCCAGGACGTTTTCAAACATCGCTGCCCTCAAGAACCCTCCCTGCGGAGGGGGAGGCCGGCTCGGCGTTTTTCACCGGTTTTTCCGCGGGGAGCTTCACCGGATGTTTACCATTGATGATGGGGAGGATGTATTCGGCAAAGACACTCCGTCTCAGCAGGGGCTTTTCGTCAAAAAGGGGCTGAACGGTAAAAAGCCAAATCACCAGACTGATGAGGACGAGCCCTTCCACAAAACCAAAGAGGAAACCCAGGAAGCGGTCCCCGCCGTCGAGCCCCATCCGCTGAATAATATCCTTTATGATATGTTCCAGAAATTTGATTGCCCCAAAAACAACGACAAAGATAGCAATAAAGCTTAAAATTTCGGGGATCGTGCCGAGATTTGGAAAAAATTTTTCCCGAAGAAAGACGCCCCCGTTCTTATACGTATAGAGGGAGCCCAACAGGCCCAAAACCACGGCGGCTATAGGCATAAGCTCCGCAATAAAGCCCCGGAGAGAACAGCGGACTACCAAAAGAAAGGTAAGGAAGATAAAAATAATATCGATAGGCGGCGGCAGCGTCATGCCCCCCTCCGGGTCGCTTTCCGACAGGAAAAAATTTAGGCGCCCCCATAAGGAGGCGCGGCGTCATAGCTGCTTTTCAATATACCCGCAAATGGCTTCCGCGATAAGTGTTGCTGAAGCAACTTGTGCGCCGTCGGCCTTTCCCAGGCGGGCGGAAGCGGCGGCCATGGACGCCCGTTTTGCATCATCCCCCGCGATGGCGTTGATGGTACTCACCAGGTTTTCCGGATTCGCGTCGGAGCCCAGGAGCACCACGGCGGCGCCGGCCCTTTCAAAGAAACGGGCGTTTTCCACCTGATCCCCCCGGGTGCCTGATCCGCTCAGGGGGACCAGTACCATGGGCAGGGCACAGGCGGCGCTTTCCCAGATTGTTCCCGCGCCGCTGCGCCCCAGAACGATCTCTGCGGCCGCCAGGACCTGGGGCATCTCGTCCCTGATATAGGCGTAGGGCCGGTACCGCTCAGAGGCCTCCACATCCCATTCGTTTTTGGGACCCGTCTGATGGACCACGGTGTAAATTTTAGTCAGCTCCGCAAGACTTTCCCGGACCAGGTTGTTAATCTCCTGTGCCCCCAGGCTGCCCCCCAGAACCAGAAGGATACGGTCCCCCTCCTTTACGCCGAGGAAGGCCCGGCCCGCCGCCGCACTCCCTTCCCTTTGCGCCGCATCGGCATGGTTGAATTCGGGCCTGACCGGGTTGCCGCTCACGGTAACCAGATCCCGGTATTTGGGAGGCAGGAACCGGGCGGTATCTTCATAGGCGGTAAATATCTTTTTGGCAAAACGGATATTGATTCTGGTAGCCAGCCCCGGACTGTAATCCGATTCGTGGGTAAAGACCGGGATACCCAGGGAAGCCGCGGCGGCGCAGGGGGGCACGCTGACAAAGCCGCCCTTGGAAAAAAGCAGCGCGGGCCTGAGCTTTTTCAGGATACGCCGGGCGGCGAAGAACCCCGCCAGCACCCGGAAAATGTCGGGGATATTTTTCAGCGTAACATAACGCCGCAGCTTCCCCGAGGGGATGCCATAAAATTCCAACCCTGCGGACTCTGCCAGGGACCTGTCCATCCCCGTATTGGAACCTACCCAAAAAACCCGAAAATCCCCACGTTCTTTCAGGCGGGAAACCACCGCAAGACCGGGATATATATGCCCACCGGTACCGCCCCCGGTAAAAGCGATATTAACCATAAGCGGAGCTTATATGATTTGGGGTATTTCGGCAACACAAGACAAACTGTTCCTGCCCGGCATCAGTCCCAGGGTCCGGGGCCGTATGGCAGGCATGACCGGAATAGGGTATAATAGAATTATCGAACAAGTCTAATGTTTCAGGAAGTACAGCTATGGATACGATACCGCTGAATCAGCGTAATTTGAAAAACATTTCTGCGCCGGTTAAGGTACCGGCCTATTCCCGGGACGCACTGCGGCCCGCCATCGTCCACATAGGGCTGGGAAATTTTCACCGTGCGCACCAGGCTTTTTTCCTGGATACCCTGCTTGCCAAAGGGCTCACCGCTTCCGGCATCTTTGAGATGAACCTGATCCCCGACACCTTTCCCCTTACGAAAATCGCCGCGGAACAGGATTACCTGTATACCCTTATTGCCAAAAACGGCCGGGAGGAAGCGATTCCGCAGGTGATTGGTTCCATCCTGGGCTATGTAAACGCTGCGGCGGATAAGGAAAAGGCTATCGCACGGATTGCCGATGCGGAAACAAGCCTGGTGAGCCTTACCATCACCGAGAAAGGCTATTGCAGGGATACTGCGGCGGGGGATGTGGACTGGAAGCATCCGATGATAAAACACGATCTTGAACATCCCGGGGATCCCCTATCAATATTGGGATTCCTCGCAGCGGCCCTTTCCCGGAGGGCTGCCAGGGGCGGAGCGCCCCTCACCATCATGTCCTGCGACAACTTTCCCTCCAATGGGAGAATCCTTAAAGAGAGCCTCCGGTCTTTCTGCGCACAAACCTGCCCGGATCTGTCACCGTGGATAACAGATATGGTTTCCTTCCCCTGCTCCATGGTGGACCGCATCACCCCCAACACCAATGCTGCGCTTCTTTCGGAAACGGAACAAAAGTACGGCATCGCCGACAAGTGGCCGGTCTGCTGCGAAGACTTTATCCAGTGGGTATTGGAGGATGATTTCAGAATTCCTCCCAAAGCCGGTTTTGATCCCAGGCTGTTTGCCGCCGCCGGGGTGCAGCTGGCCGCCGATGTGGAACCCTACGAACTGATGAAGATGCGGCTCCTCAACGGCAGCCATTCCGCCCTGGCCTATCTCTCATACCTTATGGGCTATACCGATGTTGCCGATGCCGCATCGGATCCCCTGATGCGGCAATTTCTCCGCCTGCATTACATGGAAGAAGTTACCCCCACCATCCCGCCGGTTCCGGGCATCGATCTTACGGAATATAAGGATACCCTGATCAAACGTTTTGCCAACCGCGCCATTGGGGATGCGGTCCTCCGCCTCGCGGAGGATGGTTCCCAAAAGATCCCCAACTTCGTACTCAAGCCCCTGGGAGATAGGGTGCGCAGCGGCGCCGGTAATAAGGCTATTCTTCTTGCGTTGGCAGGCTGGGCGCGGTTTCTTGAGGGGACCGACGAAGCGGGTAAACCCATACCGCTTAAGGACCCCGAAGGCCAGGCGGTTTCCCGGGCGGCAAAGATCGCAGGGGAGGAACCGGAGGTTTTTCTCAAGACAATAGGAATTCGGGATATTGATGACAGGGCATTCCACAAATTGTCGGGGGTTTTCAAACAGTATTTGGAAAGTATTCACCGGCAGGGGACGAGGAAGGCCCTGGAAGAATTTGTATCTGAGAAGAGAGTAACATGAAGGATGCCTATGGGAGAAATATAACATATCTCAGGTTGTCCCTGACCGAACGTTGTAACCTGCACTGTATCTATTGCCGGGACGGGCCGCAGGAACCTTCAAGCAGAGAACTGACCCCCGGCGAAATCGACCGGATAATCGGAGCCATGGTCTCCCTGGGGATCAACAAGGTACGGCTTACCGGTGGGGAACCCCTGATGCGGGAAGACCTGGAAGAAGTGGTCGGGATTTTCAGGCGCCATAGGGACGTACGGGATCTCTCAATGACCACCAATGCTCAAGGGTTGAGAAGCCGGGCAAGGGCCCTCAAAGAGGCGGGGCTTATGAGGCTTAATATCAGCCTGGATTCCCTGCGGCCGGACCGTTATCGGGAAATAACCCGGGGCGGGGATCTGGGGGAAGTCCTGGCGGGCATTGAAGCGGCGGCGGACTGCGGACTGGGGCCGATCAAGCTCAACTGCGTTACCATCCGGGGCAAAAATGATGACGAAATTGATGATTTTATTGCCCTGGCCAGGGAAAAACCGGTAGATGTGCGGTTTATCGAACTCATGCCCATGGGAGCTTCCCTTCCCGATGATCTCAGAATCCGTTCCCGGGAGATTCTGGACGCCCGTTCTGATCTGCACCGCATTAATTCGGCCTATTACGGAGAGCCCGCGGAAACCTATACCGGAACGGCTTATAAGGGTACCGTGGGCTTTATCAGTCCCATCTCCCGGCGCTTCTGTAAAGAATGCAACCGGATTCGAGTCACCGGGGACGGCAAGCTGCGCCCCTGCCTGGGGGATAATACAGAACGGGATCTCCGGGAAGCCCTGCTCCGGGGAGACGGGGCACTCCGGGCCCTCATAGAGGATACGGTATTCCATAAACCCGAAGGCCATCATTTTAAAGAAGGTTTTGTTTCCCAAAAAACCATGAACCGCATAGGCGGATAGCCGTGGCCCCTATTACATTGGCCAACATAAACATAAAAAAGGACTTACCTATTGAGGTACGCTGGATTCGCCCTCCGGTCGCAGACATCCTGTCTGCTCCTTCCGGGCCGGCTCTGGTCGCTGCCGCGTGCATCCGTGCACGCTCTTCCTCCCGTTGGTCGGCGCTCCCTCCGCTTCGAATCCAGCGTGGCTCTTATTAAAAAAGGCAACCCTGTCTGCGACAGAATTGCCTTTTTTGAGCCACGCTGGATTCGAACCATCGACCCACGCCTTAAAAGGGCGTTGCTCTACCTACTGAGCTAGTGGCCCGGGTTTTGTTAATTTACCGGGTCTGCGAACTAAAGTCAAGACGGGATCCCCGCTGCCCAGGATAAGCGCAAAGAACTCAGTCAGAGCGAAGCAGCAGGAGGTTCTGAATAGCCTGAGTGTTGAGAAGGAACGGTGACCTAGTTAAATACCGGAAACGATTCAACTCCTGCATTCTTGAGTCGTAAAATGGTGGCGTTTATGTCGGAACCGGCGGGAACACTTACGACCCAATAGTCGGCGCCGTTGACGCTGCGGCGGCTGATTGCCGGGGTAAAGCCCGCCTTCTTAAGCCTTTCCGCCATTACCTGGGCATTTGCCTCCCTGCCGAAAAGGCCGGTCTGGAGGACTGCCCCATTTGCCGCGCCTGTTCCGGCGGCAGCCGGCGCTGTGGCTGCTGACGGCGCAGGGGCGACAGGCGCTGCAACGGGGGCAGCGGCGGACGCCGACGGCACAGTGGCAACGGGTACGGCCGGGGCTGATGGCGCAGCGGCGGGAGCAGTGGCTATGCTCTCCCGGCCGGGGATAAGCAGCCACATGGCGGTGGGGGTGGCACTAATCTCGCCGGAACCGGCGGCGATGCGGGCTTCGGGGCTTCGGGGGAATTCGGTGATGAGCCGGGTTTTCCAGGTATCGGCGCCGGTAATTTTCCAGAGGGTATAACAGATGGAAGCTTTGAACTCCCCATAATCGCTTTCGTCCAACAGGACACCCAGAGCGGCGACGCCATCGGCGTTACCGGCGGATTGGCCGGACCTAAAGGCCCCTATCTGGAGGGCCAGCAGACGGGCGCGGAGCAGGGTCTGCTTGTCCCAGCCCGTCAGGAGCACGGTCTTGACCGCACTTTCGGCCTTTTCCCACTCACCCATGGCGGCATAACAGGCCGCCCCCCGAATCAGGGCAAGGTCATCCCGGTTCACCGGGTCTGCGGACGCAGCGTTGGTCCAGGCCTGGGCTGCCCCCTCGATGTTCCCGGAAAGCTCATAGAGGCGGGCCAAATGTACCAGCGCTTCATGGCGGCGGGGACCTCCCAGGGCGGGAGTGCCCAGGGTCTTTTCAATGTTTTGAATTTCGGTTCCCACCAGTGCCCCCGGCGCAGCGGCGCTTTTACTTTGAGGGTACAGCTGAAAGGAAAAAAGTGAGAAAATCAACAGAAAAATTGAAGAATAAGGGAAGGGAAATCTAGTTGATCCCATAGGGACCGCCGCCTCCGCGGGGAACTCCATTGGATGCTTCGCCCAGGATCTCCTCCGCTTCACCTGAATCATCCTTTTTCTTTCCCTTTCCCCAGCGCCGGGGGGACGGAGCGTCCGCCTCCCCCCTGGGAGCTTTCCTTTTCAGACGGAGGGAGATGACAAAGGGGACAGCCAGGATCATTCCCAGCGCAAAGGAAGAAAAGGCGGTTAAATAGACCGGCGCCTGCTCTATTTTGGCAAACCCAAAGGAGATATCGCTCTTGTTGTCCAGATTGAAGGCGATAAACACGACTAAAAGTGCAAAAATAAGAATGAATCCAATCAGACGCCAGGGCATAATATTAACTCCTCTTTAGTGCCTCTCCCGCGTAAGCGGGTTCTTGCTGCCGCACAGTACAATCGAAGCGGAACGGAGTTTCGCATAACTCCTTCGAGCGGAAAGTGTTCCCCCGCAGACCGGATAGGGTAAGCTCCGCAAATGATCCTATCATGGAAGCCTTGCCGGGTACTACCGCCATTTCATCCCGTTCGGTACGGCTTATTAATTCATCGGCATTTTTCCGGGAAATCCCCTCAATTAAAACGGTTTCCCGTGAACCAAGCCGGCTTTTAAGTAGTTCCTGGGTATGCTGTTTCTGGAGGGCGATCACCCGGGCCAGCCGCTCCCGCTTGACCTTCTCGTCAATGCGGCCCGGCAGCGCATAGGCGGCGGTCCCCTCCCGGGGATTATAGTGGTACATGTATGCGTACAGGAATTTTACCTCCTTCATCAAGGTGAGGGTTTCCTCCAGGTCCGCCTCGGTTTCGCCGGGGAAGCCAACCAGAATGTCCGTGGAAAGGGTGATCCCCGGCATCGCCGAACGAAGTTCGGCTGCTATCTGCAGGTAGATTTCCCGTGTGTAACGGCGGTTCATGGCCGCGAGTATCCGGTTGGAACCGTGCTGGACGCAGAGGTGGAGGTGGCGGCAGAAAACCGGATGCTCCGCCATGACCCGGATGGTCTCCGGGGAGAAGTCCTTGGGATTTGCCGATAAAAACCGCACCCAGCGAATACCGGAGGGGGAACCGGCCGGCCCCTGCTCAAGTTCCGCCGCAATAAGCCGCAGTAGGCCGGGAAAATCCAGGGATTCTCCTTCGAAGCCCAGGGACTTCCCGTGGACTTCCGCAGGAAGTCCGAGAGACTTCCACGGGGAGTCTCCTCCCTCCCATAAATAGGTGTTAACGTTTTGCCCCAAAAGGGTGATTTCCCGCACCCCCCGTTCCGCCAAAAGACGTATTTCTTCCAGGATTGCGGCGGGATTCCGGGAGATTTCCCGGCCCCGGACATAGGGGACGATACAGTAGGAGCAAAAGTTGTTGCATCCGTGCATAATGGGGACAAAACTGCGCAGGGATTTTAATCCCAGGGGGCTTTCCCCTGTCCCGTATCCAAGGTGGGAAGATGAAAAGGAAAACACCGGCTTTTCCGCATCGACGCCAAAAACAGGATTTTGTTCCGGAGGGATACCCTTTTCTGCGGCTTCAAGGATCAGGGGAAAAATTGAGCGGGCGGAAGTGCCCATCACATAGTCCACGGCGGGGGCCTTTTCCTTGAGTTTTTCCCCCAGCCGCTCCGCCATGCAGCCCGCCACCACCAGGGTAAGGGGCCGTTTTTGGGCATCCCGGTTTTTTTTCAGGGCAGCATACAGGGCGAGCCGGCCCATGACCCGCTGCTCCGCCGTGGCCCGCACCGAGCAAGTATTGAGGAGCACCAGATCCGCGCTTTCCCCGTCAAGGGCGGTTTTCCAGCCCCGTTCCCGGCATACCAGATCCAGGGCCGCCGACTCTGCGGTGTTCATCTGGCAGCCGTAGGTTTCAAAAAAGTAGGTCAAGTTAGCCCCGGCTCTTAAGGCCCTTGAGGAATTTGACGCCGTTTATGATGCCCATGGCGATAAGGCCGAAGGCCCCAATGCTGAGGAGGGTCCCCGCAACGGGCCGGATAAAGGCAGCCCCCACCCGGGCAAAGATCACCAAGGCGCCCCCGCCAATGAGGACGGCGCCTGGTTTTTTATCCGCCGGGTCTTTGGAAAGGAATGCGCCGAGCCCTACCACGGCGCTTACCACCCCCATGATAATCCCCACAATGGGAAGACGGGTTCCCAGGGCTCCCATGATAAAGAGGAAAACCCCGCCTGCCAGATTGCCGATGGCGGCGACACCCTGTTTTTCCAGGGCCCGCGCGGGGATAAGGGGCTCCTTGCTATCGAATTGACTCATGGCGCTCTCCTTGAAACTTCGTTGGATGTTCCTTGAAACTGCGTTGGATGTTCCTTCAACTTGAATATACACATCCCCAAGCGGATCTTCAACAAACTTTTTACTAGAGTTGTTCAATTGCGAAACGCTCCGCGGACTCGATCACGTTCCGGAGCAGCATGGCGATGGTCATGGGCCCCACCCCGCCGGGTACGGGGGTGATCCAGGCGGCCTTTTCCGCCACAGGGGCATAGTCCACGTCCCCCCGGAGCCGGTAGCCCCGCCTGGCGGTGCTGTCGGCTACCCGGTTTACCCCCACATCGATCACCGCCGCCCCCTCCTTCACCATATCCGCAGTCACCAGGCCGGCCCGGCCCGCTGCGGCGATGAGGATATCAGCCTGCCGGGTAATGGCCCCCAGGTCCCTGGTACCGGTATGGCAGATGGTCACCGTGGCGTTCACATCCCGGCGGGCCAGGAGATTCGCCAGGGGCTTCCCCACGATGTTGGACCGGCCCAGCACCACCGCATGGGCCCCCGCCGTGGGTATCCTGAGTTCCCGGAGCAGCGCCAGCACCCCGTGGGGGGTACAGGGGAGGAAGCCCGGCCGCCCCAGGACCATATTCCCCACCGACACCGGGTGAAAGCCGTCCACATCTTTTCGAGGATCAATGGCGGTGATCACCCGTTCCTCACTGATGTGAGAGGGCAAGGGAAGCTGCACCAGAATGCCATGGACCTTCCCGTCGGCATTGAGGCGCTTAATCAGGGAGAGGAGTTCAGCCTCCGTGGTTGAAAAAGCAAGCCTGAAATCCCGGCTTCCCATCCCCGCCTCCCCCAAGGCCTTTTCCTTGGCGCTCACATAGGAAAGGCTCGCCGGCTCCTCCCCCACGAGGATTACCGCCAGGCAGGGAACGATCCCCTTCGGCCGCAGTGCGCCTGCGCGCTGTTTCACCTCTTCCCGTACTTTCAGGCTTATCGCCTTTCCGTCAATAATAATCGCCGACATGAACAACTCCAGTTTTTAAAGAAGAATATTTAACCACGAAGGACACAAAGGCCACAAAGAATCAAATTCCCCCTTCGTGTTCTTTGTGCCCTTTGTGGTTTATTCCTCTTTCAAAAATATTATCACCATGAAGCGGCCCTGCTCCGCCCGGATGACAAAATGTCCATCAGGGGCGATATTGCTGATTCCGGAAAAGCCCCGGGTCCAGCTTACGCCCTTCAGGGACCATTTGAGGCCGTCACTTTTCGCCTGCCAGGGACCGGTACCCAGGGGAAAGACCGAAACAAGGCTCCCCGCCGGCGCTTCCAGGACCAATTCCCCTGCCGTTTTCTGCCCCGCTGCCCGCCGTCCGGCTTCACCGCAGCGGATATCCTCCGCCGCGGTGATCCACCGGCTGGGGGGGCGTTCCCGTTCAAAGAGGGAACGGAGCGCAAAAAGATGGTCCAGCCGTCCCCCGCCCCCGCCCAGGATCCAGGTTTCATCGCAGCCCTTTTCCCAAAGCAGGGACAGGGCCAGTTCCGTATCGGTATAATCCTTGTCCGCCCGGTAGCGCAGAATACGTTCCGGCGGGTAGCTGTCAAGACGGGCCAGGTCGTCCAGGGAATCCATGTCCCCCACGATCCAGTCCGGGCGGAAACCCGCCTTTTCCGCAGCCTCCAGCCCCGAATCCGCGGCGGCGATAAGCGTCCCCCCCGCGCCGGCAGCCGCCCCACCAGGGTGGTGTTCCCCGATTAAACAACGGCACAATTCCGGGCCGGGCCCTTCCCCGCCGGTGAACACGATACCCAACATGGCGTAATTATAGTATAGTGTTTCCCGATGGGCAACGCGAACATTCATCCCATATTAAAGGAAATTGCAGCCCTTTTTGCAGCCTGGGAAAAAGAGGTATACCTCGTGGGGGGTGCGGTCCGGGATCTCTTCCGGGGGAAAAAGGCCCAGGACTGGGATCTTGCCACCAATGCGACCCCGGAAGAGGTGATCGCCCTGTTCCGCAGCGGGCGATGGCGGGTCATCCCCACGGGGATCAAACATGGGACGGTCACGGTGCATTACAAGGGTCATGACCTTGAGGTGACCACCTTCCGCACCGAATCGGACTACCGGGACGGCCGCCACCCGGAGACCGTCGCCTATGCCGCCACCATCGAAGAGGACCTCTCCCGCCGGGACTTTACCATGAACGCCATTGCCCTGCATCTTCCCGGCGGGGAACCCGCAGACCCCTTTGGGGGCACAGGGGATATCAAAAAACAACTGATCCGCTGTGTGGGGAATCCCGCCGAGCGCTTTACCGAAGACGGCCTCCGTCCCCTGCGGGGGGTACGCTTCGCCGCCCAGCTGGGCTTTACCTTTGATCCGGCGACCCTGGACGCCATCCCCCGAGCCCTGCCGGTTACCGCAGGGGTCTCCCCGGAACGGGTCCGGGACGAGCTGGACAAGATCATCGGGAGTCCAAACCCCGCCGCCGCCCTGCGGCTTATGGAACAGACCGGCCTCCTCGCCCTCATCCTCCCGGAACTGGCGGACTGCCGGGGCGTAGACCAAAAGGGTTACCATCAGTTTGATGTACTGGACCACTCCCTTTTGGCCTGCGATTACGCCGGCCGGGCCGGGTACCCTCTTGAGGTTGGGCTCGCGGCGCTCTTCCACGACATCGGTAAGCCTGCGGTGCGGAAGTTAGACGAAGCGGGAATCTGGACTTTTTATCAGCATGAAAAAATCTCCGCCGAAATCACCCGGAAGATCCTCACCCGGCTCCGGTATTCCAATGCCCAGATTGATTCAACCTGCCACCTTATCGCAGAACACATGTTTCATTATGAGGAAACCTGGAGCGACGCCGCGGTCCGCCGCTTTATCATCAGCGCCGGGGAAGAAAACCTGGAAAACCTCTACCGCCTGCGCCGCTGTGACGCCTACGGCATGGCCGGAACCGAGCCCGGAGGGGACTTCCTCCTCCCCCTGGTCCGCCGGGTGGATACGGTTCTGGCCGGCGGCAATGCCTTCTCCCTCAAGGATCTGGCGGTCTCCGGCAGGGACCTGCTGGCCGCCGGTGTCAAACCGGGCAAAAACGTGGGGATCATCCTTAATGAACTGCTGGAAACCGTGGTAGACGATCCGGATTCAAATACACGGGAAAAGCTGCTGGAAATCGCGGAAAATCTGAACAAAAGATATCTCTAAAATAACAAAGAATTTAACCACAAACCACACGAAGCGAACCTTCGGTTCGAACACGAACTTTTACTCTGAAATCGCTTGCCCTTTTTGTGTGGTTAGTGTGGTTCGTGATTAATTAATTTCTATTTTGGAATTGGCTCACTTATTAATTCCTCGTACGCCATCTTTGCCGCTTCCTGTTCGGCGGTTTTCTTGTTCCGGCCCGTGCCCGGACCAAAGGTTTTGTTGTTCACCGTAACTTCCATCCAGAAAAGATGCTCGTGCTCGGGGCCGGAACGTTTGATCAGGCGGTAATTGGGGTAAACGTGATAAAGGCGCTGGCTGAGTTCCTGTAAAAGGGATTTATAATCCTGATGGTACTTATTTTTTAGAACCCGGCTGATTTCCGGGCCGATGCAGCGGCCGACAAAGGCAAAGGCGGCCTTATAGCCCGAATCCAGGTACAGGGCACCGATAAGGGCTTCCAGGGCGTCCGCCAGGAGGGCCTTTTTCGTCCGGCCCCCGGAAAGTTCCTCCCCCTTGCCCAGGAGGAGCAGGTTATCGATCTGCAATTCCCGGGCGACACCGGAAAGGATGTCCTCGGAAACCACCACGGCCTTGATCTTGGCCAGTTCCCCTTCTTTCTTATCCTCAAAATCCCCATAAAGGAGGGTCGCCGTTACCGCCCCGAGGATGGCGTCGCCGAGGAATTCCAGCCGTTCGTTGTTGCTTTTTCCCTCAGATTCATTGGATACGGACCGGTGTATGAAAGAAAGGTTCAAAAGCTCAAGGCTTCTGAACCTGATACCGGCGGTCTTTTGAAACGCCGCCAATACTTTCTTTCTGCCGGAATCTATGACCGGCGGCCTACTTCTGTTGGGATTTAATATACTCGTAGGCATCCCGGACCGTTTCAAACTCGTTGGCCTTTTCATCGGGGATGGAAATACCCATTTCTTCCTCAATGGCATACACCAATTCATAGGTATCCAGGCTGTCGGCGCCGAGATCCTGACGGAAAGATGCATCCAGGGTGATCTTCCCCGCATCAACTTCCAGTTTATCGGCAATAAGTTTCTTCATTTTTTCAAACAAATCATCCATCTTGAATATTCCTCCGTTTCCTTTTAATTAAACCTTCGATTCCGGCACAATAACCTGCTTCCCCCGGTAAAAACCACATTTCGGGCACACATGGTGCAGTAAAACACGATTACCGCAGGTACTGCACTCGATCAGGGTGGGAGAACTCAGTTTCATGTTAATCGACTGCCGCCGGCGGGTTCGCGCCTTCGACGTTTTAAATCTGGGTACAGCCATCTCTTAAACCTCTCTTCAATATTTTTTCATCTTAACAAAGAAGCCAAAAAATGTCAAGTTCATACGCATAACCCCCAGCCCCCATGCAACCGTGCTGTCCCACGGGCACGCAGAACAAAGGTCGGGGGGCCTGGCAGGGAACGCATGTCCCTCTGACGAGGGCCACGCGTTCCCTGCCACCCCCCTCCGCCGTTATCCCAGGCGTGCCCGTAAAAAAACTCCGGTTGCATGGGGGCTGGGGCCTCTGCTGGCAAGGGGGAAGCAAGCCATCCGCAGGGTGGCTTGTGTGGGAACGCACTACCCACTGAAGGTCCCTTATGCCACCCCCATCGCGCTTCCCCATCAGAAAGCCACCACCGGCAGGCAGGGGGAGAAGATCTTGCTTACGCAAGGGAGGGAAGAGACAAGCGAAGCGCAGGCCCCGTAGGTGGACTCCCCCATCGCGCTTCCCTATCAGAAAGCCACCACCGGCAGGCAGGGGGAGGGCGGCACACGCACGAATGTATCCTGGGATTCCCCGCCGGAGAGACAAGCGAAGCGCAGGCTCGTAGGCGGATTCCCCCAGCACATTCGGGTGTGGGACGCCCTCCCCCTGCCTGGTTGTGGATGGCGGCTACTCCACCCACCCCTTAAGCTTCTCATGGGTAACCTTGAGCTGCCTGGCAATTTCGATATGCTGGGGGCATTTCTTTTCGCAGGCCCTGCATTCAACGCAGAGGGATGCGTCCTGGCCGCTCCTGGCCTGGAACATATAGGACCGCCGGGCCGGTTCAAAGGTGCCGAACATGATTCCCTCGTTGTATTTGCCGAATACTCCGGGGATATTGACCCCCTTGGGGCAGGGAAGGCAGTATTCGCAGCCCGTACAGGGGATCGACTTGAGGGAGTTGTACTTGTCCCGTACCCGGGCGATGATCTTCTTTTCTTCATCATTCAGGCAGCCGGGAACCGCTTCGGGTTTGGAGAAGATTTCGATGTTGTCCTTGAGCTGTTCCAGGGTGGTGACGCCGGAGAGGATGGTACTGACTTCGGGGTAGTTGAGGACATGCCGGAAGGCCCATTCAACCCCGCTTCGCTTCTCCTTATATTCGTCGTAGATCCCCTGGATCGGCGCGGGGGGAACCGCAAGGTTACCGCCCCGGAGGGGTTCCATAATGACCAGGGCGGTACCTTTCTTTCCCGCATCGCGGATGGCCTGTTCGGTGGCTTCCCGTTCAACGTCGATAAGGTTCTGCTGAATCTGGCACATATCCCAATCATAAAAATCGAGGACTTCCTTGAAGGTGGGATACCGGCCGTGATAGGAATAGCCGATACCCCGGATAAGCCCTTCGGCCCGGAATTTTTCGTATTCCTCGATAATCTTCTCTTTTTTGGTATCTTCCCAGGTTGATTTCCCGATGTTGTGTATGAGGTATACATCAATATAACTGGTCCTGAGTTTCTTGAGGGTATTTTCCAGATTGCGCCGGGCATTATCAAGTACGTTTTTCCCGCCCCCGGTTTTAAGATCCGTCATAGTCCCAAAGGGCTGCTTGGTGACGATCTTCACCTTTTCCCGGAGGCCCCCCTCCAGGGCTTCCCCCAGCACTTCCTCGCTGGTCTTGTTGTGGTAGCCGTAGGCGGTATCGAAGTAGTTTACCCCGTTGTCCGCCGCGTAACGGATCATCTCCCAGGCCTTTTCCCGGTCTACCTCCGAATGATCCCCGACGAAGATCCGGGGAAGCCGCATACAGCCCATGCCGAAAGCCGACACCTTAAATCCCATTTTGCCATAGTTGCGATACTGCATTTCTTCCAGCCTCTCTCTTAAAAAAATAATATAAAAAAATATAAAAGTTAAAGTTAACGTTAAGTCAAGCGTCCAATCCTTAAAAAACATAAAAAATTTAAAAATTGCCCCCTTGTATAATGAGCCCTTCTTCACTATTACTTATTTATTACTCACCAATTATGGAGGTTCTTATGTCAAATTCTACGCTTGACGCCATTTTTGCCCGCCGTTCTGTCCGCGCCTATACCGCGCAAAAGGTGGGTGACGAAACCATCGCCCTCCTTGCCAGGGCAGCCCTTGCCGCCCCCTCAGGCACAAATGCCCAACCGGTTAATGTCATTGTGGTGCAGGATACCGGCCTGGTCCTGGAGCTTGAAAAGGCTGTGGTCGACTTTTTTGTCAAAACCGGTAATACCGCCGTAACGGAGCGCAACAAAAGCCGGAACAACAAGATTTTCTATGACGCCCCGGTGGTGTTCTTCCTTGCGGTAAAAAACAAGGCCGCCGCCGATGCGGGGATCATGTCCGAAAACCTCGCCATCGCCGCCGAATCCCTGGGCCTCGGCAGTGTGATCCTGGGTCTCCCCAGCGTGGTCTTTAATGATCCCGAAACCGCAGGCAAATGGAAGGCCAAGCTCGGTTTTCCCGAAGGCTATGAATACGGCCTCGCCGTCGCCGTAGGCTACGCCGCAGATCAGGGCAAACCCCACGAGATCGATTTGGGGAAAATTTCGTACATCAAGTAAGTATGCGAAATTTTAATTTCGCATACTTACGCATTAGGCGGCATTAAAACGCCGCCTAATGCTCGATTTGCGCCATTAAAACGGCGCAAATCTTCAAAGGGGTTCGTGGCGGCCTTAAATTATGCTTGATATCTCGGCCCTCATATAGTATCTTTAGGTTACTATAATTTAGAGAGAGGTTTACTATGGCGTACAAGGTTAGCGATGCATGTATTAACTGTGGTGCTTGCGAAAGTGAATGTCCGGCGGAGGCCATTTCCGAGAAAGACGGGAAGCGCTGGATCGATCCTGGCAAATGTCTGGACTGCGGCGCTTGCGCCGGGTCCTGCCCTACCGAAGCGATTGTTCAATAAGGAACTGGTATTTGGTAGGAAAAGGCCCGCCCTTAAAAAGTGCCGGTGGCATGGATGGCGGCGGGTCTTGATCGGGCAAGGGTTATCCCTTGCCTTTTTTTTACTTTTCCCCGGTCCTGCGGTCAGGGCTGCGGATACCGGTGACGGTACAGCCGGCGAGGTTCCCCTGCCCTTCATTTCCCGGCTGGACAGCCGGGATCCCCTCTTTAAGCAGTACGCCGATGATGTGGAAAGCGCCCGGCGGCGGCTTTTTGTTCGGGAACGAACCGGGGAGACCTCCAGGGCTATCGCCGAAGCCCTCACCATATACCGCTATACCCCCCCGGGGGGAGAAGATATTTTTGCCATTGCCGCCCGGTGCAATATCCCCTATGCGGGCCTTGCCAGCCTGAACCGCCTGGGCCATCCGTCGGCATTGGAAAGCGCCGGCGACATTCTGCTCCCCTCCGTACCGGGAGTTTTTGTCCCCCAGGAGGCTGGTTCCGATATTGAACGGCTCCTTTCATCCGGCAGAACATCCCAAAGTGAGGAAGCGGTGCCCGTGACCGTCAGCCGGGGGGACAAAAAAGAGCTTTACTGGTTTTATCCCGGCGCCGATTTCAGCCCCACGGAACGGATCTTTTTTCTGAACAGCGGCTTCCGTTTTCCCCTGCGTACCTACCGGCTTACCAGTTCCTACGGCCCCCGGACCAATCCCGTTACCGGCCGCTTCCGTATCCACGAGGGGCTCGATCTTGCCGCCCCGGAGGGGACCGATGTTTTTGCCGCCGCTTCCGGGGTGGTCACCGAAACCGGCTCGGATCCCGTTTACGGCAATTATATCATTATCAAACACGCCGATAATTGGGCCAGCCTCTACGGTCACCTCTCAAAAATCGATATTGCCTTGCGTTCTGAGGTCCGATCCGGTATCCTTATAGGTAGAGTGGGATCCACCGGGCAGTCTACCGGCCCGCATCTCCATTTTGAATTGCGGCGGAACGGCAGGGCACAGGACCCGGGTAAATATCTATTTCAATAAGTAAAGAGGATTTTGCGTGAAGATCCGGTGTGGTATATTTACTTTCCTGTTCTTCCTCAGCATGCAGGCCCAGGCGGAACCCCTGCGGGTATTGGTCGCGGGAAGCCTGGAACTGAGCCTTGATATGCCCGCCGGGGCCTCTGTCCCCCTGGGCTATAACGGCTCCGCGGTTCTGCTCCTGGGGGTGGGGGCTCGTTTTTTCAAGGGGATAGAGCTGGAACTTTCCGCCCCCCGCGCCTGGCTTGCCAATCAGGGGAGCCTTGCCGCGGCGGCATACGCGGATCTGGATAAGATACCCCCCCTGGGGATTGCGGACATCAACGGCAGGCGCATCCTCTTTGAGCCTATCCCGAACAAGCTCCAAACCTTTTATCAGATCCCCATCCGTTCCGGACATGGCCTGCGGACCACCCCCTATGTGACGGTTCTGTCTTCGGTCATTTCCCCCGCTTCGTATCCTGTCCTTTTCAGGATACTGCCGGTTGTCAAAGGCTTAAGCGATGAGTTGGAAAATATGGTCTTTCAGCTCAGCGCCAAACCCATCCTGGGTGATGAGGGGGCGGTAAAGATAAGTTTCCGTTACCCGGAACAGCTGCACGGCAAATCCTTTACGGTCCTTATCGACGATAAGGTGATTGACCGGCCGACAGAGGAGCGGCTCCTTAAGGAGGGGGAACATCATCTGGTCATCCTCTCCGACGATTACCGGAACGAAAACCGCCGTTTCCTGGTAGAACGGGCAAAGACACTGGATTTAGCCATAGAATTACAGGACCCTACCCCCCTGATTATTTTTGAAGCCCCGGAAAACGCCCGGATATTCCTGGATAATGCGCCGGTACGGAGCAGCCTGGAACCGATTCCGGTAGAACCGGGTACCCATGAGGTACGTTTCCTGGTAGGCGACTACACCACCATCCAGGTCCTGAACGTTCAGCGGGGAAAAACTTACCGGGTAGCCCTGACGGTGGACGTAAATGTCTCGGAAAGCGAGTAGGCTGCTCTTTTTATTGGACTTGTGAGAGAACCCGGTTGGTTCTCTCACAAGTCTCGCAAAATGCAGGACATTTTGCATTTTTCAGCGGAAGTTGTTCAATAACTGAAGTTATTGAACAACTCTATTAATGTTTTTGCGGTTCGTACCGATATTATAAATGTCGGGCCTATAGTTCCCCTCCCAAATCACTATATGTCCGATATGCCTCAAGGGCATGGCCGGTTTAGGACTTCGGTTCAAAACCGGCCTTTTTTTATACCGGACCTGTTCGAGAACCAACCGGGTTCTCGAACAGGTCCGCCGTCGATCCGTGCTTCTACTTTGATTGAGCCGCACTCCGGCCGGCTATTCTTCCAAAGACACTGCAATCCGCCAGGGCATTACCCCCCAGCCGGTTAGCCCCGTGGATGCCCCCGGTTACTTCTCCGGCGGCATAGAAACCGGGAATAGGCTTATTGTCCTTTCCCTGTACCCGGGCTTCGGGGTCTATTAAGAGTCCCCCCATGGTATGATGTACGGTGGGTAAACGCTTGGCAGCATAGAAGGGAGGATTTCCCATCTTTTTACCATAGGTACGCAGCCCCAGGGGATCAGGAACACCGTCAATCCCGGCATTATACACATCAAAGGCCTTCTTCAAATTCGCCGGATTAACATTGATTTTTTGAGCCAATTCTTCGATGGAATCGGCCTGCACCGCTTTGCCCATGGCTACTTCAATGCTGATAGGGGGCTCAGTGGGGTTATACCTGGCTATGTCGGCTATTACCCACATAAAACTGCCGGGCTGCTTATAGATAGCCTTAATCATATCATCCCGCCGGGCATCTTCGGCCACAAAGCGGTTTCCTTCGCTGTTTACAAAAATCCGGTTTAATCCGGCTGTCCCGGGGTGCAGGTTCATAATCCCCGTATTGGGCTCCCCGCTCGGGTGCAGTTGGATAAGTCCCATATCCTCCAGCTGAGCTCCCACGGCCTCACCCATGACAATTCCATCGCCCTGGGCGGCAAGCCTATGGTTGGAGGTACCGATGGAATCCCCCAAATCATCCCAGAGGATATTGTATTTCTGCCGCATGGCCACATTGGCGCCGAATCCGCCGGTAGCCATGACAACGCCCTTTTTGGCGGTATAGGTTATGGCAGCCCCATCCCGTACCGCTTTGACCCCGGTTACCCGGCCGTTTTTGGTAATCAGTTCCCTGGCCTGTGTATTAAAATGAATCTCCGCATTACCCTGCTTGTCTATATAAGTTCTATAGGGGTATACCGAATGGGTGCCATTGGGAAAATCGGCGGCTCCATAATGGCTGCGCTGCCAGAGCGATCCGGTGGCGGAACCCAGGGTGGGCCGCCAGTTTACGCCCAATTCGGTCATCCATTTGTAATTATCCAGGGCATTTGAACCGAGTACCCGGATAAGGTCGGGGATACCCTCATAATCGCCGCCGTTATAGGTCTGGAGCATGTGCCACTCGGGGCTGTCAAACAAGCCGGTCTTTCCCGAGGCGTTATGAGCGGCAAACTGCCCCGACACGGTCTTCTGCAGATCCGCCTCAAAGGCATCGTAGGGTTTCTTATCCAAAAGCATCTGAACCGTTGTCTTATTTGCGGGCATCATGTTAATGCCGGCCTCTCCTTCCGGGTCCGCCGCATTCAAGGCGCCGTCAGAAAAAATACTGCTCCCCCCGGCTATGCCTAATTTTTCAACAACGATAACCGAAGCCCCATTTTGATGAGCCGATACCGCCGCCGCCAGTCCCGCGCCGCCGGCGCCAATGACAATCACGTCCGCTTCAAAGCTTTGCGCCTTGGCGGCGGCCTTGGGCAGTTTCCGGGTAAGCAGCCCCAGATCCCCGCCGGCCTCCTTGACACTGTCCGTCACCGCCGCGATGACCGCCCGGCCGCAGAAGGTCGCGCCGGTAACCGTGTCCACCGTCAGGGATTGCTGTGCCACAATAGCCTGGGGCACCACATTGATGACCTGCTGAACCCCGGGGGATTCAATTTGTTTAACAATTTTAACGTCCAGAATCCTGGTGTCGTCGAAGGTGGTTTCCACCGTCAGCGGACCATTGTGGCCGTTGGCCGTGGCAGAATAGGTTCCTGCCTTAAAAGAATTCTTTCCGCCCCGCTGGCCAGCGGACTGGGAAGAAGAACAGGATACGAGCAGCCCGGCCAGGGCCAGGGCTATCAAAATAAATCCGAAATGTTTTTGCATACATACCTCCAGTATTACTATACTATAACATAGGCCTCAGCCCCTCTGCAACCGCAAAAACGTCGTATAGCTTTCACATTTACGGTACCATCCCGAATCAGGCCCCAACCTTTATCCTGTGTGCCCGTGGGATCGGTACGGTTGTACAAGGCTGGGGGACATATTGACAATTTGCTCCCCCTTCCCTACCCTTAAATCATGGGGCATTCGCGCAGATCTTCTGCTGTTTCCGGTATCATCATGCGGGTTTTTGCTTTTTTTGCGGTAATTACGGCGGTGGTGATCGGCATTGGGCTGGGACTGTCCCTGGCGGGAACGGCGAATGTCAGGAATCAGGAAAATTTCAGGGAATTCGCACCGGCCCTGCCTACCAAGATACTGGATGCGAACGGAACTTTGATTACCGAATTTTCTTCCGACGAGAAACGGGAGATGGTATCCTTAAGCGATCTGCCCCGGCATCTGATCTACGCGGTGCTGGCCCGGGAAGACCCGGATTTTTATAACCACAAGGGGTTCAGCGTCCGGGCTATTGCCAGGGCCGCGGCGGGGCAGCTGCTCCGCAAAAACTGGGGCGGGGGCTCCACCATTACCCAGCAGGTGGCGGGGACCCTCTACACGGATCGGACCGAAAAAACCATACGCCGTAAAGTCGTGGAGCTCTGGTGGGCCTTCCAAATGGAACGGCGGTACACCAAAAACGAAATCCTCGAAATCTACCTCAATTACATGATCATGGGGCCCGGGGTATACGGGGTGGAAGCGGCCAGCAACTACTTCTTTAACCACAGCGCCCGTGAAATCAGCCTGGCGGAGGCGGCGATTCTGGTGATCCAGCTTTCCAGCCCGACCCGGTACAATCCCCTGAATAACCCCAACGAAGCCATGGCCCGGCAGGAGGTGGTGCTGGACCGGATGGTCGAATTAGGTTACGCCACAAGGGAAGAGGCGGATACCTCTTTTAACGAATACTGGGACAACTACGATTATACCCGGGCTTCAACGGCGGCCTATTACAACCGGGTGGACGCCGCACCCTGGTTCAGCGAATATGTCCGCCGGGAACTGGACGGGATGATGTACGGGACCATGGATTATTACCGGGATGGGTACACGGTCCACACCACATTGAATTTAAAGCACCAGGAAGCGGCGGCAAAATTCATGAAAGAGGGGCTTAAGAAGGCGAACGATGGATTCTCCAGTTCCAGCAGCGCCCGGCTGGTGCAGGCGGAAAGGACCTATATTCCCATCGTGGACCTCCTCACCCTGTATTTTGACCTTGAGGATATCCATGCCACCGCATCGGCCCAAACCGAACAGAAGGCCCTTTCCCGGTATACCAAGACCATAAACCCCATTGTGGATATGGCGGCCCTGGCATTCGGGATTCAGGACCTCAAGGTAATTACCAATACCGCCTATGCGGACCTGAAAACCAGCACGGAACAGAATGTAGTCGAAGGCGCCCTTATCGCCATCGAAAACGACACCGGCTATATCACCGCCATTATCGGGGGATCCAAATACGACGAAGGCAATCAGCTTATCCGGGCCACCCAGGGGAATATCCAGCCGGGATCTTCCTTTAAGCCCCTGTACTATTCGGCGGCCATTGATTCCCGGAAACTTACCGCCTCTTCCCTTATTTACGATGTGCCCATCGTGTTCCACAACGAGGACGGCACCCCCTATATCCCCCTGAATTTCCGGGGCGAATGGAAGGGCTCGGTGCTGGTCTACGAGGCCCTGATGCATTCGATGAATGTGCCCTCCCTCAAGGTTCTGGACACCATCGGTTTTGACGCCGCCATCGATCGGGCGGCGGCCCTGCTGGACATCACCGACCCGAATCAGATCCGGCGGATCTTCCCGCGGGTCTACCCCCTGGGGCTGGGGATCATCTCCGCGAACCCCCTGCAAATGGCCCGGGCCTTTGCGGTCTTTGCCAACCAGGGCCGGGATGTGAGCCCCATCGCCATCCGCTCCGTGGAAGACCGGAACGGCCGGCTGGTACTGGACCCGGAACGGGAAGTACGGCAAAAGCAGCGGCAAAAAGCCAATATCCAGGTGATAACCCCCCAGAACGCATACATAATGACCAGTATGCTCAAAAAAACCGTGGAACAGGGAACCCTTGCGGGTCCTTCTCTCAACCCTGCGGATAACTGGAGCTATAAATTCTCCTTTAAAGACGAAAAGGGGAAGAGTTTTCGTATGCCCATGGCGGGCAAGACCGGGACCCCCCAGAACTGGTCCGACGCCTGGGCCGTGGGCTATTCCCCCTATTACACCGCCGCAATCTGGTTCGGCTTTGACAAGCCCGGTAACTCCCTGGGGGTAAACCTGACCGGTTCAACCCTGGCAGGCCCGGTCTGGGCGGATTTTATGCGGGAGGTCCACCAGGGGCTGCCCCTGAAAGATTTTATCAAACCCTCCTCAGGGCTTATCGATGTAACGGTCTGTACCAAATCGGGGCTGCTCAGGACCCCCGCCTGCAATCAGGGGGAAGTGACCCTCCCCTTCCTGGAGGGAACCCAGCCCGGCGAGTACTGCAATATCCACGGAAGCGCCGCCTATACGCCGGCAGCCGTCAACTTTAGAGGTTCAAGTACCCTGGGCCTTGATAATGATACCCTCCTCCGCTCCCTCAGGATGCCCGCCCTGGATCTGAACCTTCTGCCCGAAACCAGGCCCGAGGACCGACAGAATGCGTCCCGTAATACCCCCGCGAACCGGGCCGCGAATAGCCGTAATACCCGCACAAACAACAGAAATACCAACGCTAACCGGCCATTTGAGGGTGATGAAGATACGGACATCAATCCCGACGCCGATCTGCCCGGCCCCCAGGGCGGCCCCCCGGATGAGACCGTGGGGGAAGGGGCTCGGGAAATTATGCTCCCCCCATTTTCTTCAGAGCCTGCCGCCGATGCTGCAAACATCAGAGCTCCGGTCCGCAGTTCCCCTCCGAAAGCCGATCCCGTGGACGCGGAGCCGGTCCCGAATACGGCGGCCGACCCGGTTCCCGGTTACGGGCTTGAGCTGCCCGCCTATAATCCCCTGCTGGATTAGGAAGGCATCATGCAAATTCCCATCGAAGACATCATCGTAAAAAAAAGGATCCGCAAAGATTTGGGGGATATTGATGCCCTGGCGGCCAGCTTAAAACGGTTCGGGCAGATCAGCCCCATTGTGGTGAGCAAAAAGAACGTCCTTATTGCCGGGGGCAGGCGGCTGGAAGCGGCAAAATCCCTGGGCTGGCGGACCATCAACGCGGTCATCGCCGATATTCCCGGCAGGCTTTCCAAACTGGAATACGAGGTTGAAGAAAACCTCCAGCGCCGGGATTTCAGCCCCGAAGAACTTACCGAAGCCGCAAAAAAGATAGACAAACTCAAGAACCCCGGCATCTTCCGGCGCTTTTTCGACTGGATTATTGGGTTGTTTAAAAAGTTATTTCGTATTGAAGATTAAGAATTTAACCACGAACCTCACTAACGACACGAACTGAAGAGAATAATTGTCTCGTTCGTGCTGTTCGTGTTGTTAGTGGTTAATCTTTTTCTTCTACCGTTCCGATTTTTTCTCGAAGTGTGAAAACACCATGGTAAAGGTCGCCCGGCCCTGGCTGACGGAGCGCAGGGCGGTCATGAAGCCGAACATTTTTGCCATGGGGGCGGTGGCTTTTACCTGATCCGCCCCGGTGCGGGATTCCATGCTCTGCACCTGGCCGCCCCGCTGGGTCACGAGGCTCATCACGTCACCCACGAATTCGCTGGGGGCGAAAAGGTCCACCGCCATGATGGGTTCCAGCAGGATGGGCTCCGCGCTGCGGCAGGCTTCGTCGAAACCAAGGCTGGCGCAGGCTTCAAAGGCGAAGTCCGTACCGGTGAGCTCGGAGTATTTTAAATCCGTCAGGGTGACCCCGATGTCGATGCAGGGATAGCCAAGGACGATGCCGGAGGCAAAGGCCCCGGTGATGCCCCGCTCCACCGCGTCAAAAATTGATTCCGGGGCGTCCTTGTTTTTGGCGGCGCAGGTGTAGCGGTTCCCCGAGCCCCGGGGGAGGCTTTCCACCTTCAGGGTCACCTGAGCGGCGTTTTCCTTGCCGGCGATGACCCGGGAAAAGCTTTCGGTGCGTTCCACGGTTTTGCTCACCGATTCACGGTAGGTCACCTGGGGGTTCCCCACCTTGGCGCCAAGGTTGTACTCCTTGAGGATGCGGGTCACCAGCACGTCCAGGTGGAGTTCCCCCATGCCGGAAATGACCAGCTGGCCGGTTTCTTCGTTTTCGCGGGTGGTAAAGGTGGGGTCCTCTTTGGAAAGGAGGGCCAGAATGTCCTTGAGTTTGTCCTGATCCGACATGGTCCGGGGTTCAATGGAGACCGAAATGACCGGCTCGGGGAACTGCATCTTTTCCAGGATCACGGGCCAGCCCTCGCTGCCGATGGTGTCACCGGTCTGGGCTTCCTTCATCCCGATGATCACCCCGATGTCCCCGGCGGCAAGCTCGTCCATGGGCTCGCTCTTGTTGGAGTGCATCCGCAGAATCCGGTTGGCCCGCTCCCGCTTCTTCTTGCCCACATTGAAGACAACTGCGCCGGGCTTGATAGCCCCGGAGTACATCCGCACATAACAGAGGCTCCCCGCCTCCCTATCGTTCTGAATTTTGAATACCAGCCCCAGGGGCGTGCCCTTGGGGTCGCAGGGAACCTGGACATCCTCTTCTTTTTTAAGATGATGCCCCAGGGCGGGGGCCACTTCATCAGGCGCGGGAAGGTAGTCCACCACCGCGTCGATCAGGGGCTGCACCCCCATGTTGCGCCGGGAAGCCCCGGCAAATACGGGGAGTATGGCGCGGGTCAGCACCGAAGCCCGCAGTTCCTTTTTGATCAGCGCAGCTTCTATTTCCGCTCCGGCCAAATACTGATCGGTTATCGGCTCGGAAACCGCCGAAAGGGTATCGATAAGCTTTTCCCGCCACTCGGCGGCCAGGGCCTGCCGCTCCGTCGCGATGGGGGAGCGGATCACCGTTTTCCCCTCGTCCTCAGCGTCCCAGCGGACTTCTTCCATGGAAACAAGATCGATAACACCCTCAAAACCGTTTTCCTTACCGATGGGCAATTGGAGGGCCGCAAGGTTGATGCCGAATTTGGCGTGGACATCCTCAAGAACCTGAAAAAAATCCGCCCCTACCCGGTCCATTTTGTTCACATAGCCAATAACGGGCACATGGTAGCGTTCCGCCTGATGCCACACGGTCTCGGTCTGGGGCTCCACCCCCCGGACGGCGTCAAAAATCGCCACAGCGCCGTCCAGAACCCGCAAAGACCGCTCCACCTCGGCGGTAAAATCCACGTGGCCGGGGGTGTCGATGATGTTGATCTGGTGTTCCCGCCACCAGGTGGTGGTGGCGGCGCTCTGGATGGTGATCCCCCGTTCCTGCTCCTGCTCCATCGAGTCCATGATGGCTTCCCCGTCGTCAACTTCCCCAATCCGGTGGCTTTTTCCGGTGTAATAGAGGATACGCTCGGTGGTGGTGGTCTTTCCCGCGTCAATATGGGCCATGATGCCGATATTCCGCATTGCGCTTAGCATGGTTTTAATATAAAGATTCGGGGGGAGACTGGCAAGGTATCAGCCCGTATCGGCATATACGGGCTCCGGCAGAGGAACGAATGCCGTGAACGACACGCTGATCCCCGCACCCGCCCGGATATGTTGATAATATCCCCCTTCTGGGTTATATTAAAACAAATCAGGAGAATAAACATGAGTAAAACCGCCATCTCATACGTGTTGGTGACGCCTTATACTATTGCCAAGAGCCGGACCGGGGGCGTCATGTCCCGGCTTCTCTCCCAGTCGGATCTGGAACTGGTGGGGGCACAGATGATTGCCCCGGACGAGGAATTTGTCCGGGAATACGCCGAGGCCCTGCGAAGGGAGAACCCAACTCCCAGTGTTACCCTTTTGGCGGACTATGTGGAACAAAAACTGGCCCCCTCGGAGGGCAGGCGGCACCGTACCCTGCTGCTCCTCTTTCGGGGAGAGGACCCATGCCGTAAACTGACGATGATTTGCGGCCACATGCACCCTGAGAATCAGGAATTTGACTCCCTAACCGGGGAAACCATCCGGGATACCTACTCGGACCTTATCATGTCCCGTGAAGACCCCTCCAGGGTAAGCTATTTCGAGCCTGCGGTGCTCACCCCCCGAACTCAAAGCTGGGCCGATACGGATCTGAAACAGTTCGCCCGCTTTCTCAAGGGTCAGGACAACATCATAAAAAATGTGCAGTACCCGGACCCTTCCCGTATTGAGCAGACTTTGGTGATCATTAAGCCCGATAACTGGCAGTACGCTTCATCAAAACCGGGGGCCATCATCGACATGTTCTCCCGGACGGGCTTAAGGATCGTGGGGATCAAGGTACACTGTTTTTCCCTGGCGGAGGCCCTGGAATTCTACGGCCCCGTGGAGACGGCCCTGAAGGAAAAACTGGCCCCGGTGTTTGGAAAAAAGGCAAAGGAAATTCTTGAACAAAAATTCGGCGCGCCCTTAAGCGAAGATTGCGAAAAGGCCCTTATCGGCGATTTTGGGGTCGAATATGCCCGTGATCAGTTTAACCGGATCATTGATTTTATGTCCGGCAAACGGCCGGACCGCACCCCCCCGGCAGAAAAAAACCTGCCCGGAACGGTCAAAAGTATGATCCTGGTCTACGAGGGGGAAAACGCCGTCAGCAAGATCCGGGATGTGCTTGGCCCCACGGACCCCCTCAAGGCGCCGGGCGGGACCGTCCGCCGGGAATTCGGCAGCAATGTGATGGTAAACACCGCACATGCCTCGGATTCCCGGGAAAGTTTTGAACGGGAAAGGACCATCGTCAAAACCAGTGAAAATTCCCTGGCGTCAATTATTTCCGATTATGTAAGCAACAGATAAGAAGGGTTATTCGTCCCAGGCTTCGTCGATGGCGCTGTCCAGAATTTCCAGCAGTTCAACCTTGAAGATCAGGGTTGAAAAAGGGGGGATTACTTCGCCGGCGCCCTGTTCGCCGTAGGCCAGGCCGGAGGGGATATAAAAGATGAAATGGTCCCCCACTCCCATAAGCCGGATGCCTTCGTCCCAGCCGGGAATTACCCGGTCCAGGGGGAATTCGGCGGCTTCGTTCCGCTCCCAGGTGCTGTCGAATACGGTCCCGTCCGTAAGGGTTCCTTCGTAGTTGACCCGTACGATTGCCCCTTTGCCGGGCTTTTTTCCGCCCCCTGAGTCAATAACCTCGTATTGAAGGCCGCTCCCGGTGGTGATTACCCCTTCCCGCACGCCGTTTTCCGCCAAATATTGGACTTCCTTTGCCCTGCTCCGCTCCGCCTGGGCGGCCATGGCCTCCCGGAAAGCGGTCTGTACCAGCTCTACCGCCTCGTCAAGGCTGTACCGGCCTCCCCGGCCTTCCACGGACGCGCGGAAGCCCTCGGTAAAGGCGGTATAGTCAAATTCCAGACCGGTCTGCTTTAGGTCCGAGCCGAGTACCAGGCCAAAGGCATAGCTCGTATTCTGCTTTTCATCCAGGCGGGCGGCATCCTCCGCAACGGCCTTGCCGTAAAGGGAAAAAGCCGCGGCAAACAAACAGAGGGCGGCGGTTATTCTTTTCATTTTATTGAAAGAAGTTCCACGTCAAAGATCAGGGTTGAGAAGGGGGGAATCACCTGTCCGGCGCCCTGCTCTCCGTATCCCAGTTTGGAGGGGATATAGAAACGGTAGTTTGAGCCCACACTCATTAACTGTATCCCTTCGGTCCAGCCGGGGATAACCTGGTTCAGGGGGAATTCCACCGGTTCACCCCGGGCGTAAGAGCTGTCAAAAACATCACCTGAGATAAAAGTGCCCTCATAGTTGACCTCAACCGTATCCGTGTCTTGAGGTTTCGGCCCGGTCCCTTCGGAAACCACCTCGTATTGAAGGCCGCTGGCGGTTACCTGTATGCCGCCTTTTTTGGCGTTCTCCGCAAGAAATTCAGTTTCCTGCTGCCTGAACCCCGCGGTCTGCTGTTCCATGGCGGCAAGATAGGCGGCCTGAACCTTTTCAGCGGCATCTTCCATACTCATTTTGGTTTCCCTGCCCTCAAGGGCATCCTGGAAACCCCTGGAAAAGGAGCTGTAATCGAGTTTACTGATAAAAGATTTAACATTGTCAGCAAATTCCATGCCAAAGGCATAGCTGGTGTCCTTATCCAGGACAATGGCGCCCTCGGCGGCGGCGGTGTCCGGGGACGCCGCCTTTCCACCCCCCTTACAGCCGATTAAAACCAGAACCGCCAGGGTGAAAAAAAGTATTCGTTTCATAAATATATTCCATATAGAAAAGGATTTCAGGATATACAGCCCGAATAATATCATTCAGCATACCCATAAATCCTTTTATGGGGAAGGGCTATTTTGCCGGTACGAACCGATACCCCGCCCCGGCAGCCTCTACCATGCCCAAAGCGGGATAGGCCAGGTGCATCCCGGCCACGGGGACCTTGTTTCTGACCGCATAGTCCAGGATCTGCTTCCGGGCCGCAGCCGCCGCGACGGGGTCCGTGTCGTAGCTGACGGAGGTATCCGGCAGGGGGAACTGGATGCCCTGGACATGCATCAAATCGCCCCAGATAAGGAGCTTTTCCCCGTTGGACTCCAGCAAAAACACCGTGTGCCCCGGGGTGTGCCCAAAGGCCGCCGCCGCCCGTATCCCCGGAAGGATCTCGGGAGCGCCGCCGCCGATAGCGCCGGGCAGAAAGGTCTCCACCTTCGAGCCGTAGGGGGCTAAGGCGGCGCGGGCCCCCGCATTGGCCGCGGTATCAACCCAATAATCCCGCTCCTGTTTGGCAAGGTAAACCTTTGCCCTGGGGAAAAGGCTCTTACCGTCTTTTTGCAGGCCCCCGATGTGGTCCCCGTGCATGTGGGTAAGGAGTACCGCGTCCACATCTTCGGGCCTCACCCCCAACTGCCGCATATTTTCGAAAATGGCGCCGCCAAAACCGGTATCCACCACCACCGTGTGCCCGCCGCCCCGGATCAAAAAGGTGTTGACCTCCGACTGGTAGGTCCCGTCGGGAAAGTATTCCGCAAGCCGCTCAGGGCTCACCCCCAAAAGGATGGAAGGCCGCCCGGCACTCCGGGTTTCCACCAGCATGTTCACTTCAAAACCGCCGGTTTTCCAGGTAAAAACCGAAGGATCCACCGCAAAGGCGCTTACCGCCATGGAAGCCAAAAAAAGCCCGCCCAAAATCTGAAATTTCATACACACCCCACTTCTTTTATTGAGTTGTTCAATAACTTCAGTTATTGAACAACAACCATTAAAAACGCAAAATACGGAGTATTTTGCAAGACTTGTTCGGCAACTAACCGAGTTGTCGAACAAGTCTCTTTTTAACGATTTATTCATGTTCATGCAAGCAAGGCTGCCATTAACAGCATACTTCTTTATATTTTTAGTAAACATTTATAGTTTTTTTACAGATAATAAGGTATATTATAGTGTATACGGATCTGTTTTGAAGAATCCAGCACGAGGAGATTATTTTGATGAAAAAGAATATACGCGCCGCCGCGGTTCTGTTTGCGGTTGTTTTTGCCCTTGCGGGCGTACCGGGGGTCTTTTCACTTACCGTTTCCGGTGATGCACCGGAAACCAATATCCCGGTATTAAATACCGCACTTGGGACCGCCTGGACTCAATTAATAACCGATCTTAATAATAATGATCTGCTCAAAAACCTAAGGTCCGAGCCTGAAAACCTCATAAAAAGCTTTGGGACCGCCTCGATATTTGCCAGCCAGGGGGCCACCCAGCGGGGGTATGGGGAGCCTAAACGCTTTACCTTTACCGTGGGACCTATGGTGGGGATTAAGACAGGGCAAAGTCTCGGGGATGTGCTTGGGAACCTTCACGGTTTTGCTGACAGTATCGGCAGGGATATAAAAAACAACGGGGATGCTGCCCTGGGTCTTAATCTCCAGGCCCTGAGCGGTCAGTTTAGCCTAAATACATCAAAATTCCTCCTGAAGGGCCTGGATCTGGGGGTCAGGTTCGGTTACTTTAATCTTTCGAAGGATAAAGCCCCGGGCTTTGCGTTCAAGACCGCATCCTTTGGATTGGTAGCCAACTATCAGTTATTCAAGGAAAAAAACCTTGTCCCGGTGGTGCTTAAGTGGCGGGGCCTTTCCCTGGGTACGGGGGTGATATATACGAAATCAAAAATAGCCTATTCCATAGCATTCGGTGAGGCAGGGGATTTTAATCAGCCTTTAAGTTATCTGACTTCAGGTGATCTGGGGACGCTTAAACTTAATCCAAAACTCGTCTTCGATATGGAAACCAATACGGTTACCGTACCCCTGGAGGCTACTACCGCCATCCAGCTGTTTTCATTTCTGAATATCACCCTGGGTGTGGGGGCGGACCTTGGTTTTGGGAAGAACAAGATGACCCTTGGCGTGACCAGTGATGTCAATATAGATCCGGCAGGCGCCGCCATTGGCTTCCAGCAGACAAACCCCGGCTCTCTGAGCGTCACCGGGGGTGGGAAAGGCGCCCCCCAGGCCTTCAACTTTAAGGTGATGACCGGCGTTGGATTTAAGTTTGGGCCGGTTATTCTGGATATGCCTTTTACCTGGTACCCCGGGGATGGGCTCGGGGCCAGCGTGGGGCTTACCCTGGGTTTCACCTTTTAATATTAAGTCCTGATACTAGGAACACGTTTCGGTTTCCGGTAGTATGTAAGAATGTCCTTACTTAAAGCTTCTCCCCTTCATGGTATTTACAAAGATGACGCAAGGCCGGGGCGTTTTTTAAGCGTCCTGGCCCTTTTTGGCATAAGTTACGGCCTCTACCGGGGCATTCAGGATAATTACCTGGCGGAAATTGTCCATATCACCAAATTTGAACGGGGGATCGTGGAATTTTTCCGGGAACTCCCCGGTCTCCTGGTGGTGCTGATCCTGGCCTGGATGTACCGCTTCACCGAAACCAGGGTCTTCAAAATAGGCATTGGGATAATGGTGGCGGGGCTGGCGGGGCTCCTCCTCAGCGGGGGCGGGAGCGGCAGTCCAAATAAGGCAATCGTGGTCCTTTTTATGGTCGTATTCAGCACCGGGGAACACGTGATCATGCCGGTGCGGACAACCATTTCCCTGAACCTTGCCGCCGAGGGTAAGGGGGGCGCCTCCCTGGGTATCACCAGCGCCCTCAGCCACATCGGCAACATCGCGGGCTTCGTGGCGGTCACCGGCTTCTTCTTCGTTCTTTCCCGGCTGGGCTTTGCCCGTGATAATATTTTCCCCTTCAGGATTATGTTTGCCATCTCGGTGGCCCTTATGCTGGGAGCCTTCCTCACGGTCCTTGCCATGCAGGAATCGGCGGCAAAGGTAAAACGGCGGCGCTTTTACTTTGCCCGCAAATTCCACAAATACTACATGCTGGAAATCTTCTACGGCTCCCGCAAACAGATCTTTATGACCTTTGCCCCCTACGTACTGATCCTGCAATACGGGGCGGATACTTCAATTATTTCAATGCTTTTGGGTATCTGCGCGGTCTTTGGCACCATTTTGAGCCCCCTCATGGGAAAGCTCATCGACAGGCTGGGCTTCAGGTTCATCATGGTCGCCGACACCCTGATCCTTATCGTGGTCTGCCTGCTCTACGGCTTTGCCCACCGCATCTTCCCGATCCACATCGCCTTTATCGTGGTCTGCGTAAACTACGTCCTGGATTCGATCATCTCTATTGCCAGTATGGCCAGCAACGTCTACGTCCAGTCCATTGCCGACAGCCAGGAGGAGATCACCGCCACCCTCAGTACCGGCGTCTCGGTAAACCACCTCATTTCGATCCTTATCGCCCTTTTAGGCGGCTATATCTGGGAAAAGGTCGGCATCGAAGTGCTCTTTTCGATCTCCGCTTTTTTGGGACTGCTGAACAGTATTTATGCGGCGACGATCAAAAAGGGTGAACATGTGAAGACTGCGGCTTAGTGCAGAAAATTCACGATGGCAAGGTAGGCCCAGGGGATAAAGATCGCCGGTATCAAATTTGCCACCTTTATGGCAGAGAAACCGGCGGCTTTTGATGCGGGTATGAGGAAGTTGAAGCCGATGGCCGCCACCAGGAGGTTTCCCACGGCGGACATTTCCCGGATGATATCGGGGGTCAGGTAGTCCCGGATTGCCAGGGAAGCGAGGGCGATGCCGCCCTGGTAGACCAGCACCGGGATGGCGGAAAAAAGCACCCCGATGCCCATTGAGGCGCTAAAGACCAGGGAAATTGACCCGTCCAGGATAGATTTTGCGAAAAGGGTTTCATGGTTGCCCTGGAGACCGCTCTGCATGGAGCCCACGATGGCCATGGACCCGGTGCAGAAAAGAATACTGGCGGTGACAAAACCCTGGGAAAACCCTTTGGTTTGCCCCGCACCGGCTGCGCCGCCGCTCAGGCCGAGCTTCTTTTCCGCCCAGTCCCCCAGGCGGTTCATCAGTTTATCAATGTTGATAAGTTCGCCGATGACCGCCCCGCCCACGATGCTCATGATGAGGAGGAGGACCCTTTCGCTTTCAAAGGAGCCCTTGATCCCCACATACACGATGGAAAGGCCGATGGCCTTTTTGATGATCTCCTCAAAGCGCGGGGGGATTCCCCGGAGGACAAAACAGCCGACCAGGGAACAGACCACAATCACCAGGGCGTTAACAATCGGTCCAAGCATGTAAACAGCTTAGGGCAGCGTATTTCCCGCGGCAAGGTATATCTCGTACCACTCTTCACGGGTGATGGTGATGTCCGCCGCCTTGACACAGTCCTTAAGCCGGTCCGCATTCATGGTGCCGGTGACGGGCTGGAAGCGGGCGGGATGCCGGAGCAGCCAGGCCATGGCGATGGTGGTATTGGTCACGCCGTACTTCCCGGCGATTTCATCAATTTTTGCGTTGAGCTTGGGGAATTCCTTGCTGCCCAAAAAGACACCCTTGAAGAAGCCGTACTGGAAGGGGGACCAGGGCTGGATGGTGATGTCATGGAGGCGGCAGAAATCGAGGATGCTGCCGTCCCGGCTTACCGCATCATCGTCGAGCATGTTGTTGTGGATGCCCTGGCTAATCATATTCGCATTGGTGATGCTGAGCTGGAGCTGGTTCGCCACGATGGGCTGCTTGACGTATTTCTGCAAAAGTTTGATCTGCATGGGGTTCAGGTTTGATACCCCAAAGTTCCGTACTTTTCCACTGACCTGAAGTATACCGAAGGCTTCCGCCACTTCTTCCGGTTCCACCAGGGCGTCGGGCCGGTGGAGGAGGAGCACGTCAAGGTAATCGGTCTTTAACTTTTTAAGGCTGGCATCCACCGAGGCAAGGATATGCTTCTTTGAGAAATCGAAGGCCACCCCCGGCCTGATGCCGCACTTGGACTGGAGGAGTATCTTTTCCCGCACGGCGGGAGTCATGCCGATGGCCTCGGCAAAGATCGACTCGCAGGTCCCGCCCCCGTAAATATCGGCGTGATCGAAAAAGTTGGCCCCCATATCGATGGCCGATTTTACAAAACGGCCGGCTTCGGCTTTTTCGATCCCGTTAATCCGCATACAGCCCACGGCGATTACCGGCGCCTGCAATCCTGAAAGTCCTAAATTGATGGTTCTCATGGTTAACCTCTTTATTATAAGTATAAAAGAATTGTAAATGTTCACGTGAACTTTATGTCAATAGGGATCATTGGGGTACTGCGGACCAGGTGACAAAAATTCCCTGTATTGTATAATAAGACGCCATGCACCAAAGAGTCTCCGATGTTTCAGTTAATGGCACGGCTTTCAGCTTATTGACCACTGCCTCGCTCCGGCCCGCCGCGATGGGGTGTATAAAGTCTATCGTATATAATTTCTTTTTCCGCCAATACCGGGCCGCCCTTTTCCCCGGGAAGATACCGGTGTCCCGGGTGGATCATGAACTGGACAAAAAAATTCCCTTTAGCCCGGACCGGATCGGCATCTACCACGACTTTTCTGCCTTCTGGATACGGAGCCTTGGGTTTCTGCTGGCACACTGCGGGGAGCGGGGGGCGGACGCGGCAAAAGACTTCCTTGATTCCATGGGGGCACTCTACAACTTTGCCGCAGAGGTGTATCAAAAGAACCTTTCCACCACGGAGCGGCCCTTTTACATCCGCCGGCCCGGCTTCATCCTTATACACGCCTTTGATCCCCACCTGATGTGCATCCCCAGCCTCCACGTAATGGTAGTGATCCGCACCTATACCAAATTTGCCGCACTGCTCCGCAGTTTGGGGGACGAAGAAACCTATGCCCCGCAAATCGCCGAACTGAAAAAAGGCGCCACGGATATTACCGAGGCCATCCTTTATGTGAAACAGCACAGCGTAAACTGCATTGCCGCCGCCATGTACGCAATGACCTGTTTTGACGGAGAACTTTTTCCCCCCGCCGAGGCGGAGGATTTTGTTTCCCGGCTTTTTGCCGGGGGGGGGCCGGATTGCGGGGAAATCAGAAATTATATTGAGAATCTTTACCGGCATTTTCTTTCGGAGAACAGTGAAGCGAAGCCCTGGGATACGCCCCTGCTCAACTTCCTGCAAAGTCTTCCGCAGAAGGGCGCCCGGTTGGAAAAAAATTCACGCAGCAAAGGAATTAAAGAGGGCAGCTATGGCGGATAATTTGGACAAAACAGCGGTAACCCGTCTTGTTGAGTTGGGAGAACGGGAAGCAACGGTTCTGGAACATGGTTCACTTAAGGTCATGATCGACGACCAGGGGGGTATGATCCCGGAACTTTCCACGGTTAAGGAGAAGAGCAGGATCAACGCCCACTGGCAGCCCTGGTTCAGATCGAATTCGGGAAAGCCCTACAGCGATGCTGAGCATGGCTTCTTCTGGAAGGGAAACCTGCTGTACCACATTGCGGGCAATTTTCCCTGTGCGCCGAATTTCGGCCCCGGACATTTCATCGACGGCCTTACCATGCCCCCCCACGGCTGGACCGCAAACTTAAAATGGCAATTTATCAATAACGGTATTGATGAGGAAACCGGAGCCGCCTGGGCCCTTTCGTCAATGAAGGCCCCCTCCGGGGGCACCGAAAAGAAGATGCCCCTTTCATTCCGGAAAATCGATGCCCTCCTTCCCGGTCAGAGCGTCCATTACTCAAGCCTTGAGATACAGAATTTCGGGAACGACGATCTGGAGATAAACTGCGGCTGGCACAATACCCTGGGCACTCCCTTCCTTGCGCCCGAGTGCCGTATTTCCGCCGCGGCAAAATGCTGGACCTCCGCCCCCCTGGGCGGTGAATTTGACGCCACCACCCGGCTGAATCCGGAAACGGAATTTTCTTCCCTCACCGCCGTGCCCCTGTTCCGGGGCGGCAAGGCTGATCTTTCCCGGGTGCCGCCCCCCATCGGGTATACCGATTTTGTTACCGGCCTTATTCCGGAAAGCGCGCATCTTGGCTGGTCGGCCCTGGTGAACCCGGCCTTAAAACTGGCCTACCTCTGCTTTTTCACGGGACCCAGGGACGCCGCGGAAGATGACATCATCCTGCGTTTCAACGATCTCTGGATGCAGTACGGCGGCCGACCCTTTACCCCCTGGGCTCCCTACGAGGGGGGCACGGATCTCACCTATTGTCTGGGAACGGAAAACGCCATCGCCGCATACAGCTACGGCCTGGAATACTCCCGGCAGACAAAACAGCTCATGGGCGCCCCCGTGACGGTCCTTATCCCCGCAGGCAAAACCCGGACCCTCCGCTACGGCGTCCTCTTTGCCCCCTACGGCGGAAATACCCTTGATGGGGGAATCGATTCCCTTGAAGCCGAAGAATCCCTGCTCATCTGCAAGGGCAGGCAGGATTCAGAGCGTTTTGCCGCGGATACCGGATTTGGGATTTTAAAGGAGATACAGAAGAAGCTTGCGGATTTAAGTTAGGAGGCGCCGGCTGCCGCTTTATGGGCTGCTTCAAAGGCTTCCCAAAGCGCATCTTTTGATGCGCCCGCATCTTTTGATGCGCCATTGTCCCGCAGGGGCGGCAACGCTTTTACCCTGACAAGTTCACCGGGCCTAGCGGGGTCTGGAAAGGCCAGGGAATAGCCGTGAAGCCGTATGCCCCCTCCCCTTTCGCTGCGTTTGGCGCCGTATTTCAGATCACCCTTGATGCGGAGTCCCATACGGGCAAGCTGGGCGCGGATCTGGTGATGCCGGCCGGTTAAGAGGTTTATCTCCAAAAAAAGGTAACGATCCCCCGCCCCCACAAGCCGGTAACGGAGGACCCCCTGTTTCCTCCCCGGCCCTGCTTCGTCGCAGGCGATGCTCTTGTTTTCCCCGGTTCCCGCTTTTATCCAATGCCGCCATTCTCCGGCCTCGCCGGGCTCCCTGCCGGGGAGGGGCATTTCAACGATGGCCCAATAGATCTTTTCCACCGGGGCCGCTTCATCAGTCCCGCTGCCTGCGCCCCGGAGGGCGGCTTCACTTGCACCGTGAAACGCGGCGTTGAGGAAGGCCAGGGCTTCCGGGCTGCGGGCAAAAAGGGTACAGCCGGACACCGGCACATCCAGCCGATGCACCGCCGCGGGAAGAAAATCTTTTCCCTTAAAGTCCTGTCCGACAGGCAAGGTTTTGAGCAGCATCCGGGGCAGATCGGCCATCCCCTTGCCGGCCTGAACCGCCGCCAGGGGCTCCGCAGAATCACCGGGGAGCTTGTTTACGACTACGCAATCTTCACTTTGATATATTATTTCCACGCTTAATCATACCGTAGTGGTATAAAAAAAACAGCGGAGGCCGGAGCATTGCCTCTTCCATCGCCCGTCCTCGAAACTGCGAACCTTCGGTTCTCAGTTTCTGCGGGTTCGCGATGTTCAGAGGCAAGGCTCCGGCCTCCGCTGCTTTTGTGTCATGGGTGTTTGGTTAAGGTTGTGGGTGGGGGGAAGAAGAGGCACAATTCAGTGTTTTAACTGAAGTTATTGAAAACTCTATGAGAAAAAAATTACAAAAAAACAAAATATTCTTCTTGCATGTTGAATTTTTTTATTTTTCGCGCTATATTACTTAGTAATGTCAAGTGATAATCCGGTTATGTTCCGGCTTTTAACATTTACCCCCCCCCCGTTGGGCATCGAAATGTAGCTGTTTTTACCCTAAAAGTCCGTTTCTCATCCCCTGCAGCCAGGGGGCGTCCATGTCCGGTAACCATACCCCTTCCGCCATTCCGGCCCCCATCAACAGGAAAAGGGGCTGATCTCCCCGGACCACCTACTCAAGGTTTCAATGCCAAAGCAGCCGTTGGCTGCGGCAGGAAATAGATAAATTTTGGAGGATTTCTTATGAGAAAGAATCAACTTTGGACGATGTCGGCGGCTTTGCTGCTGATAGTCTCTCTTTTCGTTATGGGGTGCAAGACCGATGAGGCGCCGGCGGCGCCGCCCTCGGCATCGCAGTTGGCGGCAGCGTTTGCGGATGATCTGGAAGATACCTTACTGACTTCCGGTGACGCGGATGCTTCAGGCTCCACGGTTAACGTAACGGATGCTGTATTTTCGGTTACCCTGCCCGTACCGGCAGGGGTTACCCTTAGTTTTACTAACGCTCCTGCCGTTAGTGGCTCAGCTAGTATCACCGGGTCAACCGGCTCTAAGGTGATATTTACCAGCCCTCCTACCGGCCTCACCACATCCAGTAATTTCTATGTCGGTAGTTCTGAATCTACCTGGAACACCATAGTGGCAGGTCTGTATACTTGGACTGTGGATAAGTGGGTCAAAGACACCACCACCAAGTTTGCAACAGCCAGCGGAAACGTTTCCGGGGTTGTGAGTACGGTTATTACCGGTGATAGTATTACGATTAACCTTATTAATGACAAATTTAAGGCTGTTAGCGCCGGTACTGATGTGTCTTCATGGATAACCAATCTGCCTTTTGGTCTTGCCGCTGTTTCAACAAATATCGCGGCTGACGACACCCAGGCAATCATCGTCATCGGGGGAGTTCCAACGACGCCGGGTACCGGTACCTTCACGTTCACGATTCCTGCCAACGTGCTTGACGGAAATGCCGAAATCTCCATTGATTCCGGTGATTCCGGCGCCCAGTGGGAAATTCTTGCCAATCCTCCACTTGAACTGACCGATGGTCTCTACACTAAGGTTAGCACTCTACCGACCGGGGATGCCGGGGTTCCTACGGCTCCTTTTGATATTTTTGCTAATAGCACTACTATTACGATAAAGGGTGCTAATAGCAAGATTAAAACCTGGACCAAGGACGTTAATGTTGGGGCCGATGAGGCGATAGACCTGCTCGGCAATCTCGCGGTTAACGATACCATCCTCATCACCTCTGGCGACCTGGACACGATCACCCTCAAGACTGTTCCGGCATCATCTGCGGCAGCCAAGATAAACGGCCTGCTGGCTGAGGCCGATGTTACCCTGGACTACGCGACACCCGCCCTTGGCGATGTGATCGTACCGGACGAGACAACGCTGACCATTACGAATGGCACAGCTGCCGTGGCTACAGGTAAAACGCTCACCCTTAATGGTACCATAGCCTTTGACGGTACCGGTGCACTCACCGCAGCGGACCCCGACAGCGTGATTGCAAACAATCCTGCTTCGCTTACCTCAGGTTTACTTGGTCAAGCGGGCGCGAAGATAAAGTACAGCCCCACCTCGCCAGCTAATTTTGATTCGGCCATTAGTGCGCTCAATGCGGCTGCGGTCAACGCTGCCGTAGTGATCGACCTGACCGACAGCACCAGCGCCGTTATTACAACATTGACTTTTATCTATGATAACGGCGGCACCGGTAAAATCACCATTAAGGATACCAAGGCATCCGCCAGCAAGACACCCAACACCGCCGGTATCTATATTAGCCGCCCTAATGTGGAACTGAACGGGCTCAAGTTTGCCATTACCAGTTTGAGTGGTCTCTATGATGATAGTGGTACACCTGGTAAGTGCTACGTGATCATTACTGAAAATGTAGATACCACCATTACCAGTCTGGACATTTCGGCAACCGGAGCCTTAGGCGCCAAAACTATAGGTGGTATCAACGTGGTGGATAATGGTGCTAATCTGATTACAACCGGCCACCCCATCAGCGTCACCAATAACACCATCAACTTTAGCGGTGTTACCGGCCTTGTCACAGCTGGTGATAGTAACGGTACGTATAGCTTTGGCATCGGGACGGATGTGTATCCCATCACCATTACCGGCAACACCGTCACCGCCGTATTGGGTTTTGACTATGAAGCGCTTACGGGGTCAGAGGAGATACCCATTGGCGGTACGTATACCAGTGCCGGAGCCGTTGGCAGAATTAAAAACAGGGAAGCGTACCTGCTGGATTATCCCGGTACAGCCGTCACCAGTTTTGGATCGGATACCGCTCATACTGCCGCCGACACACGGACGGCTTTGGGCAACCTTGCCGCATTTGAGACCTTACTGGGAGCTAGCTTCACCGGTAAAGTGTGGATTGGCGACCAATTCGCAAACGAATGCTGGGAATACACAACGGGAACTCTTGGTGACCGCAAATGGTGGGATACTAGCTTAAATGCTGGTACCGGTGGCTGGAATACAACAGCAATTACCGATATCTAATCACGTGCCCCCGCCAGGGCAATCCGGTTCCGCCGGATTGCCCCGCACGGGAACCTAATGTTCCTTAAGCCGGGCATACCGGCAGCCCCCCACCCGGAGGGCTGCCACCTGGCGAGCTTTTCCCCCTAACCGGCAAGGCCGGTTTCTCCTTAGCCATTCAAAAAAGCTGCTGATGCAGTTTCTTTGAATGGCCTTTTTTGGGCCGTCATAGTGACGCTAAACTTGACCCATAATTCAGAGTCCGATTACCTGACTTTAAGAAAATTTTATAACCACCAAGCCGTCCGGGGACCTCCCCCGCGCAAACGGGTTCTTGGGTTGTTGATTTAGGGAACAAGCCCCAGGCGGATCTTCTCCGCAATGATCCGGGCCGCGGCTTCCCGGAGGCGATCACGGGAAAGGCTGCCGTTTTTAAGGGCGGCCACGATGGCGCCGTGGATTTGGCGGACGTTCAGGGGCCAGGCCATCACCATGTCGGCACCGGCGGCCAGGGAGCGGACTGCGGCGGATTCGGGACTCCGGCGGGAGGAAGAAGCGCGGGGGGTATCGACTGCGGCGGCCATGGAAAAATCATCCGTCAGGACGATGCCGGTAAAACCCAGCTCCCCCCGGAGCCAATCCCCGATGACCGCCTGGGAAAGGCTCCCGATGTTTTCGCGGTCCCAGGCCGGCACGAGGGCATGGGAAACCATTACCACGGCGGGAAGCCGGGCCTCAATGAGGGCGGCGAAGGGGGCGGCCATTAGGGCAAGTTCCTCCCGGCTGCCCCGGAGGACCACTGAAGTTTCGTGGGGGTCCGCCCCGGTGTTGCCGGGGAAATGCTTTGCCGCGCAGACTATACCGGCCCGATCCATGCCCCGGATAAAGGCGGCTGAGGCATCCGCAGTAAACTGCCCGTCCGCCCCAAAGGAGCGTTCCCCCAGAAAAAGACGGCTGCCGCCGGTTAAGACCTCCGCCACCGGGGCAAGGTTCAGGGTAATCCCCAAATCCCGAATCTCCTTTCCCGATTGAAAAACCGCCTCTTCCAGCGCCGCAAGCGCCCCTTCCCGGCCCGCAATTTTCGCCTGTTCCGCCCAGGAAGCGGCGGCGGGAAGCCGTGCGACGCCGGGCCCGAAACGGTGTACCGATCCCCCTTCGTGATCCACCGCGATAAAGGGGGGAAGGCCCGCATTTCCGGCCGCCCCGCCGGTTTCCGGAGCAACAAATTCCCGGCATTCATCGAGAAATTTTTTAACTTCGTTTTTCGGCGTATCCAGGTTGTACCTGAAAAGCATGATCGCCCCCGGCGGGCATTGCCCCAGGATGTACTTCATATCGGCGCTGAGCCGCCCCTTCCCGTCGACACCGGTCATGATCACCTGACCTGCCAGGAGCCGGTCATCCAGGGAAGAGGCAATCGCAGCAGCCCGTTCCCGCAGGGCCTGCTCCTCCGCATCAATACTCTGGCCAAAACAGGGGACAACGAAAAGAGACAGTAATAGTAACACTGCAACGGGGCGGCACATGGGATTCATTATAGTGTATACTATAAGCCATGTCTTTGAACTGGAAGGAAATCGACCTCATCCTGTCCGAACTGGACCTGGCGGGTTATCAGATACAGAAGGCGGTGCAGAGCGCCTACGATGTGATCGCCCTGCGGCTCCACGGGAAGGGGCAATCCAAAACCCTGCTCATCGTTCTCAGCCCCGGCGCGTGCCGGCTCCACGAGACCTTCCGGGCCGTGCCCAAAAACGACAAGCCCCTGCGGTTCGCCGAATTCCTCAACTCCCGGATCACCAACGGCTGGATTGAGGAGGCGGTACAGCTGGGGGATAACCGGATTGTCAGGATCATGGTCCGTCTGGGCCTTCACCGGTTCGCCCTCTATATCAGGCTCTGGTCCAACGCGGCCAACTTCATCGTCACCGACGAGGAGGGGACCGTGCTGGACGCCATGCGGCGGCTGCCCAAAAAGGGGGAGACCACCGGGGGGCATTATGCGCCATTGATGGCGGCATCTGATGCTGTAGAAAAGCCGAAACGGGAATATGAAGTACGGGAATTTGCCGCAGAAATACCAGCAGAACTTTCGTTTAACGAAAAAATCGACGCCTTTTACGCGGAGCATGGGGGGCAGGTTTCTCTGGAGGCATTACGGGAACAGGCCCGCAAACGTTACGAGGGCCAGATAGGGAGGCTCGGCGCTTCCCTGGAAAAGCTCAGGGCCAAGGAGGCGGACTTTGCCGCCGCCGATCAGTTAAAGCAATACGGGGATATCATCCTGGCGAATCTGGGGATGATTAAACCCAATGACGCCTGGCTGGAGGCCGATGATTTCTACGCCGGGGGAAGGATCCGGATTCCCCTGGACCCAAAGAAAACCGCCGCCGCCCAGGCGGAGTATTACTACGAACAGTACCGGAAGGCCAAAAACGGGCTTGCGGATATTCAGGATGAAATAAAAGCCGGTGAGGCGGAGCTTGCGGAACTGGAAAAAACCTTGCAGAGGCTCCTTGAGGAAACCAATCCCCTCAATTTATTGAAGCTGTTGAAAACCGGGGGAGTCAAGGCGGCCCCCACCCTGGCTCAGGACCGGAAGCGGCCGGGGCTTTCCTTCAGGCGGAAGGACTGGCTCATCATCGTGGGGCGGGACGCGGCGGAAAATGACGCCCTCCTCCGCCGGCATGTAAAGGGGAACGACCTCTGGCTCCACGCCCGTGACTACCCCGGCTCCTATGTGTTTATCAAACAGCGGTCCGGCAAAACGGTGCCCCTGGACATCCTGCTGGATGCGGGGAACCTGGCGATCTTCTATTCCAAGGGCCGCAACAACGGCGAGGGGGATCTTTTCTACACCACGGTGAAGTACCTCCGCCGGGCCAGGGACGCCCCCAGGGGTACGGTGCTTCCCACCCATGAAAAAAATCTCCATGTAAAGGTTGAAGAGAAGCGGCTCAGGGAACTTGAAATTTGCAGAATTGAAAAATAAGGTTTTTCCCTTGCAAGTAGCGGGCGGGGGTCCTAGACTTATAGATAATGACAATAGAGAATGGTACTTCTCTAAAGGGAAAATTCCGCCTGCCGGAGGGGAACCCCGGTTCAAGCTTCCCGGTGGGAAGCAAGCCCCGGCACCGGTTCCCGGTAGTTGGGGATATGTTTTATCCCGGAGACCGGGCGGAGATCGAGGCCCAATTCCGCGCATGGGGCCTTGAGCGTTTAAGCGGCGGAAACGCCGCCGCCATTATCGCCCCCCACAGCGCCTGGGGCATATCCGGCAGGCTCATTGCCGACGCCTTTTCCGCCGCAGGGGGCCGGAATTCCATCACCCGTGTGTTTATCCTGGGTCCCGTCCACCAGGGCATAGAGGAGGGCATCTTCCTTTCGGATTCCGATTTTTTTGAGACCCCCCTGGGGCCGCTTCCGGTGGATCGTGAAATGGGGAATGAGCTTGCGTCATGCAGTACCCTTTTTGAAATAAACGATATTCCCCATCTGCGTGAACATTCCATTGAGGTACTCCTCCCCTTCATTAAATACTGTTTCCCCCATGCGTCGATTGTGCCCATCCTTATGGGAAGCATCCGGCCGCCCCTTGTTTCGGCCCTTGCCCGGGCGCTGGAAATTGCGGCGGCCCCGGTTATGGAAAAAAGCCTCTGTGTGGTTTCCTGTAATATTGCGATGAACTCAAACGAAGACCTGGCCCGCACCCAGGCGGAAGAATGCGTCAGACTGCTGCTGGAAAAAGAAACCTCAGCCTTCAGCGCCGGAGTGGCGGAGGGCCGCATCAGTACCTGCGGGGGCGGCCTTGCGGCGAGCCTTCTGGAAAGCGGCCTGGTGGCGAAAAAAGAGGCGCAACTGGTTTCAAAGCACCTGATTTCCGCAAAGGGCGAAGAAGGAAAAACCGTCTATTACGGGGCGCTGGCCTATACGTAAAGTCATCATTTTATCATGGATTCCATTTCTTCTACCGTCATGGAATGCCCATTCCGGCCATTCTTTATGTCATCTACTGCATCCAGTAGATGTTTCCGGTTTGCCTCGTTTGATAAAAGATAGGCGGTCTCATCCTCTATCGCCTCTACGGTCACCGCTATCTCTTTTTCCCAAAAGGTATTCCTCAGTATATTCAGAAAATCATCATTCAGTTCGCCTGGCTTGAGCCGGTAGGTCACGTCCATTGTATGCTCCTCCTTAAGAAATATAACCTATTTCACCTTTCTGTTCCACGCTCTTGGACTCCCTCTTCCTCTGTGTCCTCCGTGAATTCTCCGTGTGCTCTGTGGTTACTCTTCCGTATTAATTATCTTGATAACGCCGCCACCGCCGCGCCGAAGAGACTGGCCTGTTCTACCGGGGCCATCACGTAGGAACGGGGTTTGCCGGACACCAGCATGATGTGGAGCCAGGATTCCAGGGCCTTCCGCATACCCTTGTAGATCATGTAGGTGGTGCCCTCCACGGCGACACGAACCGGGGCGTAGGGTTCGAAGCCTGCGTGGACCCGTTCCACGGCGGCGCCTACCGCAGCGGCGGAGAAAAGGGCGCCCCGCTCGGTGACAATCGACGTGAGGTACTGGACAGCGGCCAGGGCGTCGGCCTCGTCAAGACCGATGAGGGAACCGAGGGGGCCTTCCGCCGCAAGGGGATGGTGCATGAACTGGTTCAGGTCCCTGGTTTGAAGCGCGGGCATGGCAAGGAGTTCCCCGGAACGTTTGAATTTGAGGATGCCGTCCTTTATGGCCTGCTTGAATATGTGCAGGGTGAGGGGCCCCAGGTAGGCCCCGGAGCTGGCCTTTTCCAGGGTATAGGCGCCGGGGTTCCTGGTGGTGGCGTCATATTCCTTGTCCAGAATCCCCTGGTAGGCGTGGGCAAAATTGCCGGTTTCGCAGACCACAATTTGGGGGGACGTTTCGGACTGAAAGCCGATTTTGGGGATGCTCTTTTCAGGATAGGCGGTATTAAAGCCCGTGCCCAAAATAAAACCGATCACCGGTCCGCCGTGGCTGCCGTACTTATCGGCGGTGCGCTCCTCTTCCCCATCGGGGGAAATTTCCGCCAGGCCGGAAAGCAGGGTTGCCACCGTGTCATTTAACATCACGATCCGGCCCTTGAAGCTGTTACCCCTCCGGGCCAGGGCCTCCCGCAGCCCCTTGCCGATGGGCTTCCCGATAAGCTCCGGGGCGTCCACTTCCTTGCTGAAACTCAAAAGGATGCCGTCGGCATCGCTGGTGATCTCCATGGGGTAGGAAAAGGTAAACCCTATCCCCTCCACGGAAGATTTTTCCAACAGGGGCCCGGCGACAGCGGCGATCTGATCGAAAAATTTGTCCGCCCCCACCTGGCCCTGGGTTCCCGGCATGGGAACTTTGACGGTCCCCTCCGCAATGGCCTTGCCCTTCTCATCGAACCGGACCAGGCTGGCCCGCAGGTTGGTCCCCCCCGCGTCCAGGGCCAGCACGGTCTTCCCCGCCGGCACGTGGGAAACCGGGCTGATATAGGAGGGGATCATTGCCAGACTGGAACGCTGCCCCCGCAGCCCCCGTTCCATGTGGCTGAGCACATCGGTCATCAGGGAAACGGGGTCCAGGTTATCATAATGGAAGCCATAAAAATGGGCAAATTCAGAAATTTCCGCCGCCATCAATTCCCCCGGCGCCGGCTTAAAGGACTGCCTCATGGGTTTACCTCGGTACATAAGAATCTTTTGGGTAGTATGGCCCTGAAAGGCTGATTTCGCAAGGGGGGTTTCTACTTGCCATCTGCTCCCCCTTCCTCTACAATAACCCCATAATGGCTGATAAACGCTTTACCGTGCTGGACCTCATCGACCTGGACCTCAAGGAACACAATTCCCTGAACCTCCGCTGTATTGGGGGGAGGAAGGGGCTGACCCGGGAGATTGAGAGTCCGGACCTGAACCGGCCGGGGCTGGCGCTGTCGGGGTTCTATGACCTTTTCGCCCATCAGCGGATACAGCTTTTTGGGCAGGGGGAGGTGGCCTACCTTGGCAAGCTGGCGGCGGAGGGCACCAGCGCTACTATCAGGCAGATGTTTTCCTTTCCCATTCCCTGCTGTATTTTTACCCACGGCTTGAGCCCGGACCAGAGTTTCTTTGAGGAGGCTGAACGGACCCAGTGCCCGGTTCTGCAAACGGACCTTTCCACCTCGGAATTTTCCGCCCGGATCATGCGGATACTTTCGGATATTTATGCCCCCCGGCAGAGCATCCACGGGGTGCTGGTGGAGGTCTCCGGTATGGGTATCCTGATTCTGGGGGATTCCGGGGTGGGTAAGAGTGAAACCGCCCTGGAGCTGATTGAACGGGGGCACCGGCTGGTGGCGGATGATGTGGTGGAGCTCCACTGCGTGAACGGCAACACCCTTATCGGCGCCGGGGCGAACAAGATTATCGGGCATCATATGGAGATCCGGGGGCTGGGGATCATCAACGTGACCCACCTGAAGGGGGTCGGCGCCATCCGGGACAGCAAACGGGTTCAGCTGGTGGTGGTTCTGGAGGAATGGGACGCCGCAAAATCCTACGACCGCCTGGGGACCGAGGAACAGCATATGGAATTTTTGGGGGTGAATATCCCCAAACTGGAGATACCGGTTAAACCGGGCCGGAATATCCCCATCATCATTGAAGTGGCGGCCATGAACGAGCGGCTCAAGAGCATGGGGTATAACGCGGCCAGGGAATTTAATCAGAACATTCTTAAATGGATAGAAAGCGATACCGCCCGTTCGGTATATTTCGGCAGTGAAGACATTATCTAAAAAGGAAAGGACATGACGGAAAAAACGGTAAAAGTTTTGAACCGGGCCGGAATTCACGCGCGGCCCTCGGCGCTGGTGGTTCAGTCCATCAAGGATTTTAAGTGCAATATCTACTTTGAAAGGGAAAATGATAAGATAAACGCCAAGTCCATCATGGGGGTTATCACCCTGGGCGCGGCATACGGTACGGAGCTGAAGATCATCGCCGATGGCGAGGGTGAACAGGAGGCGGTGGATATCATTGCCCATCTTTTTGAATCCAAGTTTGAAGAGGACTAAGGAAATCATTTATTGAAAACCACCCGGACCCGTCCAAAGTATGTTGTTATCAATGTCGGGGGCCTGGTACTGATCTATGTACTGCTCTGCATCCTTACCATTGTGTTTTCCCGGTCTTTTTTTTCCGACACCCTGCAGGACGGCCGGGTTCCGGGGACCCTCAATTTAATCGTTTTTTTAACCATCCCCGTGGTGCTGCTGATTTTCCTGGCGGTCTCCATCCTGAGCCTGTTCCGGGACATTATCGCCCGCCGGGCGGGGAGCAAGTTCAAGGCCCGGCTCCTGGCCTACTTTATCGTCATCGTGGCCTTTTCGGCGGCCCCGGTAACCATTATCACCGGAATCTCGGTAACCGAAATACTTCATTTCTGGCGGAGTATTAATACCAATGCGGCGGCGGCGGCGGACCAAAACTTCGCCCTGGATGCCTATTCCCTGCACATGGAACGGCTTGAAAGTCTGATTAAGCGAACTGATTTTAGCCCTTTCATGGTTCGGGACGGCGGGGCTGACGGAACGATGCGGCAGGCCCCGCCGCAGACGGCGGAGATGCCGGGACGCATTGCGGCGGTGCAGGATTTCAGACTGCTGGAAGACGGGACCTGGGTAAGCTGGGCCTTTACCGGGGATGAGGCGCGGCGGCTGCAGAATCCGCCCTTGATACTGCAGGGCTTTATCGACCGGGAGATGCCCAGGGACGCCGATGTTATCCGTTATGCGGTTCCGGTCGAAAGGACACTGGTGCGGATCGTCAGCTACAGCCTGGGGGAGGGCTTTGACGCGGGAGTTGAAGCCATCGAAAACGAGATGGACCATTTCCAGATCATTGACTCCATCATGGCCAATCTGCAGCCCCTGCTGATCTTCTTTTACGGGGTATTCTTCTTCCCCTCCCTGCTGATGACCCTGATTATCGCCATCTCCTTTACCCGGCGGGTAACCCAGCCCATTGTAGAACTTACCGAAGCGACCCGGCGGGTAGCGGAGGGGGATTTTTCTATCCAGATACTGGCCCGCCGGGGGGACGAACTGGGGCTTTTGATCCGGTCCTTCAACGCCATGGTCCAGGATTTGGAAAAATCCCGAGCCGCACTGATCAAGACTGAAAAAATTTCGATTTGGCAGAACATGGCCCAGCAGCTTGCCCATGAAATCAAAAATCCCCTGACCCCCATCAAGCTTTCGGCGGAACGGGTCCTGCGGCGCTGGCGGAACGAGCCTGAACGGGTGGGGGAAATTCTGGAATCATCGATGCTGGCGATCATCCAGGAAACCGAGGGGCTGTCCACCCTGCTCACCGAATTCCGGACCCTTTCCCGGCCCATGGAGCCCTCCCAGTCCTGGACCAGGCTGCGGGAACTTGTGACGGAAATAACCACCCCCTACGGCAGCTCCCATCCGGGCATACAGTTTGATATTGAACATGTAGGGGAGGATGTATCGGTAAAGATCGACAGGCACCGAATCGCCCAGGTGCTGACCAATTTGATCATCAATGCCATCGACGCAATGGACGGTAAGGGGCTGATAGATATCCGCACGGACCTGGTAAAAAAACGGGAGAGCCAGTATTGCAGGCTCAGTATCAAGGATACCGGAAAGGGCATTTCAAAGGACGAAGCTTCCCACATCTTTACACCCTACTTTACCACCAAGGAATCCGGGACCGGCCTGGGGCTTCCTATTGTGGAACGAATCGTGAACGACCATGGCGGCGCCATCTGGTTTAATTCGGCGGAGGGGCTGGGAACGACCTTTTTTATCGATTTACCCCTCGACACCTCCCCGAGTATTCAGGCATTGGTTAATGCGCCGAAGGATGGGAAATAATGGCCGCGATTCTCATCATTGATGATGAACCGGGAATCCGGCGGACCCTTGCCGCCATTCTTGAGGACGAAGGCTACAAGACGCAGGCTGCGGAAGACGCGATCCTGGGGCTGGAAATTCTGAACCGGGAGGCGATTGACCTGGTCTTTCTGGATGTGCTGCTCCCCAAGCTGGGGGGCATGGAGGCCCTGGAGCATATCCGCAGGGACTGGCCTGGGGTGGAAGTGGTGGTTATTTCCGGCCATGCCAACGTGGATATGGCGGTGCGGGCGGTAAAGCTGGGGGCCTTCGATTTCCTGGAAAAGCCCCTGTCCCTGGACAAGGTGCTTACCATCTGCCGGAACGCCCTTACCGTACAAAAGCTGCGGAAGGAAAACCAGAACCTTAAACGGATCGCCGGCGGCGCCAGGAATGAAATAATCGGGACCAGCGGGGAGATTGAAAATATCCGCGCCCTGATTCGGCAGGCCGCCGGCAGCGACGCCCGGATATTGATCACCGGGGAAAACGGTACCGGGAAGGAACTGGTGGCCCGGGCCATCCACAACGGGTCGGCCCGGGCGGACAGGGTTTTTGTGGAGGTCAACTGCGCCGCCATCCCCGACACCCTTATCGAGAGCGAGCTCTTTGGCCACGAGAAGGGGGCCTTTACCGATGCGGTTTCCAGCCGCAAGGGCCGTTTTGAGCAGGCCCACGGGGGAACCCTCTTTCTGGACGAAATCGGGGACATGTCCCTTTCCGCCCAGTCCAAGGTGCTGCGGGTAATACAGGAACAGAGAATGGAGCGCCTTGGGGGGGAGAAAACCATCGACACCGATGTCCGCATTGTGGCGGCTACCAATAAAGATTTATCGAAGGAATGCGCACTGGGCCGGTTCCGGCAGGATCTTTTTTTCCGCATCAACGTAATCCCCATCAGGCTCCCCCCCTTACGGGAACGGGCCGAGGATATCCCGCTGCTGCTCTCCCATTTTTTAAAGGAGATGGGGGGCGAAAAAACCGAGTTCGATGCGGGTGCCCTGGACTTTATGACTTCCTACCTCTGGCCCGGAAATGTGCGGGAGCTGCGGAACCTGGCGGAACGGATTGCGGTGATGTATAACGGAAATAGGATCGACCGCAGGGGGCTGGAAAACCTGCTCCTTAAAAACCCGGTGTTTGCCGCCGGAAGCGGAACTTCCGCAGAGACTGGGAAAGGGGCGGCGCAAACCCAGGTCCCATCTGCACTGCCATCGGATCTTATGGCATTAAATTACAATGACGCAAAAGAATCTTTCGAAAAATATTATTTGGAGTTCCAACTTTCCCAAAACAATGGTATAATATCCAAGACGGCGGAGGCCATCGGTATTTACCCGAGCAACCTCCACGCCAAGGTGCGAAAATATAAAATTACCACGGCCGGCCCGGCAGGCGGCCATGGAGAAAAGGATTGATCGATGAAAGAACTTACCGAGCGCCAAAAGGAGGTGCTGTCCTTCATCCAGAGTTACAAAAATGAACACAACTATCCCCCAACCATTCGGGATATGGCGGAGTTTTTTTCCATTTCTGTCAAGGGGGCCCATGATCATATAACCGCCCTGAAGAAAAAAGGCGCCCTGAAGTACGAGGACCGGCGTTCCCGGACCATGGAACTGGTTGGAAACGACCAGGAATCCCCGGCGCAGCATTTTATCGAAATTCCCCTGGTAGGAACCGTTGCCGCAGGCCAGCCCATCCTTGCTGAGGAAAACTGGGAGGGGACCATCTCCCTGCACGATTCTTTGCTGAAAAAGAACCGGACCTATTTTGCCCTAAAAGTACGGGGGGATTCCATGTCCGGCGCGGGCATTATGGACGGGGATACGGCGATTATCGAAAAGCAGAGCACCGCCAGAAACGGGGAAATCGCCGTTGCCCTGGTGGACGAGGCGATGACCCTGAAACGGTTCTTTAAAGAAAGCAACCGGGTCAAGCTTCAGGCTGAAAACCCCGCCTATTCCCCCATTTACAGCCAAAACGTGCGTATCGTGGGACGGCTCTCCCAAATCCTCCGCGCCTACTGATATGGCCCCGGTGTCCCCCAGGGGCGGCGGCCCCGGTCTCGATCTTGCACGGGGCTGCTGCTTCCTCTTTTTGGGCCCCGAGCTGGGGGAAAAGGGTGATGCGGCGGAGGGGATACGCCAAAGCCTGAAACAGGGGGGCGCAGTCCCCGAAGAGACATCGTTCTACGCCACCGAAACAACGGTGTCCGACATGGCCGCCGCCCTGCGGAACGGCTCCCTTTTTGCGGATACCCGGCTTTTCTTCATCAAAAACGCCGAGGTCATCAAAAAAAAAGAGGAAATAGAGCTCCTTGCCTCCTACCTGAAGTCCCCCCAATCCGGAACCGTGCTCATCCTCATGTCCGAAGAAACGCGGCTTGCCAAGGGCCTGGAAGACGCCGTCCCCGGACCGAACAAGCGGATCTTCTGGGAACTTTTTGAGGACCGGAAAACCGAATGGGTGCGGGCCTTCTTCCGGCGGGAGGGCTGCCGGATCGACGAGGACGGCGTCGGGGCGATCCTTGAACTGGTGGAAAACAACACCGAGGCGCTCAGGCGGGAATGTTCCCGGCTGGTACTCTTTTTGGGAAAGGACAAGCCCATCGGCGCGGCTGACGTGGACGAATGGCTTTCCCATACCCGTGAGGAATCGGCCTTTACCCTCTTTTCCCGGATCGCCGCAGGGGACCTTTCCCGGAGCGTAGAAAGCCTTCACACCCTGCTGGGCGCAAAGGAAGCGCCCCCGGCGATCCTCGCGGGCCTTGCCTGGTGTTTCCGCAAACTGCGGGACTACCAGTACCTCTTTGAATCGGGCAGCCCCAACGACTTTGAATTCAAAAAGATCGGCCTTGGCAATCCCAGGGCCCGCAAAGACTACACCGAAGCCTACCGCCGCTACGGCCCAGGCAGCGGCGACCGCCTCCTGGCCCTTACCGCCGAATACGACATCCGCCTCCGCTCGGGAGGGACGGCGCTGGAAGAGGTGCTGATGGAGCTGTTTTTGTATAAGGCCCTTTGCCAGGGATAGCGGTTCACCGCGTCTGGTCGATATATCGCCCCGGAACCTTGCGAGGTCTCAGGAACGCACGGGAAATTGTTGGGGGGTCCTGGTGCATGAATCCATGTCCTTCTGCGAAGGCCACGGATTCATGCACCACCCCCCTCACCATTTTTACAGGTGCGTTCCTAATAGGTCCCCAGGTTCCGGGGCGCCCTTTTGACAAGGGCGGTGAACGGGTAGGTTAGGCAAAGGGGCTTATGGTTGATGGGGGAAGATCAGAGGCCAAAAAACAGCGTTCAGCTATACTCCTATTATGTAAACCCACAAAGCATTTTGTCGAAAGAGGCCGCCGGGATGGAGGATAAGCCCGTGAGGTCACTTGTGTGAGGCCGTAGGCCGAGTGGGACCGAACGGGTTTATCCTCCATCCCGGCGGTTTTTTTGTCATAAGTGCTTTATGTATTCACACAATACCATTATACTACCCAAATGCTCTCCATCGTACTTATCGGTGTCTCACTGTCCATGGACGCCTTTGCCATATCGGTCAGTTCCGGTATCAGCATCCCCGGCCTGCGGCCTTTTTACGCGGTAAGGTCCAGCTTCTTTTTCGGACTGTTCCAGTTCATCATGCCCGTGGCGGGGTGGTTTCTGGGAAGTACCTTTGCGGGGTATATTAACGCCTTTGACCACTGGGTTGTGTTTGCCCTGCTGGCCTTTATCGGCGGCAAGATGGTTTTTGAAGAGCTGCGGGGCGAAGACGGCAAACCGGAGTCCGGCGGCGGTGACATTCGCAGCATGGGGACCCTGCTGACCCTTTCGGCGGCGACCAGCATTGACGCCCTGGCGGTGGGGGTTTCCTTCAGTCTGCTCGACCAGGGGATTTGGCTCAACGCCGCCATTATCGGGGGGGTGACCCTGCTCATCTGCCTGGCGGGGTTTGAATTCGGCCGCCGCATAGGGAGGCTCTTTGAAAAATGGGCCGCCCTTGCCGGCGGGCTTATGCTCATCGGCATTGGGACAAAGATACTTATCGAACACCTTATCGCAGGTTAATTCTTGCGGAGCAGGGCCACCACCTCATCTTTTGAAGCGGCGCTGATGATCTGTTCACGGGCGTCGGCGTCCTTGAGGACCGCGCTGATGGCGGCGAGGAACTGAATGTGGGGGCCTACGGTTTTCCGGGGGGAGACCACCAGGATAAAGAGCCGGGATTTTTCACCGTCCATGGACTCAAAATCGATCCCCGTTTTCTTGATACCCACCGCGACATGGAGGTCCGAAACCCCGTCGGATTTGGCGTGGGGCAGGGCGATGCCGTGTTCCATGCCGGTGCTCATGGTTTTTTCCCGCTGGAATACATCTTCGAGCACCTCGTCGCGGTTTTCAAGCTTTCCATGATACGCCAGAATATCCACCATTTCGGTAAGAATTGCATCCTTGGTTTCGCCCTTGAGTTCCAGGCTGATACATTCCGGTACGATCACGGAAAGCAGGTCCTGGCTCGTCCGGCCCTCACCCGCCAGCATATCCTTCCGTAAGACCTTGGGGTCCGCAGATTCCTTGAGCTTCTGGATGGCGTTATTGAGTCCCACGATAACCTCGTACACGGCGGTTTTTACAAAGGGCATATCCGCCTTGTTGGTTACGATGGTAACGGAGTTTTCCGCCTCGGTGATACTCAGGGCGATATCATCCTTCCGCGCCTGGGAGAGGCCCTCGTTGATGTTCATCATCTGCACATAAAAACCTTCGGCCCGCAGATCGTTGAGAAGGGTGTCAATGACAAGATCGGCGATTTCATCGGAGTAGAAATCCCAGACCGCCGTGGCAGAATCGTCCTCCTTAACGGCCTGCCGGGTCCCCGAACCTGAGGTTTTGAGGGCGGCGCTGAGGAGCGGAGGGGCCGCCACGGTGGTGATCAGGGTCATCAGGATGATCACCCCGAAGAGACTGTTGTCGAGAATACCCGAAGACATACCGATGCCGGCGATGATCAGGGCAACTTCACCCCGGGGCACCATGCCGGCGCCGATCCGCAATGCGCCCCTGGCGTTGAATCCCAAAAGCAGGGCCAAGCCGCCGCAGCCTACCACCTTGGCGAGTATCGCCGTCAGGGTATAGACTCCGCCGAAGATCAGCACCGGAGGGGCGATGATTTCCCTGACGTTGACCATCATGCCCATGACGGCAAAGAAAATCGGCACAAAAAATTCATATAAACTGTGGATACGTTCCTGAATGATCGGGGCGATGTCGGTTTTGGAAAGGGAAAGCCCCGTGATATAGGCGCCGATGATCATGGCCAGGCCCTGCTTTTCAAAAAAGCCCGCCAGAATCAGGGCGATACCCAGGGCGGCAACGGCAAAATCGTGGGTATGCTTGAAAAGCTTGAGAAACTTGGCGAGCTGCCTGGAAAAGACAAGCCCCAGGGCGGTAAAGCCCAGCCAGATGCCGAAGGCCTTCCCCGCAATCCCGAGGATCGCCAGGCCGTTGAGGCTCCCGGTTCCGCTTTGGATAACCGCCACGATCCCCAGGACCACCGCCAGGGCGATGATCCCCAGCACATCGTCAAATACCGCCGCCGCCAGTATGGTGACCCCCTCGGGGGAGTCCATCTTCTTCTGGTCCGACAGGATGCGGGCGGTAATGCCCACCGATGTGGCGGTGGAGAGGATACCCAGAAACATACAGCGGGGGTCCATAAAACCGGCGCCGGGCAGCAGGAACACCCCCACGAGGTCGCCGAAAACAAAGGAAAAAACCACCCCGCCGATACCGATGACCCCGCCGGCCACGGAATAGCGGAGGAAAAGCCCAAGGTCGGTTTCCAGCCCGGAGGCAAAGAGCAGGATGATCGAGGCCACCGTGGCAAAGGCGTAGAGCACCGGGCTTACCGCCATGCCCACTTCCGGGGCAGGCAGGGGAAAAAGGCCCTCGGGGAAACCGGGGAAGCCTATCCCCCCCAGCGCATAGGGGCCAATCACCACCCCTGCCAAAAGTTCCCCCAGGACCGAAGGAATCCCTATCTTTTTAACCAGCCGCCCGCCCAGGCGGACGGCGAAAATAATGATCCCCAGCTGGAACACCAGCTCGGCCATGATTTCAGTAACGTTCATACCAACAATCCTCCGGAACACATAATGAAACTAGAATATCCTATTTATGATTAAATCGAAATTATGAGCGCAGGGCGTGAACTTTGAGCCGAAACTCCGCCCGTTTAAGGCTTGCGCGGGTGGTATCGGTGTCAAAGCGGAACATCCCCTCTTTCAGGGATGCTTCGGCCTGCTGTTTTGCCGCAATCGCCCGCTCATAGTCGATCTCCTCGGGCCATTCGGCGGCGTCCACCATGAGGACGGTTTTGTGTTCCTTGACTTCCAGAATGCCCTCGGTGGTAAAGGCCTGCCGCCAATGCCCGTCTTTGTCCTTTATTTTGAGGATGCCGGTGACAACCGGCGCGGTAAAGGCCGAATGATTGGCAAAAACCCCGATTTCACCGTCGATGAGGGTGATGATGATCGCCTCCACCTGCTCGGCAAAAAAGCGGCGGTAGGGGGTATGCACCTCAAAGGTGTAGAGATTTGCCATCGCCTGACCTTAGGCCTTTGTCTTTTCCAGCACCTGATCGATGCTGCCTGACATAAAGAAGGCCTGTTCGCTGATATTGTCCGCTTCTCCGTCCAGGATCATGCGGAAGCCCCGGACGGTTTCCTTTACCGGCACATATTCGCCGGGGGTGCCGTTGAAGTGCGCGGCCACGAAGAGGGGCTGGCTGAAGAAACGCTGTACTTTCCGGGCCCGGGCCACGGTGATCTTGTCCTCCGGGGAAAGCTCGTCCATACCCAGAATGGCGATAATGTCCTGCAATTCCTTGTACCGCTGTAAAGTCTGCTGCACCTGAATGGCGGTGCGGTAGTGTTCTTCCCCCACAACCGCCGGGTCCAGAATGCGGGAACCGGAGCCAAGGGGGTCTACCGCCGGATAGATCCCCAATTCGGTGATCTTGCGGGAGAGTACGGTTGTCGCGTCCAAATGGGCAAAGGTAGTAGCCGGGGCCGGGTCGGTAATATCGTCCGCGGGGATATACACCGCCTGAACACTGGTAATCGAACCTTTGGAGGTGCTGGCGATCCGCTCCTGAAGGCTGCCCATCTCGTTTGCCAGCGTGGGCTGGTACCCCACGGCGCTGGGAATACGGCCCAACAGGGCTGAAACCTCCGCCCCGGCTTGAATGAACCGGAAAATATTGTCAATAAAGAGGAGCACATCCTGTCCCCCCTGATCCCGGAAATGTTCCGCCATGGTCAGCCCCGAAAGGGCCACCCGCATACGGGCCCCGGGGGGTTCGTTCATCTGGCCAAAAACCAGGGCGGTCTTTTCGATAACCCCGGATTCGTTCATTTCCGCCCAGAGGTCCGCCCCTTCGCGGGAACGCTCCCCAACCCCGGCGAACACCGAATATCCCGAATGTTCCGTGGCGATATTGCGGATAAGCTCCATGATAAGAACGGTCTTACCCACCCCCGCGCCCCCGAAAAGGCCGATCTTGCCGCCCTTGGCATAGGGGGCCATCAGGTCGATGACCTTAATCCCCGTTTCCAGCACCTCCGTGGCGGGCCGCTGTTCCTCGAACCTGGGGGCGTCCCGGTGTATTGAGGCATATCCCGTAGGGGTAAAGGCCCCCTTGTCGTCGATTACCTTGCCGGTAACGCTGAACATGCGGCCCAGCACCGCTTCCCCCACGGGTACTTTGATGGAACTTCCGGTGTCCTCGACTTCCAGCCCGCGGGAAAGGCCCTCGGTGGCTTCCATGGCGACACAGCGTACCCGGTTGTCCCCGATGTGCTGCAGCACCTCAATGACAACCTTCCGTTCCCCCGCATCCCCCGGAATCTTTATTTCCAGGGCATTGAGTATCGAAGGAATCCCCCCTTCCTCAAAACGCACGTCCACCACGGGTCCGACTATCTGTGTAATATGTCCTTTATTTCCCATACTTCCCTCAATCGCTCAGCGAAGCTGAACCTGAAATAATTTCCGACATTTCCTGGGTAATCCCCGCCTGCCGCGCCCGGTTATAGTTAATCTGCAATTCGGCAAGTATATCTTCGGCGCTTTTGGACGCCTCGTCCATGGCGGCCATCCGGGCGCTCTGTTCGCTCACGTAGGCTTCCACCAGTGCGCCGTAGATGATCCCCTTGACGTACATGGGTACCAGCGCGTCAAACACCGCATCCGCCGAGGGGAGGAATTCAAACTGAAGATCCACCCGCTTCTTCTGCTCCGCCTGGGTAAGGCCCGCCTGAATGGCCTTTGTGTCCAGCGGCAGGATCTGCCGCTCCGCGGGGAGCAGCCTGACGGCGCTGTACATGTGGGTGTAGACCACGTGTACCTCATCAAAGGCGCCCCAATCGTATTGGGAGATAAGGTAGTCCGCCATTTCTTTGGCGTTTTCCACCGTGGGCATCTGGGACCGGTGGGAAAAACTTTCCAGAATAATGTAGGGGGAGTGGGCAAAGTACCGGCTGCCGATGGCCCCAATCAGGATGAGCATGGGGTTGGTGACTTTTTCGCAGAGGCTCATCGCCTGCCGGCACACATTAGCGTTATAGCCCCCGGCCAGCCCCTTGTCGCTGGTCACCACTAAAATTACCGTACGGTAAGAGTCATTTTTTTCACGGGCATGGAGGAATCCGCTCTGGACCGTGCCCGCGCCGGAAAGGATATCGTACATGGACTTCTGGATACGGGTAAAATAGGGTTCCGTATCCTCAAGCACCCGCCGCCCCTTCCGCAGTTTCGCGGTGGAAATGAGGTTCATGGCCCTGGTAACCTGAAGGGTCTGCCTGATGGCCCGCATCCGCAGGCGGACGTCCCGTAAATTTGCCATGACTTCCCCCTACTGCTTCTTTGACTGCTCTGAATGTTTGAAGCTTTCTATAGCCGAGCTGAGTTCCTGCTCAATATCCGTGGTGAAGGCCCCGGTTTTGGCGATGGTTTCCAGCAGATCCGTATTATGCACCTGGAGATATTCCAGAAAGCCCTTGAGAAAGGCCGGTATTTTTTCCACCCCCACATCCATAAGGAAGCCGTTTATCGCAAGGTAGAGGATTGCCGCCTGTTCTTCCATTGAATAAGGGCTGAACTGGGGCTGCTTGAGCACCTCCATGAGCCGCACCCCCTGGGCCAGCTTGTCCTGGGTGGACTTGTCCAGATCGCTGCCGAACTGGGCAAAGGCGGCCATTTCCCGGTACTGGGCCAAATCCAGCCGCAGCCGCCCGGAAATTTTGCGGATAGCCTTTGTCTGGGCCGAACCGCCCACCCGGCTGACCGAGAGCCCCACGTCAATGGCGGGCCGGAACCCGGAGTTGAACAGTTCGGAATCCAGGAAGATCTGCCCGTCGGTGATCGAAATGACATTGGTCGGAATATACGAAGAAATATCCCCCGCCTGGGTTTCCACGATGGGCAGGGCCGTGATAGAACCGCCCCCCCGTGCATCGGAAAGCTTGGCGGACCGTTCCAGGAGCCGGGAGTGGAGGTAGAACACGTCGCCGGGGAAGGCTTCCCGTCCCGGCGGACGCCGCAGTAAGAGGCTGATGGTCCGGTACGCCACGGCGTGTTTGGAAAGATCGTCGTAGATTACCAACACGTCCTTGCCCTGATGCATAAAGTGTTCCGCCATGGCCACCGCCGAATAGGGGGCCAGGTACTGCAAGGCCGCGGAGTCCGAAGCGGCGGCCAGCACCACAAAGGTGTAGTCCATGGCCCCGGCCTTTTCCAGATTTTTTATGATCGCCGCCACGGAAGAAGATTTCTGCCCGATGGCGCAGTATACACAATAAACGCCCTTACCCTTTTGATTGATAACGGCGTCAATGGCAAGGGCGGTTTTTCCGGTCTGCCGGTCGCCGATGATAAGCTCCCGCTGGCCCCGGCCTATGGGGATCATGGCGTCCACCGACAAAATACCGGTTTGCAGGGGCCGGTTTACCGAACCCCGGTCAATAACCGGGGCCGCCGGGGATTCTACCGGGAGGTATTCTTCCGCGCTGATGGGACCCTTACCGTCAATGGCCTCTCCCAGGGGATTTACCACCCGGCCCAAAAGGCTTTGCCCCGATGGCACCGAAACCACCCGGCCCGTGCCCTTGGCTTCTTCGCCGTCCTTTACCAGGGATTCACCGGAAAGGAGCACGCAGCCAACCCCGTCCTCAACCAGATTGAGCACAATCCCGATTGCACCGGAGGCAAATTCAACCAGTTCACCGTATATGGCCTTGTTGAGGCCGTATATCGTGGCCACCCCGTCCCCCACCGAGACCACAAATCCCGTGGAGTCCGAGGAAGCCTTGCCTTCCCAATGGGTGATCTGTTCCTGTAAAACCCGTGTCAGGTCTCCAAAATTCGCCATTACAAACCTCCGTGGGCGGTTGCCAAATCAACACCCCTTGCCAAGTCAAGGGACATCCGCTGTAATTGGGAACGCAGACTGGCGTCGATGATATCGCCCCCTATCCGCAGCCGATATCCCCCCAGCAAATCCGGGACAAGCCGGGTATCAAGCTTGATCCCCCTGGCGCCTGTCTTTTCCATCAACTGTTTTTTCAAGGATTCCTGAAAACCCTCGTCCGGGGCAGCGGCGGATTCCAGGGTAACCGGAAGAATCCCCCGCAAATGGTCCAATTTGGCTTCAATTTCTTTAATAACCGCGTCAATGTACCGGAAAAGGTTCTTTTTTATCAGCAGAAGGATGAAATGAACCGCGATTTCCTGCTCCGCCGTTGCCGCGGGCAGGGCCTTGTGGATCATCCTTTCCAGTTGTGTTGCCGCAAAAGTCCCCGAAACCGATCCGGGAATGGCGCTGACGAGGGGGCTTAGGGCCCGCAAAAGATCCAGCCCCTCCCCGATAGCCACGGACGCTGCTGCGTCCGCCTCGTCCCCTGCGGCATTGATAAAGGCCGCGGCCCAGCGTTCCGGGGTAAACATCGGCTATTTCCCCAATTCCTGCAATAAAAGACCTGCCAGACGGCGGTTATCGTCCTGGTTCAGTTCCCGCTGGATCAGCTTGGCAGCCGCGGACACCACCAGTGCGGCGGCCTCGGTCTTGAACATAGCCATGGCGGCCTTTTGTTCCGTTTCAAGCTGGGTGCGGCCATTGGCAAGGAACTTCTCCGCCGCCGCCTTTCCCTCCGCGACGATCTTTTCCGACTGCTGTTGGGCGGTTTCGCGGGCGCTGCGGATAATCGCATCCGCGTCCCCCTCGGCCTTCTTGAGCCGGTCCTCGTACTGCCGGAGCAGTTCCTGGGACTCAAGCCTGGCTTTTTCCGACTGGGCGATAGCGTCTTCAATCTTTTTGGTCCGGTCCTCCATAAATTTGGTAACCGGTTTGAAAAGAATGGCCCGGAGGATAAAGAACAATATCCCGATATTGATGATCGTTATCAGGAATGTGGCTAAGGAAGGGGTGATCATAGGAACCTAGGCCTTGGTAAATATCAGAATGGCGATGACGAAACCGTAGATAGCGGTTGCTTCCGCCAGGGCGATACCCAAAATAAAGATGGTCTGAATCTTCCCGGAGGCCTCGGGCTGCCGGGATACGGCCTGGGCGGCCCCGTTCGTGGCGATACCGATACCAATACCGGCCCCAATGCCGGTGAACACCGCAATACCCGCGCCGATAAGAAACAACAGATTCACTTCCATGATACACTCCTTAGTTTATGCTCTATAATATGGAACTAATGTTCCTCAACTTCCACCGCTTCACCCACAAAAAGGGTGGTGAGGAAGGTGAATACCACCGCCTGAACAAGACCGTCAAAAAAATCAAAGTATAGGGAAAGGGCCACCGGAACCGCAAAGGGTATGGGCAGGGCCTGTTCTATCAACAGCATGATGATATAGCCCCCCAGGATATTGCCAAAAAGCCGGAGACACAGGGACAGGGGCCGGATAATGTATTCCAATAGGTTGAAGGGCAGCATCATCGGCATTGGGTGGAGCAGATTTTTCGCCCATCCCCTGATGCCCCGCGCCCGCATACCCCCAAAAAGTACGATCAGGATCGTAAGAATGGCACATGCCGCGGTAAAATTGATGTCCTTGGCAGGGGGTTTGATGGCAAAGGGAGGTTCCAGATGGAAAAGGGAAATAGCCATAGGGGAAAGGACAGGAATAATATTGGCAACCAGCAGAAAAAGGAACACCGTCCCGATATAGGGCCCGTAAACCTTGGCCCGGCTGCCAAAATGCTCCTTTGAAAAGTTATTACAAAATTCAATGGCCCATTCCAGAAAAACCTGGCCCCCCCTGGGCACTTCCTTTAATTTACGGGTAAGCAGCAAGGAGCCAATTATAAGGATCGCCATTACCACCCAGGTAATGAGTACCGTCTCGTTAATATCAATGGATCTGCCTGAGGGAAGGGGAATGGAAAAGATAACCTTGAATTCTTCCAGAGCTTCTTTAATATCCATGATTCGAATTTATGCTCAATCCTTTTTAAAGAAAAAGTCATCCTTAAAGTATTTTTTCAGCAGTTCCTGGGGAACCGCGTCCTTGCTTTCCATGCTGGTATAGGTGGCTTCCAGAAAGCCCTTGGTCAGGTAAAAGCAGCCCAGAAGGAAGAATTCCGAAACCTGGCTGACGGCCCCCATGGCATGGTACATCCGCACCGGGTTCTCCGGGGCATAGTCGTTGATGATGTAGCCAAGGGCCACCTTTTCGGACAGATTCATCCCGTAGATTGCCTCGGAAACGGGAAACCCCTCTGCCATGCGCTCTTTCCCCAGCTTGACATAGAAGCCCCCCACCAGGGACCGGTCCAGCCCCCGTCCCAAAGTCCGGGCCAAAAGGGGATAAAAGGGAGTGTTTGCCTCAACAAGGGCCTTATCATCCATGGTGTTGTAGTGTTTTAACTGCGGCGACTTGCGGATCAGATCCTTCCACTTAACGGCAAAATCCGAAGACAGGAGATTGAAATTGTCGATTAAAGCCCCATCAACCATGGTTAAAACTATACCGGTGTCTTTTCGTAGATGTCAACACGTACGTAGGTGATGAGCCTTAGCGCGCTATCGTAAAGGGATCATGATCCAGCAGATCATCCCCCAGCACCCTTTCGGCCATGGCCTTAAAGGAACCCGGACTTAAATCCGAAACGTCTGTCCGGGCGCCGTGTTTTTCCGCAAGTGTTTCAGTATAATCGTAAAGAGGATAGACACGCGCGCCGGTATATCCCCTTTCATAATGGGTGAGTACGGGAATGATCCCCGCTTCCTCCGCATTTATACCGGAGGCGTCTTTTTTTATCCTGATGTAAAGCAGGCCCCCCAGCAGGGTGCGGGGACGCATAGTCTTTTGGGCAGCCAGAAAATTTCCCAGGGAATACACGCAGAGAGTCGTGCCGCCGTCTTTTCGTGTAAGGGTGGACATCTTCTGAAGTACGTGGGGATGATGACCTATGATCAGATCTACCTGATTGTCCGCAAGGAATTGGGCCAGATTTTCCTGAACCGGGGAGTAATCGAATTCATACTCCGTACCCCAGTGCATGGACACCACAAGAAAATCGCAGTGCGGACGGATGGCGGCAATTTCCCGGGCCATCACTTCGGTATCGATAAGGGAAACCAGATATGGCTTATCCCGCGGAAGGGGAATAAAATTGGTGCCGTACGTATAGGAAAGGAATCCCACAGTAATACTGTTTTTTTCGATGATGACCAGTTTGGTGTCCCGCGATTCCTGCGACCGGTGTATCCCCAGGTACGCAATTTCAGGATGCATGTCCCAAAAATCCATGGTGTTAAGAATGCCCTTTTCACCCCTGTCCATGATGTGATTGGTGGCATGGTTCACCACATCAAAGCCCGCCGCAACAAGGGCTTCCCCGGCTTCCTCTGGAGTATTGAACAGGGGATAACCCGAGTAGCCCGATTCCCTTCCCGCAAAAACCGTTTCCTGATTCACAAAGGCGATATCAGCTTTCTTGATGAGTGATTTAACCGGCGCATAATAGGAATCATAAGTGGCGCCGTGCACAGCAGCGGCGCCTGCGGGAAGGATAAGCTCATCATGAAATATATTATCCCCCACTGCGATGAGGGTAAGATAATCCACGGGGTCAGTAGCAGGTTCAGGAGGCAATACCAACAGTGTTTCTGTGCCGGGCGCTTTCGCCTGCGGTTTTTCCGCGATATTTTGCGGACCGGAAAAACAGGATACAAAAAGCAGGAAAAGCAACAGCGCCGGACAGTTTAAAAATTTAACGCGCATGGCAGGACCCCTACACCACCCGATACATCCCACACTTGAGGTAGAGGGATTCGTCGTAGCCCACCAGAACGGGATGGTCCGCCGCCTGCCGCCGGAAATCCAGCATGATGAGCCGCCTGCCCGCATCGGCGGCGGCCTCGGTGATCATGTACCGGAAGCGGGTTTCGTCCAGTGCATGGCTGCACGAACAGGTGACCAGTACCCCGCCGGGTTTGAGCATAGTGATGGCCCGCAGGTTGATTTCCTTATAACCCCGGAGCGCCCCTTCCAGTGCGGAACGGGTTTTGGCAAAAGCCGGTGGGTCCAGGATGATGAGGTCGTAGTATTCCTGCGGATCCTTGGTTCGATTCCGTTCGGCAGCCCGCAGGTATTCAAAGACATCGGCCTCCACGGCAGAAACCCGGTCCCCAAGGCCGTTAAGCTCGGCGTTTATCCGCACCGTTTCCAGGGCCTCGGCGGAGGCGTCCACACAGGTGACCTGTACGCCGGAATTTGCCGCCGCAGCATGGATACCGAAGCCGCCGGTGTAGGAAAAGGCGTCCAGGACCCGCAGTACAGAGGGGCCATCGGCGGCTGAATCGGACAGGCCCCCTGCGGCCTGGGCGTAGGCGGCGGCGATGCGGCGGTTGTCCCGCTGATCAAGGAAGTGGCCGGTTTTTTGTCCATCGATCAAATTCAGCATGAAGGGGAGGCCGTTCTCGAAGATGATGATCCCTGCGTCCCTCCGGGCCGCTTCGTCCCTCCGGGCCGCTTCGTCCCCCTGGGCCGCTGCGGCGGGAAAGCCGCCCCGAATAAGCCCTTCCTGCAAGGGCAGCCCCTCAAGTTCCCGGACTTTGGCGGCGGACTTTTCAACGATACCGGCGCATTTACCCAGCGGAACATTATCGGGGATGATAAAACCGTCCTGTTCCAGTACCTCTTCCAGGGCGGTAAGAATTTCTTCCCGCCGGGAATCCATGCCGAAGCTGAGGAACTGGATCGCAACCCAGGATTGGGGCGGCCCCAAGGCGGCTTCGGCAGCCCCGAAGGTAAGGGGCCGCAGTGTTACTGTGGACTGAAGTTCCCTGAGGGGCCAGCCTACAAAGCGGTCGATGATGAGGCCGGGGAGAAAATCCGCCTCGGCAAAAACGAGCCGGGCGGAATCCCGGTGAAGATCAAGGGCGCCGGGCGCCAGAGTCCGCCGTTCTATTGCGTCCCGGATGCGGTGTTTGAAAAAGCCCTTGTCCACCCCTTCTTTTGAAGGACTGTAGATCCGGGCAATGATCTTTGAATTAGGGTTCACAAAGGCCCGGCCCAGGTATGCCTTGCGGGAACTTTCGATGTCCGCCGCTTCGCCGGGGATCAGGTCCGTCACTTCCAGCTTCGTGGGCTCTGCCCCGCCGGAGCCCGCAGCTTTTCCGCCGGCTTTTGATGCGGGGCCGTCGAGGATTCGGTCAACTTCATTGTCGTATACCCAGGGATGGCCCTGCACTATGCGTTTTTCTTCGTTCGGCTTTAAGATGATTCGTTTCATTTAAATATCATTACCGCACACAAATTGAAAACAATCAACTCTATTGGATAAAACAGAATTTAGTTACATCGAAAAGTCCCCTGTCCGTGATCCGCAGCTCCGGTATAACCGGGAGCGCAAGAAAACTGATGGTTATCAGGGGTTCAACATCTTTGGGGACTCCGGCGGCGTGGATCTTTTTGATCAGGTCATCCAGCCGGGCGGTAAAGACATCCGGGGACGCATCGCTCATCAGGCCGTAAACCGGCAGGGCGACGCTCCCCTGCACCTTACCGTCACTGACAAACACATAGCCGCCCTGTATACGGACAATCTCTTCTGCGGCAAGACGCATATCATCATCGCCGGTACCCAGGACGATCAGGTTGTGGGAATCGTGGGCCACCGTAGATGCAACCGCGCCCCGGCGGAGTCCGTAACCCGACAGGAGCCCCACGCCGATATTGCCTGTCGCCCGGTGCCGTTCAATCGCCGCAATTTTGCAGAGAGCCCCGCGCCGCAGCAGGGCCTCAACTTCATCCGCCTGAACCGTAGCTCTGCCGGTTATGATCTGATCGGGTTTTATTTCGATAACCGGGCAAACAGTTTTACTGTGGGGAAGCTTGAAACTGTCCGGCCCCAATGGCGCAATATGTACCGAATTTTTGCTCCCCGCAGGCAGCGCGGCGCCGGCCGTGGCAGCATCGGCGTTCAGGTCAATCTCTTTTCCATCTTTAAAAATACGTTCAATGGAAACCTGTTCCAGATCATTCAGCGCCAGCAGATCCGCCCGGTAACCGGGGGCTATGGCCCCCAGATTTTTCAGGTTATAAATGTCAGCCGCATTAATCGTAGCCATGCGGTAGGCGGATACAGTGTCCAGCCCCAGTTCAATACTTCTTTTTACGTTATACGCTATGGAACCTTCCCGGCGCAGATCCCTAATATGCTTGTCATCGGTGCAAAAAGCGATTCTGCGGGTATTAACCTTGTTTTCAACAATGCCCCGGATAAGGACATCAAGGTCCCGGCATGCGCTGCCCTCCCGTATCAAAACCGCCATACCGGTCCGCAGCTTTTCTGTCACTTCAGTAATATTGGTACACTCATGATCGGTCGCTACCCCCGCCGCAATATATGCCTGTAACTCTTTGCCGCCGATTGCCGGGGCGTGGCCGTCAATAATTTTTCCCGCCGCAAGGTTCAGTTTGGCATACACCCCGGGGCTGCCCGAAAACACGCCGGGGTAATCCATCATTTCACCCAGGCCAAGCACGGCCGGATCGGATATGAGTTCCCCCAGGGCTGCGGCGTCAAGAACCGCGCCGGAAGTTTCGAATTCCGTACAGGGAACGCAGGAGGGGAGCTGGACGTAGTAGTTAACCGGCGCAGGGAACGGGCCTGCGCCATGTGCGCTGTTCATCATAAAACGGATGCCCTCAATGCCCGCCACATTGGCAACCTCGTGGGGATCGGTGATCACCGTGGTAACCCCCCGGCGCGCTTCCTCATAACAATAGGTCAGGGGAAGCATCATGGAAGATTCAACATGGCAGTGGGCATTGATAAAACCGGGGACCACATATTTTCCTGACAAGTCGATGCACTGCCGGGCGTCCTGGTATGCGCCGACCCCGGCAATAATTCCGCCGGTAATGGCAATGTCGGCGCTCAATATTTCGCCGGTGAAAACATTCAGAATTTTGGCATTGGCAAGTATCAGGTCCGCCTTTTCTTTTCCCAATGCGGTTTGGACCAATTTTTCCCTCGTCATAATACTCCTCATTTTTTTTATTGATGGCGAACAGAATTATTTCCAGCTGACTTCGTAACTGAGGGGCCTTTCGAGGACCAGGAGATCCAGCAGGGGAACCGTGAATTCCGCCCGTCTGCCGGTATAGGTTCCCCCCTTGACGGAGATGATGGGGCCGGGGAAGTCAATGGCCGCCCGGATACTGCCCCGGGAAATCTCCTCCGCCACGGCCTGACCATATACGGAGCTTACCAGGTCCAGGTATTCCGCCTTTGTCAGAATTTCCCCCGTGGCAATGGGGGACATAAGGGCGGAAAGGTAGTCGGTGATTTCGGGGGAAACACGGGAAAGTATCTCCGGTCCGGCGTCCCGGTTCAGGCTGATGCCGAGCCTGCCGCCGGTTTGTCCTTCTTCAAGGGTGATAAAGCCTTGCCTTCCCCCTGCGGGGGCAAGAAAATCCCCTATTTTGGCTATTTTGATGGCGCCCTCAAGGGCAAAGGGGCCGGTATTGCGGAAGGAAACCGATGCCACCCCGGGAGCGTCCGCCATGGATTTGGCGATGACCGGCCCGCTCAGGGTAAATTCCCCGCCGCCTGAGCCCGTGGCCCCTGAAAGGGAACGGAGCAGGGCCGCCATCCTGTTTCCCAGGGAAGTGGACACCGAGAATTCCCCGCTGCCCCCCGTATCAAGCCGGCCGGAGATGTTGGCGGTGCAGGAAGGGAAGCTCAAAAGAACCCCTGCAAAAAAAAGAATTAAAAGAATTCCCCTTTTTAAATAAACCATGATAAGATACTAACAATTATATTCATTTATTGTAACATGGTTCATGCAACTTTTTACCGATTCCGGGGTCGGTAGTTTAATGGGTCTTGCGAGGGATCCGAATATTTCTTTTGGAGGGTTGAATCGATGAGCTCCGAATTTACGCCTTGGGCTTTTCTGGATGAATTCAGGGGGAAGGCCTTTACCGGGCAGTGGCCCACTTTGCCGGAGATGTTCAGGATCACCGTTACCCGTTACGGGGAGCGGCCCTGTCTTACCATATACGAGCCCGACCGCATCAGCCTGAACTACCGGGAAACCCTAAAAGTCGTCGAAGGCATTGCCCGCTGGCTCCACAGCAAGGGGATCCGCAAGGGGGACGCGGTGGCGGTTACGGGGAAGAATTCCCCCGAATGGGCGGCGGCCTGGCTGGGCATCCTCTTTGCCGGGGCCATGGTGGTGCCCATTGATTACCAGCTTAAAAACGAGGAAACCGATCTGCTGCTGAAAACGGCCCGGGTCAAACTCCTCTTTGTGGATGAGGAAAAATACGAGCGTTATGCCGGAAGCGGCCGCGGGGCATTACAGGAGGTGATCTCCCTGCGGAAAGGGCTGGGAACCTACGTTTATGACCTCGACGGCCCGGAGGCGGAGATTGAAGGGGCTGTGGAAACGGACCTGGCGGCGATCCTCTTTACCTCCGGGACCATGGGAAGTCCCAAGGGGGTGATGCTCACCCACCAGAACCTGGTGTCCGACTCTTACCTGGCCCAGGGCACCCCCTTCCCGGTGTACCACACCGATGTGTTCTACGCCCTCCTGCCCCTGCACCACGCCTACACCATGCTGGCGGTGCTTATCGAATCCCTCTCCACCGGCGCCGAAGTGGTATTCGGCAAACGGATGGTGACCAAGGCCATTCTCAAGGATCTCAAAGAAGCGAAGATCACCATGCTCCTGGCGGTGCCCATGCTTTTCAACAAGGTACTGGCGGGGGTGCTCCGGGGTATCAAGGCCAAGGGCCCCATCGTATACGGATTGATCTCCTGCCTGATGTCCCTTTCGGGGCTTATCAAGAAGATCTTCAAGGTGAATCCGGGAAAGAAGATGTTCCATTCAATATTGGATGCGGCGTCCTTAACAACCCTGCGTACCTGTATCTGCGGCGGCGGCCCCCTGGCCCCCAGCGTCTTTAAAAAATACAACCAGCTGGGGCTCGACTTTGTGCAGGGTTACGGCCTTACGGAAACCAGCCCCATCATCAACCTGAACCCGGTGGACCACTACAAGGAAACCAGTGTGGGCAAGGTGATCCCCCAGGTTGACATGAAGATCCTCGATCCCGATGAACGGGGCGTTGGGGAAGTCATCCTGAAGGGCCCGGTGGTGATGAAGGGCTATTTCGAAATGCCCGAAGAAACCGCCGCCGCCTTTACCGCCGACGGCTACCTCAAAACCGGGGACCTGGGCTACCTGGACAGCGAAAACTACCTCTACCTCACCGGCCGCGCCAAAAACATGATCGTCACCGAGGGGGGCAAAAACGTCTACCCCGAAGAAATCGAAAACGAGTTCCAGCTCTTTGAAGAAATCGAGCAGATATTGATCCGGGGTTTCCTGCTGGACAAAAAAATGAAGAGCGAAGGGATCGAAGCTCTGGTCTACCCCAGCCCGGAGGTCTTTAAAACGGACACTCCCAAAGAGACAATCAAAACCCGCATCGACGCAATCATCTCCGAAGTGAACCAGCGGCTCCTCCCCTACCAGCGGATAACAAAGACCACAATCCTGGATAAGGAAATGGAGATGACCACGACGAAGAAGATTAAGCGGGATGCAGTATAGGGAATTAATTCTTTAATCGGCTTGCGGCGCTTTCCGCGTGGCCCGCAAGGCCCTCCGCGCGGGCGATAATTTCCGCCGCACGCCGCGCCTGTTCCCAGCCTTCCCCCGGTGAACAGCGGAGGGTGGTGACGGTCTTGAGAAAATGCCGCACCCCAAGGCCGCCGGTAAATCGTGCGCTCCCCGATGTGGGCAGGGTATGGTTGATCCCCGCGGAATAATCCCCCAGAACCTCCGCCGATTTTTCCCCGATGAACAGGGAGCCGTAGTTTTTAAGCAGAGGAATCCAGCTTTCCACATTTTCCATCTGCAACTCCAAATGTTCAGGCGCAATGATATTGGCAATCCTGATGGCTTCTTCCGGTGAAGTATAGATGATGATAAGCCCCCCCGAATCAAGGGAAGCCTGGGCCGTCGCCGCAGTGGGAAGGGACTGCAGCCGTCTTTCCAGGGCCGCAGTGATTTGTTCGGCCAGTTCACGGCTGCTTACCAAGACACGGGCGCGGGCATCGGGATCATGCTCCGCCTGGGCAAGCATGTCTGCTGCCACAAGGTCGGCCTGCGCCACAAGATCTGCGGAGCTTGTCGCACCGTCGGCAATGATGAGTACATCCGTGGGACCCGCCACAAAGTCTATCCCCACTTCGCCAAAGAGAAGCCGTTTCGCGGCGGCCACGTACTTGTTCCCCGGACCGGCGATAATGTCAACACGGGGAATAGTTTCGGTACCGATGGCCAGAGCGGCGACTGCCTGTGCGCCGCCGATTGCAAAAATCCGTTCCGCACCGGCGAGGTGGGCGGCGGCGAGGATCCGGAAGTCCGGAAGGCCCTCAACCCCCGGCGGGGACGCAAGTACCACCTCCCCAACTCCGGCGCAAACGGCGGGGATCACCCCCATAAGGACCGTGGAAATGAGGGGAAAACGTCCGCCGGGAACATAAATCGCCGCCCGCTCCACCGGAATAACCCGCTGACCCGTGACGAGCCCGTCCGCCATCGCGTATTCAAAATCAATAAACTGTTTTTTTTGTTCCATGGAAAACCGCCGGATATGATCCGAGGCAAGCTCAAGGGCGGCAGCAAGCTCGCACTTCTCGGCTTTAAGTTTTTCCCATGCATCCGCAGCAATACTGCGTGGCACCTCAAACGTCTCCGGAGAACTTTTATCAAACTGTGACGCGAAGCGCCGCACCGCTGCGTCCCCCTCGGAGCGGACCGCAGCGATTATATTTTGTACGGCGGCGGTGACCTTTTCATCATCGCTCCGCAGCACCAAATTTTTCCAGTAATTGTCAAATTCAGAACCGGTAATAATCTTCATAATACCCCATCATATTTTAACCACAAGGACGAAGTCTTAAGAATAATATAACCACAAAGCCGTCCAGGGACGGCGGGGCACAAAGAGCACGAAGGAAGAAGGGTAGCTCTTTGGCTTTTCTTCCCTTTGTGCCCTTTGTGTCCCGGAACCCCTGGGTTCCTTAGTGGTTAATAAGACCCTTCTATTTCTTCACAGGCTTCCAAAAAACTATCCATCTCCGCATCAGTACCGATGCTTACCCGCAGATAATCTGCGATACGGGGTTTATTGAAATGCCGTACCAGAATACCCTTTTCCCGCAGGGCGGCGAAGGCCTCGGCCCCGGTTTTTGCGGGGAAGCGGATAAAAACAAAATTCGCCGACGAGGGAATTACATTAAAACCCCGTGCAGTAAGGGCGGCGGAAACCCGATCCCGCGTGGCGATCACCTTACCGTTTATATTATCGTAATAAGATGCATCGGAAACGGCTGCGGCGGCCCCCGCGAGGGCGAGCCGGTCCAGGGTGTAAGAGTTGAAGGAATCGCGAATTCGGCAGAGCCCCTCAATAAGATCTTTGTTGCCAATGGCGAAGCCCACCCGCAGCCCGGCGAGGGACGCGGACTTTGAAAGGGTATGCACCGTGAGGAGGTTGGGATTGTCATTAATGTAAGGAACCGCCGATTCTACCCCCGGGGTATTGGCAAAGGCGATATAGGCCTCGTCCACAATGAGCACATGATTACTGTTTTTCTGGTATTCCGCAGCGGCAAGGATACTGTTCAGCGGAAGCGCCAGACCGGTAGGCGCGTTGGGATTGGGGACAATCATTCCGCCGCAAGCAGTTTTATAATCTTCAATATTTATGGAAAAATCTTCCGCAAGCGGAATGGTGCGGAAAGGCACATCCCAAAGGTTCGCATAGACGGGATAAAAACTGTAGGTGATATCGGGAAAAAGTACCGGCAACGCAGTATTACTGTCATCAGTATCGCTGTTGAAAAAGGCGGCGAAGGCGAATGCCAGTACCTCGTCTGAACCGTTCCCCGCAAAAACCTGCTCCGGCCTGACATGATACCGGACGGCGATCGCCTCCCGCAGTTCCGTACAGGCAGGGTCCGGGTAGAGCCTGAGTCTTGCGCCGGGGGCTTGAGCCTTTTCAGCAGCAATAGTATTACTAATTGCCGCCATTACCTTGGGCGAAGGCGGATAGGGATTCTCGTTGGTGTTGAGCTTGATGAATTTCCGGTCCCGGGGCTGTTCACCGGGAACATAGGGGGAGAGGTTCTTTACGCGCTCGTTCCAATAGATACTCATTTCTTGTGCCTTCTGTCCAGCTCGTCCAGTACTTCTGTGACACTTACCCCCGCGCGGGTCATAAGGACCGTGGTAAAGTACAATAAATCCGCCGCTTCCCAGACAACTTCGTCGTGGGTTTTGGCGGTGCAGACCTCATCGGCCTCCTCCATCACTTTTTCCCTGACCAGTTCATCGTCCAGGGTGGCGGTGTAGGAGCCGGGGGCGGGGTTACGGAAACGTTCGGTGATAATTGACTGGAGGAATTCCCAGGTATAGCGCCGGTCCTGGGTGAAACAGGAAAAAGCGCCGGTGTGGCAGACCGGACCGGCCGGCTCAACCACGGCGAGGATCGCGTCCCGGTCGCAGTCGGCCCGGAGCCGCAACAGTTTTAGTGTGTTGCCGGAATTTTCACCCTTCATCCAGAGCTTGTTCCGGGTGCGGCTGTGAAAACAGAGGTTACCCCGCTTGAAGGTTTCCGCAACCGCTTCCCGGTCCGCAAAGCCGGTCATCAACACCTGACCATCGGGGGCTTGGGCGATTACCGGAAGCATGCCGCCCTGCGGCGCACCGGACTCAGCCTTTTTCCAGTTGAGAGATTTTACAAAAGCATCCGCCAAATTGACCTTACCGGTGTAGAGGGCCATGCCCAGCTGCACATCACAGCCCAATGCGGCAATGGCCTCAATTTCTTCCGGGGTGGTGACGCCACCGGCAACAGTAATACTGCACGAGACCGCTTCCCGCAGTGCCCTGACCGGTTCCAGGTCGATGCCGGTCATGGTCCCCTCCCGCTCCACGCAGGTAAAGAGGAGTTCCGCCGCGTAGGGCTCCACCGCTTTGGCGGCGTCGATAAGTTTGAGTCCGGTGGGGGTCTTCCAGCCGTCAACCACAATCTCGCCGTTCCGGGCATCCACCGCAACGATGATCCGCTCCCGACCGATTTTTTTTACCATGGCTTCCAGAAATTCGGTGTTGACTTTAAACTCGCCGCCGACAATTCCCGCGCCCTTCTTTGCAGGGTCTCTGAAAGCGGCGGAGCCAAGGATGATCCTTTGGGCGCCAAGGCTTACCAGCTCTTTCGCCTGTTCAGGGGTTCTGATGCCGCCGCCCACCCGGCAATCAGCTTTGCGGAGCAGGGGCTTTATCATTTCGATATTGCTTCCTTTGCCCATGGCGGCGTCAAGGTCTATTACCGCCACTTCGCCGTAGCGGTCAAACTCTTCCGCCAGTTCGGCGGCGTTATCCCGCTGTAATATTAATTCTGAGCCTTGTTTCAACTGGACGACCTTACCGTCCTGAATATCAATCGAAGCGACTACCATCTGACGCAAACTCCCTTTGATTCAGCGTGTTTCTTGATCTCACGGATCGTGGTTTTCCCAAAATGCAGCAGTGATGCTACGAGAGCAGCGTCTGCTCCTGGTGCATCCGCCCCGGTGGACAGCAGTACATTTGCGATCTGGTCCAAATCCCCCGCGCCCCCGCTGGCGATTACCGGCACGGGCGCCGCTTCCAGAATTGCTGCGGTCAGTTCCAGATCGTAGCCCGAGCCGGTGCCGTCGGCGTCTATGGAGTTGAGAAGAATTTCACCGGCCCCCATTTCCACCGCCTGTACGGCCCACTGTACGGCATCGATGCCGGTGTCGGTGCGGCCCCCGTGTGAAAACGCATGCCACACCGGCTTACCGTTTTTGTCAGTTCCGGTACGTTTCGCATCTATCGACAACACCACGCACTGGCTGCCGTAGGCGCGGGCCATTTCGGAAAGGAGCTGCGGGTTTTGCAGGGCGGATGTGCAGACAGAAACCTTGTCGGCCCCGGCGTTCATGGCCTCCCGCATGTCATCCACGGTGCGGATGCCGCCGCCCACGCAGAGGGGGATGAAGACCTCCGCCGCCACCCGGCGGACCACGTCAAGGAGGGTGGCCCGGCTTTTGTAGGATGCGCCGATGTCCAGAAAGGTAAGCTCGTCCGCGCCGTCATCGTTGTAACGCCGGGCCATTTCCACCGGGTCCCCGGCATCCTGTATACCCTTGAATTGTATCCCCTTGACCACCCGGCCGTCGTCCACATCGAGACAGGGAATTATCCGCTTCGCCTGCATCCTTCCCCCTTAAAAATCCGCCCAGTTTTCCAAAAGCCTGAGGCCCAGGGCCCCGGACTTTTCCGGGTGAAACTGAACCGCCGTCAAGGCGCCCCTCTCAACTGCCGAACAGTAACGCAGATAGTATTCCGCCTCCGCCGCAGTAACGCTGCTGTCGGCGGGATCGGTGTAGTAGGAATGGATGTAGTAAAAAAAAGTGTCCGCTGGGAGACCCCGGAAAAGACGGAAATTGAGCTTTGCTGTGGGTGACAGCTTTACTGTGGTTTGATTCCAGCCGATCTGGGGGACCTTACGGCCGGGAAATTTTTTCACCCTGCCGGGGATCACCGAAAGGCCCGGTACTGTTTTACCATCCACCGGGGGCGCTTCTTCGGAACTGTCGAACAAAAGCTGAAGGCCGATGCAGATTCCCAAAAAGGGTTTATCCTGTTGTATCCATTCTTTTATTGCCTCGGCGTAGCCTGATTTTTCCAAAGAAGCCATGGCGGTGGCAAAGTGGCCGTCACCGGGGAAGATGATCCCCGCAAAGGGTGATGCCCGGTTTGCCGTGCCCAGGCCGCCTGAAACAAGTTCCTCCGGACCTGCGGCGAAGCGGGCGTTTAAGTTCAGCCGCTTGAGGGCGTTCATCACCGAGCCGAGATTACCCGCGCCGTAGTCGATAACGCCGATCAGGCCGCCCCCGATGCTCACGCCAAAACTCCCTTGGTTGAGGGAATCAAATCCAGGGAGCGCTTGTCGTATTCACAGGCCTCCCGCATGGCGCGGGCTGCGGCCTTAAAGAGGGCTTCGATCTTATGATGATCACTGCGGCCCCGGAGTATATCCAGATGAAAGGTCAGCCCCGCAGCATTACTAAAGCCCTGCCAAAAATCTTCCACCGTGTCGATCTGAAAAGAGGACGCGCCGGATACCGGACCGGCGGAGACCAGGGGAATGCCGGAGAGCTGCGGGTCAAACACAAGATAGGCGCGGCCGGAAATATCCACCGCAGCCCGTGCCAGGGTTTCATCCATGGGGAAGAGGCAGCTTCCGGTGCGGCGTATCCCCCGCTTGTCACCCAGGGCTTTTGCGAAACACTGGCCCAGGACAATCCCGATATCCTCCACTAAATGATGCTGATCGACTTCGAGGTCGCCCCTTGCCTTTACTTCCAAATCAAAAAGCCCGTGCCGCGCAAAGGTGTTGAGCATGTGGACCAGAAACCCAATGGGACAATCCAGCTTCGCCTCTCCGGTCCCGTCCAAATTCAGCTTTACGGTGATATCCGTCTCTTTCGTCTGCCTTGTTATTTCAGCTGTTCTTGCCATAGTTACTCCTCAATCACCACATCGGGCTTCTTCCCGAGGATTCTGTTTAATACCAGATAAAACACGCAGGCGGAACCAAGGCTGACCGCCATGGCAATCACCATGCCCAGGGCGTTATTGGAAAGGCCGGGGGCCACAAAGGACGCCACATAGGCGGTGGACTTTACATTGAAGATACCCACCGTAAGTCCCCCGAGTCCCGCCGCAGCCAGGGCCGCCGCGAAGAGAACTTTCGAGGAAAGCATGAAGGGATAGGCCGCTTCCACATAGGTGCCGAAGATCATGTTGATAAAGAAACCCACCGACGCTGCGGGACGTTCGCTCTTCTGCCGGGGCGCGATGATGTTGGCAAGGGTAATGCCCGCGGAAACCATTACCAGGGAACACATATCTACGGCCCCCAGGAAACTGAATCCGTACTTTTCCATTTCAAAAAGCGCGATGGGCAGAATTGCCGCATGGTACACCCCGGCCATGATGGCGGGCCATATCAGCAGCCCCGCAAGGAGCCCGCAGAGGGGTGCGTTAATGGCCAGCGCCCAGTCGATGATCCCCCGCACGGAATTCCCCAGCCAGAGGGCAACGGGGGCCAGGAAGAAAAAAACCAAAAGCCCGGCGATAAGGCCGGAAATACCGCCCCCCACAATATTGGCGGTGGTGCCCGGCCATCCCTTCCCCAGGGCAAAGAGGATGATATAGTGAATCAGGATGCCCCCCAGGATACCCCCGACGAGGCCCCCCAGAATGCCGCCGCCGGTGGAGAGGATCCCCGCAACCACGCCGCCCACGATGCCCACTTCGTTATGACCGGAGACCTGCCGGGCGGCCACCGCCGCGATAATCACGGGCAGGACATCCAGCAGCTTCTGCTGGATGGTTTCAAACAGCCCGGTAATAGCCGCATCGGGGGCAACCTTGGTAAGGATCTGCCAGACCGCCAATGAGAGGGCGGTGGCGATGAAGCCCGGCAGGGAGGACATCAGGATGCCCCGGACATTGATCCGTTTAAAGGGACTTTGGGCAGAACCGCCCTCCACGCTGCCGAGTACGGGCCGGTATTTGGTATTGAAGAATTTTGCCAGGGCGACCGCGCTGGCGATGGCCCGGGTACGGTTGGTGGTCCCCGTGGTCCCCGAAACTGCAATCACCTTGAGCCCCAAAACCTGAGCCTTTGACACCGATGCGCCGCCGGTCCCGGTGGCGGGGATGCCCGCCTTCGCGGCGGCCTCAATGGCAAGGCGGTTCACCCCGTCGGGGTTGGCGCTGATCAAAACCAGGGCGTCAATCTGCTTTTGGGCAATCGCCTCCGCAAGCGCCGCGTCCCTTTCCGTGGCAAGGGCATTGATTTCCCGCAGACTCTTCTTTTCCGATTCAACCGGAACGCCCCCCGCCAGGGTCCACAAGGACGCCGGCGCTTCCGGCTTGATCCCGTCCATGGTTTGACCCGCCGCCACAAACTGGACATGGGATACTTCCAGTTCCGCCGCTTCCAGCTGTTTCTTCATTTCCCCCAGCAGGGCCCCGGGCTCCTTCCCGCCCAGGTTAAACAAATTCCCCCCGCTGCTCCCGATAACCGCCACCTTCTTCATAAACCCTCCTTTATTAGAGTTGTCGAACAAGTCTATTCCCTGCCCATACGCCGCAGGTGTTTACGGTACAACTTTCCGCAAATCGTATTCCACGATATCCACCGCGCCCAGTTTTTTGAGCCGGGGGATGATGTCCGGCACTTCGTGTTTTTTCACGGCGATCTTTACCGCATAACCCTCGTCCCCGTGAAGGGGGGCGACCGTGGGGCTCCGCATGGCGGGAAGCCCCGCGATGACTTCGGGGAACCGCGCCTTTGGCACGTTCATCTCCAGCATCACCCGGTCCCGGCCATCAAGGACCGCCCTGAAAAGCATGGCAAGTTCTTCAATGCGGCTCCGTTTTTCCCTGTCCGCCATTGCCGCCTTGCCCGCCACGAACCGGGTCGAGGATTCCAGAATCGTGTCGATGATCCGCAGACCGTTGTCCCGCAGGGTCTGCCCCGATGAGGTATTGTCGATGATCATGTCCGCATCGTCCGGGGGGAAGACCTCGGTGGCCCCATAAGTACGGAGAATGCGGTATCGGTAGCCCTGTTTTTTGAGCCAGCCTTCGGCGATGTTGACATACTCGGTGGCGGCCACGAGCTTCTTTGCGCGCAGCCGCTCATCGTCCACTTCCTGGGGAACCGCCGCCACGATGCGGACCTTATCGAAACCCAGGTCAAGAATCTCTTCCACCTCGGCGCCGCTTTCTTTGATCCAGTCGATCCCGGTAAAACCCGCGTCGTGGCTGCCGATTTCCAGCAGTTCCCCCACGTTCTGGGGCTTCATGATCTTTGCGTCAAGCCAGGCCGCGCCAAGTACCGGCCGGTAAGTCCGATCCGCCAGGTAGATGGGAAACCCCGCCTCGGAAAAAAGCCGGGATACGTTGTCAAAAATCCGCCCTTTCGGGATCAATATGTGCAGTTTGTCCAATTTCACTACTCCAAAAAAAAACCGTGAATCCCGCCGGAATGTTTCCGGGGATCCACGGCTCAATTACCGCTCTATGCGCCTACCGCGCACAGGACCCCGGGGTTTGCAAAAAAGCGTGATGATGATGGTGCTGTATACCGCCGGGGGCAAAAGTCAATGTCATGAGACTATTTTACCGGCTAAGCCCATTCATGTCAATCACCATAAAACCCGCCGCGCCGATGTTCCAGTCCCGCTGTTCCTCCCAGGCGGCAAAAACCGCGTCCCCCACCAGACTAAGGCCGGTATACACAAAATTCTCGGGCAGGAGGGGGAGGGGGAAACTTTGTATCCATGCCTCCCCGTCGGCGGCCTCCTTTTCCGTCCGGGCGCCGGCACGGTAGGCATCCACGTAAATCTCCTCTCCGGCCTGCCCAAGATCCGCAGTGCGGTAATACCGGATATCCTGTCCGCCGGACTGCCGGTGAATTCCCCGGTAATACCAAAGGCCGTCGCTGCCGAGCCGCAGGGCATCCGCCTCCCAGCCTTCCGCAAAGGGGATGTTCCCCAGACAGGGAAGCTCAAGTCCCTCGAAACCGGAAAGGCCGTCCTTCAGGGTCCAAACCGGGGGAGCCGGGGCCGGGGCCGCGGGGTCCGCAAAATGATCATCCCGGTACAGGAGCGCCGCCGGGGTTTCACCATAAAAAAAGAGACTCCCCAGTGTGTAGGATTCCCAAAACGGGGTACCCGCAATACGGTACAGCGCAAGCCCCCCCACCCCCTCGCCATCCCAGGGCCGAAGGAGGAGCAGGCCATCCCGGTTCACCCCGGCGATAAGCTCACCTCCCCGTGTAAGCATGTCCCGGATATGCCGGGCCAGGGGCCAGGGGGTCCAGGGTGAAAGGGCCGCCTCTTCGGGGCCGCTTATCTGACGGGGGCCCCCCTCCCCCAACTCAAACCACAGGGGACTTTCCCCGGCCCTGAGTATGGCAACAGGGTTCGCGGAATATACCGCAGGGGCGGATCCCTCTGCGGCAGGGGCAGGGACTTTGGTACAGGACGCGGATAAAAACAAAACCAGCAGAGCGGCGGCGTAACAGCGTATCATAGAAGGATTTTACCCAAGGGAGTAAATAATGAACAGACCGACTATGGAGAACCAATCAGCCTTACCCACAGCATAGCCGCCACAGGCAGGCAGCGGGAGGGCGGCACACGCCCGAATGAATTCCTGGGCGTCCCCGCTGGAGAGACAAGCGAAGCGCAGGCTCGTAAGCGGATTCCCCCAGCTTCATTCGGGTGGGGGACGCCCTCCCGCTGCCGTGTCTGCGGCGGCCGCTAATATGGCAGCGCCAAACTCAGCACTTCCTCGAACCGCTCCACCGGGTGGAATTCGATGCCCTTCTTTACGTGGTCGGGTATGTCGTCCAGGTCCCGGAGGTTCTGTTTGGGGATGATGATGTGCCGGGCCTTGTTACGCCGGGCGGCAATGGTTTTCTCTTTAAGGCCGCCGATGGGCAGCACCTGGCCGGTGAGGCTGAGCTCCCCGGTCATCACCAGCCGGTCGGCGATGGTTTTGTCCCGCATCAGGGAGAGGAAGGCGGTGGCCATGGTGATCCCTGCGGAAGGGCCGTCCTTGGGGGTGGCCCCTTCGGGGATGTGGAGGTGGATGTGGTTCTTGTCGAACCAGTCGGAGGCAAGGCCGTAGCGCTCCACCGCAAGCTTCCGGGCCACGGTCATGGCGATGGCGGCGCTTTCCTTCATGGTGTCCCCCATCATGCCCGTCAGGGTGAGCCCCTCCTTGCCGGGCACCGAAATGGCCTCGATCACCAGGGTGTCGCCCCCCATGCTGGTCCAGGCCAGCCCCACGGACATGCCGGGCCGGTCCGCCCTTTTCACCTCCCCTTCGGGGAAGATGGGCTTGCCCAGGTGCTTTTCTATCAGCTTTTTGTCGATGGCAAAGTGAGGCAGGGCGGGCTTTTCCGGAGGGGAACCAGGAACTCGCTTACGCGAGGAAGTTCCGGGATCGGCGGCAAGTTCCGTCTGCGGCTTCTTTTTGTCGATTTTCTCACCTTTTACATCGATCTTCTCTTCCGCATCGATGATCTGCTTTGCCAGTTTCCGGTGGATCTTGTCCAGATTCTTCTCGAAATTCCGCACCCCCGCCTCACGGGCGTAGGCATTGGCGATGTGGAGCAGGGAATCGGCGGTGTACTTCACCTGATGCTTCTTGAGGCCGTTTTTTTCAAGGCTCTTGGGCACCAGGTAGCGCTTGGCGATCTCCAGTTTTTCCGTGTCGATGTAACCGGGAAGCTGGATAATCTCCATCCGGTCCTGCAGGGGCGGCGGGATGGTGTCCAGGGTGTTAGCGGTGACGATGAAAAAAATGTGGGAAATGTCGAAGGGCAGGTCCAAATAGTGGTCCCGGAAGCTGCTGTTCTGCTCCGGGTCCAGCACTTCCAAAAGGGCGCTCGCCGGATCCCCCTGATAGCTGGCCCCCATCTTGTCGATCTCGTCGATCATGAATACCGGGTCCTTGGCCTTGACGATCTTAAGGCCCTGGATGATCTTCCCCGGCAGGGCGCCGATATAGGTCCGCCGGTGGCCCTTGATCTCCGCCTCGTCCCGCATCCCCCCCACGGAAAAGCGGAAAAACTGCTTCCCCAGGGAGCGGGCAATGGACCGGCCCACGGAGGTTTTCCCCACGCCGGGGGGGCCCACGAGGCATATAATGGAGCCTTTCGTGTCCTTCCGCAGCTTCCGCACCGCCAGGTACTCCACGATCCGGGTCTTTACGTCCTTGAGGCCGTAGTGGTCCTCTTCGAGAATGGCCTGGGCGGTTTTAAGGTCGAAGTGTTCCGGGGCGGGCTCGTTCCAAGGGAGGCCGGCGATCACGTCCAGGTAGTTCCGGGTAACGATGAATTCTGCGGAGTTGGGGTCCATCAAATTGAACTTCTCAAGCTCCTGGTCCACGGCCTCCTTGATTTCCCCCTCAAACTTAAAAGTATCCAGTTTTTCCTTAAAACGCTGATATTCGGAGCTTTTTGCGTCGGTGGTCATCCCCAGTTCGGTTTTGATCGCCTTAAGTTCCTCTTTTAAGAAGTAATCCCGCTGGGATTTTTCGATTTTTTCGTTAATTTCCTTCTGAATCCGGTGCTGAATCCGCAAAAGTTCCTGTTCTTTCTTGATAAACACCAGAACCTGCTCCATCCGCTTGCGGACATTGAGAATTTCCAGGATTTTCTGCTGTTCAGCCTTGTCAATATTGAGAATACTGGCGATAAAATCGGCGATTTTGCCGGGATGGTCAATATTTATCATGTTGAGCCGCATTTCTTCGGAAAAGAGGGGGTTATTTTCGGAGATTTGCTTCATTTCGCTGATAAGAGCCCGGGTCAGGGCCTTTACCTCGCTGGTATCGTCCTCCTCGTCGTCCATATAATCCACCGCAGCCACTATGGGGTTCGAGGGGTTGAGAGTCTTCTTTATCCTGAACCGCCTCAATGTGGAAATGAAGATGTTCACCCCCCCGTCGGGAAGGTTGATCTTCTTGACGATCTTGGCGGCGGTCCCCACCTTGTGGAGGTCCGTGATGGCCGGGGTATCGGTCTCGTTGGAAAGCATCACCAGCCCAATCAGGGCATCCCCGGCCACCGCGTCGTCCACCACCTTCACGTCCGCGGGGTTCCCGATCATGATGGGGGTAAAAATCCCCGGGAAAATGGGCCGCCCCATGAGGGCCACCAGGGGCAGTTTGTTCGGCAAATTCTGGTCTATGGGCACTAAACTTTGATCTGACATATTCCTCCCCAAATACTGGTTCAAATATCGCAAAAAAAAACGGGAAAGGCAAGAAAAGAACAGGGATATTCCTATTAAAACGATAATATTACCTTGACATAAATTTAAAAAATATATAGACTAAATTACTTGCATGGTTTGTATACCAAAGGAGTGCAGTAATGAAGACTTGTAAGGCCCTCATGTTTCTTTTGTGTGCCCTTTTTCTGACGGTCGGTGTATTTGCGGGAGGCAGTTCCGCGAAATCCGGCAATTCGGCGTCCCGGCCATTGCGGGTCGGGATGATGCCCAGTGCGGTGGGCGTACCGGTACAATATGCCCTGGAACATGGTTATTTTGACGCCGAAGGGCTTAAGGTGACCCCCGTCATTTTCCCCAACGGAGCGGCAATCAACGAAGCGGTTGTTGCGGGTGAATTGGATGTGGCCATGAGCGGGGCCGCAACCATCTTTGCCTTGGCTACCGGAGAAAATAAACTTTTGGCCGATATAGCTGCGTCGGGGGGCATGGGTATGTGGGCGCGTTCAGGAAGTCCCCTTCTGTCCGCCCGGGGAAGGGCTTCCGAGGCTAAGGGAATGTACGGCAGCGCCGAATTGCTCCGGGGCAAAACCTTTTTTGGCACCCTGGGTACCTCATCCCAGTTTAATGTTCTGCGTTATATCCAGCAATTCGCTCTGACCGAAAGGGATATCAATTTTGTTCACATGGAATCTTCTTCCGCAGCCCAGGCTTTTATTGCCGGGCAGGGTGATGTGATTGCCTCCATGCCGCCCTATACCATCCAGCTGGAAGCCGCAGGGGCGGTAAAGATCTGTACCTTTGAGGAAGCTACCGGCACGGCCCTTTACGATATGATGTTTGCCCCGGATATTTCCATAAAAAACCGCCGGGCCGATCTGGTCAAATTCGTGCGGGCAGTCGAACGTGCCATCGAAGTTCTGGGTGACAATCAGCTGCGGCACACCTTTACCCAGCCGTGGTTCCGCTCGGAAGGACGGGAATATACCGATGAAGCCCTGACCCAGGAAATACTGGATCGCCAGTACTGCAACCGGGCCATCATGACGGGTAGCGATTATGTGTTCGGCAGCGCCATGATCGGTTATGCGGAATACAATGTATCCATTGAACGGCTGGAAAAGGAACAGGTCGAATATGTCCGGAACTGTTTTGACCCCTCGATTCTTGAAGAAGCGCTGGGTATTAGCGTAAAAAGACCGAAGTAACCGGGTATCATTTTGGAAAAAAAGGATAGTGTCCGGTATAAACTTGTATCGGCAGCCAGTTTCTTGTTTATCCTTGCTGTTTGGTATCTGGTTACCGCGGTTCTCAAGGCCGTACCGCCCAAGCTGCTGCCCAGCCCCCTGACGGTTTTAAAAACCTTCATTGCAAAACTGTATCAGACAAAACCGGACGGGGCCACCTTATTGCAGCACTTGGCGGCCTCTCTCCAGATCGCCCTGGGGGGATATCTCATCGGCATAAGCCTTGGCATACCGACCGGTATTTTCATGGCCTGGAATAAGACGGCGGATCGTTTTATCCGGCCTCTTTTCGATTTGATCCGTCCGATACCCGGCCTTGCCTGGATACCGGTGATGATCATTCTTTTTGGTATCGGTATTCTTTCCCGGATGATGATCATTGTGCTGGGGGCCTTTACCGCCAGCCTGATCAACGCCTATTCGGGAATTCGCCAGACAAAGGCGGTCCACCTTTGGGTGGGCCGTACCTTCGGCGCGTCAAATATGCAGCTGCTGTTCCGGGTGGCTATTCCCACCTCCCTGCCCATGATCCTTACCGGACTGCGGGTAGCCCTGGGGGGTTCCTGGAGCGCCCTGGTAGCCGCCGAGATGCTGGCCTCTTCCCGGGGATTGGGTTTCATGATCCAGCAGAGCCGCGGCCTGCTCCGGCCTGACATTATCATCTCCGGAATGATCGCCATTGGCGTTGTGGGCGCCTTTCTCACCTGGCTTCTCACCCGGCTTGAGCATGTCCTGTTAAAGGGAGGCCGGTGGTAATAATGGGAAACGCAGAGCTTGAAAAAACAAAAAATATCACCGCGGCGGTTTTTTCCATAACTATTTTTCTTTTAATTTGGCAGTGCTCTGTTTCGTTCAGCAGCCTGGGACGGCTTATGCCGGGCCCGGCGGCCATTCTTTCGGCCTTTTTCCGTTCTTTTACGGTTCCCATCGGTAAATACAACATCATGCAGCATACCCTGTTCAGTCTGTCACGGGTATTGATTGCCTATAGCGTCGCCTGTGTGGTTGGTATATCCCTGGGGCTGCTGATGGGGCGGGTACGGCTTATTGAGGCAATCTTCCGTCCGTTTTACGAAATTATCCGCCCCATACCTCCCATCGCGTGGATCTCCCTTGCAATCCTCTGGTTTGGCCTTGGGGAAATGACCAAGTATTTTCTTATTTTTCTTTCCGCCTTTGCCAATGTAACCTACACCGCCATGGCCGGCGCTTCGTCGGTAGACCCTACCCTGGTGGGGGCCGCCCGGATGCTCGGGGCAAAAAACTCCAGGCTCTTTACCACGGTTGTTCTGCCTTCAACGGCGCCGTATATCTTTTCGGGGATGCAGGTAGCCCTGGGAACAAGCTGGGCAACCGTGGTTGCGGCGGAAATGGTGCGTTCCTCCGAAGGGGTCGGCTGGATCATCGTCAGTGGTATGGAAATAAACAATATCACCCAGATCCTGGTGGGTATTTTATCCATCGGTATTATGGGATACCTGCTTGCCACGTTACTGCGTTTTTTGGAAAAAATCATCCTGTCCTGGAATGTGGGAGGGGTTTAATCCAAATGGAAAAGGTTATTCTGAGGTGCAGGGAATTGAGCAAGTCCTATAAAACGCCTTCCGGTGAAAAATGTATCATTGACGGTATTAACCTGGATGTTAAGGAAAATGAATTTGTCGTCCTCTTTGGACCGGGCCAATGCGGAAAAACAACCATGATCAATCTCCTTTCCGGCCTTGAACCGCCCAGCTCAGGGACGGTTGAACTTAATGGGCAGCTTGTTACCGGCCCCGGTCCCGACAAAGGCGTGATATATCAAACGATTGCGCTGTTTCCCTGGCTGACCACGATGCAAAATGTGGAATACGGCCCAAAGGTACGGGGGATGCCAAAAAAACAGCGGCGGGAGCGGGCGCAGCATTTTATCGATCTGGTCGGCCTCCAGGGATTTGAACATGTATATCCGATAAAACTTTCCGGGGGTATGAAACAGCGTGTCGGCATTGCCCGGGTGTACTGTAACGATCCCTTTATCCTGTTTATGGACGAGCCCTTCGGCGCCCTGGACGCCCAAACCCGTTACATGATGCAGGAAGAACTGGGACGAATTTCCCGGCAGGAAAAACGTACCGTTGTGTTTGTTACCAACAATATTGAGGAAGCGCTGTATTTAGCGGATCGTATTATTGTTATGGAAAATTGTCCGTCAAAAATCAAAGAAGAATATGTTATTCCGCTCCCCCATCCCCGGGATTATATGGACCCGGAATTTTTACGGCTGCGGAAAGAAATCAGCGCAAGTCATGGATAGGATAAACCAAAGGGAAAGCGGATGGCAGCAATTACCGTAAAAAATCTGACAAAAAAATTTGACGATCTTCTGGTCCTCGACAATATTTCCTTTGAAGTATCGGATGGGGAATTTCTCTGCATCGTAGGACCGACCGGATGCGGAAAGACAACTTTTTTGAACAGCCTGATCAAACTATACGATATTACTTCCGGGGAGATATTGGTAAACGGGGAACCGGTGGATCTCCAGAGGCATAACATTTCATATATTTTTCAGGAAAACTCAACCATGCCGTGGCTGACGGTGGAACAAAATATTTCCTTCGGCCTGGATATCAAACATATTCCAAGGGCGCAAAAAAAAGAAAGCGTCCGGGAGATGATGGACATCGTCGGCCTTACACCCTACCGCAGTTATTATCCCCGGCAGCTATCGTCCAGCATGCTGCAGCGGGTATCCATTGCACGGGCTTTTGCAACCGACCCGGAATTACTTATGATGGATGAACCCTATGGGCAGCTGGATATTGAACTTCGCTTCAGGCTGGAAGATGAACTTATCAAACTCTGGGAGCGGACAAAGACGACCGTATTGTTTATTACCCACAATATCGAAGAATCGGTCTACCTGGGTCAGCATATTCTGGTACTAACCAATAAGCCAACCGGCATCAAGGAAAAAATAGCCGATAATTTGCCACGCCCCCGGGATATCGCTTCCCCTGAGTTTGTGGGTCTGCGGCATCATGTTACGGAAATGATTAAATGGTGGTAATCTGAATGAAAGACAAACCAAATGTGATCTATGTTTTGGCCGATGATATGGGATACGGGGATGTATCCGCATTAAATGAGAACGCGGGGTTCAAAACGCCCTGCCTGGATGAAATGTGCCGCGAAGGATTAGCCTTTCAGGATGCCCACGCAACCTCGGCTCTCTGTACGCCCTCCCGTTACGGAATCCTTACCGGGCGTTACAGCTGGCGTTCTGAACTGAAGCGCAGTGTTCTCAGCGGGTTTGCGCCCGCCCTTATCGAAAATGATATTATGACCGTCGGGGATCTGTTTCATCAAAAGGGATATAAAACCATAGCCATCGGCAAGTGGCATTTGGGCATGGATTTTAGCACCGATGAAACCTTCAAAATCCTGCCGGAACTCGAAGCGAGCCCCGGAGTCAATTATGGGGGCCCCATAAAAAACGCGCCGGTTACCCGGGGCTTTGATTATTTCTACGGCATTTGTGCGTCCCTGGATATGCCCCCCTATGTTTATGTGGAAAACGACCATTTTACCCAGGCGCCCAACAGGGATACTGCGGGGATCGGAAAACCGCACCCGGCGGCCTGTCCGGGTTTTTGGCGCAAGGGTCCGACGGCGCCCGATTTTGTCCACGAGGATGTATTGCCCCAATTTACCCGGCGGGTACTGAACAGTATTGAAGAAAACGCCGGGAATCCCTTCTTCCTGTATTTTCCCCTTCCCGCGCCCCATGCGCCGATGCTGCCGACCGGAAAGTTTCAGGGAGCGTCGGGGATAAATGAATATTGCGATTCTGTCATCATGTGTGATGATATCATCGGGCAAATAAACGGGAAGTTAAAAGCCCTGGGATTATATGAAGATACCATCCTGATTTTTGCTTCCGATAACGGCTGTTCACCGGTGGCAAATTATCCCCAGATGCAGGCCAGGGGGCATAACCCGAGTTATGTATTCCGGGGGACCAAGGCGGATATTTACGAGGGCGGCCACCGGATTCCCCTCATGGTGCGCTGGCCCCGGCATATATCCGGCGGCGGCGTCTGTAAGGAAACGGTCTCCCTGGGTGATTTTATGGCCACCATGGCGGATATTCTTGATGTTAAGCTCCCCCCCGAGGCCGGTGTGGACAGCATCAGCAATCTGCCCCTCTGGCAGGAAAGCGCCGGCCCTGCGGTACGGGAGGATCTGATCCACCAGAGCGCCGATGGCTCCCTGTCAATCCGCAAGGGACGATTCAAACTGGAAATGTGCCCCGGTTCAGGGGGTTGGTCCTACCCGGCGCCCGGGGAGGAAACTTCGGACATGCCCCGTTTTCAGCTTTACGATCTCGAAACGGATATTGGCGAAAAGATCAACCTCGTAGAACAGCACCCGGCAATCGCCGAAGGGCTTAAAAAAATTCTGGCCGGCCACATCCGCCGGGGACGCAGCACACCGGGATCTCCCCAGCAAAATCGGGGAGAAGCGATCTGGGATACAATACGCTGGCTGGAAGAATGTTGATACCGTCGATTTGGTCCAAACCGTCAAACAAAAGATGAAAATGACCGCAAAATGATATTGGCATCCCCCTCTTGACATTTTTTCTAAATCATACTATACAATACCTATAAATTTACTAGGTATAGATCCACAGGAGGGATTACCATGGCAAAAGTAGAAAAGATCACGGACCTCATAGGGAACACCCCTATCGTCAAAATCAACAAGCTCAACGAGGGCGGGGCAACGGTATATGTGAAGCTTGAAAGTTTTAACCCCTTTTCCAGTGTGAAGGATCGGATTGCGCTGGCCCTTATCGAAGCGGGTGAAAAAGACGGCAGGATTAAAAAGGGCACGGTGCTGATTGAACCCACCAGCGGCAACACCGGTATCGGGCTGGCGTACGTGGCGGCAGTGAAGGGTTACCGGATCATCCTGACCATGCCGGAGACCATGAGTATTGAGCGGCGGAAGCTCCTCAAGGCCCTGGGGGCCGAGCTTGAGCTCACCGAAGGGGCCAAGGGGATGAAGGGGGCCATTGCCAAGGCTGAAGAGCTGGCGGCGTCGATTCCCAATTCCTTTATCCCCCAGCAGTTCAACAACCCGGCGAACCCCGCGATCCACGAAAAGACCACGGGTCCGGAAATTTGGAACGACACGGAAGGGAAAATTGATATCCTCATCTGCGGGGTCGGCACCGGCGGGACCATTACCGGGGCGGGGAAATACCTCAAGTCCAGGAAGCCTTCGGTTAAAGTTATCGGCGTAGAGCCCTCGGCCTCCCCGGTACTCTCCGGCGGACAGCCCGGTCCCCACAAGATCCAGGGTATCGGCGCGGGCTTTGTGCCCCAGGTTTACAACAAGGATATCGTGGACGAAATTTACCAGACCGACGATGTAAAGGCGGGAACCGCCGCGCGCAGGCTGGCCAGGGAAGAGGGTATCCTGGTGGGTATCTCCTCCGGCTCCGCCCTGGAAGCGGCGCTCACCATTTCCAAACGCCCGGAAAACAAGGGTAAGACCATCGTGGCGGTGCTGCCGGATACGGGGGAACGCTACCTGTCAACCTGGCTCTGGGAAGAATAGGCACAGAGGACGCAGAGAGAGAAGGAAATTATCGGTCTAATCTTCCTCTGTGTCCGCTGTGGTAAATTCCTGATCCCTGTTGGAGGTTTTGTATAATACTAACCTTTAACCGCCCCGGCAAAATTTTCAGATTTCTGGAAAAGCTGCATACACAAATACATGATGATACTCGGAACGATGACCAGGGTCGTTCCGGAAAGAACTACCTGCCAGGGGGTCGCCAGTCCATCGCTGATCGGCAGCATGGATACGGATACCATAAGCGTAAATTTAGCGGTCTTGTTTAAAAATAAAAGGGGCCAGAAAAAATCATTCCAGCGGGCAATAATCGTCAGGGAAGCCCATGCAGCCAAAGCCGGCTGTATGATGGGCACCACAATCCGGGTAAAAATAGAAAAATCTTTACACCCGTCAATCCTGGCGGCGTCAATAAGCTCATCGGGAACTTCAATTATATATTGACGCAGATAGAAGATGCCCACCGCCGTTGCAATCCTCGGTATAATAAGGGACCAAAGATTATTTATAAGATTGAGCTTCCGCATAATTACAAAAAGCGGAATGGCGCCGGCTTCGGCGCTGATCATCATGGTAGCCACCACAAAATAAAAAAGCACATCCCTGCCGGGAAACCGGTATTTTGCAAAGGCAAACCCCGCCAATGCACAAAAAAACAAGGTGGTCAATGTTCCTATCACCGTAGTAAACACGCTGTTATAGAGGTTGCTCCATACGGGAATAAGATTGAACAGCTGCTTAAAGTTATCAAGGGTAGGATGCTGAATAATCAGGGCGTTGAATCCCGATATCTTCTCACCGACCGTTTTCAGAGATATAATGCACATCCACAAAATAGGGAAAAGACATACCAGTACGACAAGTACCATAAAAATATGCTGCAATACCCTCCTGGCATCGAACAGTTTTCCCATGGAATATCCCCCCTAGAGTTCGCCATCGCGGCGTTTGATTATAAACTGCGCGCCTGAGATAACAAGGAGAACCGCTATCAACAGCATACTCAGGCTGGAGGCATAACCTAATTTAAATGTTGTAAATCCATATTGGTAGATCAGTTGAAAAAGCGACGTATTTGACGAACCCGGTCCCTTCAAAGTATAGGATTCATTAAACATCTTCCAGGCATCGACCGTGATGGTCAATGTGCAGAAAAACAAAATATTTTTTAAAGAAGGCAGGGTAATTTTTAAGAATTGCTGAAATTCAGAAGCGCCGTCTACGGTGGCGGCCTCATAATATTCTTTGGAAATATTTAACAGACCGGAAAAGATAATAATCGTGAACCAGGGGATGGAACGCCAATTGAACAGCAGAATTACCGGCAGCCGGGCAAATTTACTGCCGGTCAGCCACGGGATACGGTTCCCCCCCAGGGTTACCAGGATTTCATTAATAAAACCGGCGTTTTCATCAAAAAGCATTCCAAAGATCAATCCCATGGCTACCGAAGCGCAGACATACGGAAGAAAGGTGACGGTGTTAAAAAAGCGTTTGAAAAAAAGACCCTTCCGGTGGATGCAGAGCGCAATAAGGGTTGAAAAAAACAGAATAATGATAATACTGGAAATCCAGTAGACCACGGTATTAAAGAGCGCGTCCTTAACCATGTAGTCCTGGAGCAGCAGCCGGTAATTATCCAGGCCTATCCACTGCGGAGTATTAATCCCATTCCAGGCTGTAAAGCCGATATAGGCGGTCCAAAAAATCGGAATCATCTGAAAAACAATGAACAATAAAAAGAAAGGAGCAATGAACAAATAAGGAGCCCGATGTTTTTTTAGTGTATTAAAGTTAATACGCTCCTCCTTGGAAAACCGGAGGCGGCGCATAGGAGCCGCCGCCTCCAACACTCATTAGGGCATAACCGCTTTCTTGATTCTCAGTTTGAGCTCTCTATCCATATTGGCTATCGCCTGATCCATAGTCTGCTCGCCCGCCACATATTTTTCAATCTCCGCACTGATAACCGCATCGGCTTCAGCATCTGAAGCGGTAACCGGCATATTTACGGAAGGATTATTCAAGCCATCGCCTTCCGCCTTACGGAAAGACTGCCCGCCGTAAAATGTTGAAGCAGCCTGCCAGAAGGGATCCGCCAGAAGCACTTTGGACACCGGGTTATTATAGGGACCGTTGATTTTTTCCATCTCATCAACCCAGCCGTTTCTTGCTTTAATGTTAGTCTCGAAATCATACCAAATGTTCTGAACAAGTTTTGTGTATTTATTGGGAGACTTGTCTATGATACAGTAGGATATAGAAACCGGGGCTCCTCTCTTTCCAATACCGGCAAAGGTTGGGGCGTTCATCACCTGCCATTTACCGGCGGTCGCGGTAAGGTTCTTGCGGAGGAATTCATCCCAGAATGCGCCGATGTAGAAGGTTGCAATTTTTCCCTCGTCGGTGGCTTCATAGATGGGCGGCTGCATCATGGTTGTTTTATAGAGCAGTCCTTCGCTATAAAGTTTATCAAAGAAACCAAGGGCCAGTTTGGCGCCGGGATCACTGCCTATGATAACATTGCCCTGATTATCCCAGATACGGGCCTGGGCCTGGGGCATCAAACCGCGGCGGCCCCAATACCTCCAGGTATAACTGCCCGGATCAACATAGGAAAGAAATACCTGGCCGTTACTCCGCTGCTTCAGCAGGCGTCCGGCTTCAAGATACCCATCAAAGGTAGCCATCATTGCCGGATCGACATTGTATTTTTTGAAAATCTCCGCATTGTAAAACAATACCTGCGGACGGACGGAATCGGGAATACCGTAGATCCGTCCTTTAATAGTAGCATCCGATACGGCGCCGTCAATAAATTCATTTGCCAGGGGGGTAAAATAATCGGTCTGATCGACCAGCAGCCCGGCGGAAGCCAACTCAATAATACCGACCGTATCAAGCATGATAACTTCGGGCATGGAAGCTTTATCACCGGAGAGGGCAAACATCTTGATTTTTTGCTGGCCGTCGGCCATGGTCTTAATTTGTTCAATCAGGATATTTACACCGGGGACTATATCACGGTTTCTTTCAAGATATTCATCATAATATATTTTGCGGAATTGGGGCTGTCCGGTACCCCAAATTGTCAGATTCCCGGCAGGGAATACATCGGCGGATTTACCCGACGAAGTATTTTTTGATCCGCCTGCCATCACCGGCAATAAAATCATTGCCAGCAGTAAGAGTGCGATAACTCCCTTCTTCATGTTTTTTCTCCTCAAAATAAATTTCAAGACAAAAAAATGTCCTGTAGTACCCCTGTTACTTTTTTGCTGCCCAGTCCTGTACCGTATTAACCCGCCAAATTTCAATGTCATCCGGCAGGGTACAATCCGCCCCTAAAATGAATTTTATTCGTCCGGCCTCTGCAAGAATTCTTTCCGCTTCGGCTCTGATTTCATCCGCCGATCCTTCCACCAGAATTCCGGAACGATCATCGAACCCGCCAAGCAGCGTCTTACCCGGAAACAGGTTACGGCCGTCGGCGAGGGAATATTCGCAGTCGTGAACAGCCCAGTTAACAATATCCGCATTGACCGTACTATAACTTGGAAGCCGCACCTTATCTTTGCAAATATGCAGCACGCTCAATAAACCAGCGTCCCGGATTGCATCAATGACATAAGAATCCAGGGGGATCACATATTTTTCCAGTACCTCCTGGGTAAAGCGGTAACGCTCTCCGCCCAGCGCCGCATAATAAATGCCATCCGCCCCCGCCTGTTTCAGTTTAACCGCAAGTTCCGCCAATGTTTCGGCAATAGTCCGCAGTCCCATACAAACCGATTCAGGATCCTCCCGCAAATGACGGGAAACCAGGTTGTCCGGATCTGAAAAATGATCCCCCGGCCTCTCTTCAGTCCCATGATATCCGGAGGCAAACACGCCGTGTATTGTGGCAAGCATGGGCACATCAGAGGGGATCTCCTTCCGGATGGCTTTAAATTCTTCGATAAAGTCAACATAGGGGGTATCGTTAAATTTTTGCCGCTGAATTTTTCGCCAGTCTTCCGGCCGGGAAATTTTCCGGTCCAGTTGATACATGTGCTCATTCATTACCTTTAACATGTCGGGATCGGCGGCTTCGAAATATTCTTTATGAGCCCGTATTGAAGCGCCTGCGAATTTTTCATCATCCGAAAAATGATGCCAAAAACCGCAGGGAATACGCCCGGTCGTTTCACCCGCAATGACCGCCAATAATAATTCCCGTTTATCCATCTTTTATTTCCTTATCCTTAACTAATGATTATACATCATTAACAGGCAATTGTCAAAAAGAACAAAGGCTTTATCTTTATTGCGTAGGAATACTAAGATATAAGGCAAGGCGGATTCGGCTTCCAGGCGCTTACCTCCTGTAAGCGCCTTCCAGCCCGGCTGCGCGCTCCAAGGTGCATCCATGCACCTTGCCTTATTGGTCAAGGCTATCGCCTTGGCCGGGATGCCAAGCGCTCCGCTTCGAATCCACCTTTTTGGGGGACTGTAGCTTTAGTTTATTATTATGTTACTTCCTCGGGCAACCCGGATTCGGCTTCCAGGCGCTTACCTCCTGTAAGCGCCTTCCAGCCCGGCTGCGCGCTCCAAGGTGCATCCATGCACCTTGCCTTTTCGGTCAAGGCTATCGCCTTGGCCTGGACGCCAAGCGCTCCGCTTCGAATCCACCGTTTTGGGGGACTGTAACAGTCGTTTATTATTGTGTTAATTTATCGGGCAACCCGGATTCGGCTTCCAGGCGCTTACCTCCTGTAAGCGCCTTCCAGCCCGGCTGCGCGCTCCAAGGTGCATCCATGCACCTTGCCTTATTGGTCAAGGCTATCGCCTTGGCCGGGATGCCAAGCGCTCCGCTTCGAATCCACCTTTTTTGGGGACTGTAGCTTTAGTTTGTTACTATGTTAACTTATCGGGCAACCCGGATTCGGCTTCCAGGCGCTTACCTCCTGTAAGCGCCTTCCAGCCCGGCTGCGCGTCCCGCGACACGTCCTGTGTCGCGCCTTTTCGGTCAAGGCTATCGCCTTGGCCGGGATGCCAGACGCTCCGCTTCGAATCCACCTTTTTGGGGACTGTAGCTTTAGTTTGCTATTGTGTTAACTTATCGGGCAACCCGGATTCGAACCGGGGACCTCCTAGTCCCGAACCAGGCGCGCTACCAACTGCGCTATTACCCGAAAATGCTGAAAAATGAAAAGCCCGTCCATACAGACGGGCTGACGGGAACGACGGGGCTTGAACCCGCGATCTCCGGCTTGACAGGCCAGCGCGATAAACCAGCTTCGCTACGTCCCCAATGGTTTAAATATATTAATGAAAGGATGAAAAAAAGTCAAGCATCGGTTCTCCTATGGTTCGTTTTTTACGTGGCGTAACATGGCAGCCTGTCAGCACAAGATAGAAATGTCCCCGTTTCTTTACCCCCTAGACCATCACCGGCGGTTATGCTATGGTTAATACAGGTGTGAGGTATGATTTTTTATGGCTAATAAGGTGAAAAAGCAGCCTGATTCGGGGGAAAATTCTTCCAAATCGGAAATAGTCCGGCGGTTTAAGGCAAATCCCTTCGTTTTTATCGGGACCATTGTTGTTCTTATCATTGTTATCGTGGCTTTTGTGCTGGTTCCCGCCATCCCCGGCGTGGGGGGGGGCGGAGCCCCGGCGGATCTGAATTTCGGCGCCTATGACAAGGTTCCCATCAGCTATGTGCCGGGGAACTATTTTGCCCAGATGCAGAACAATATCGAATATAACTACCGGTCTTCAATAAATGAAGGCAATGCCCAGTATATGAGCTACCAGGTCTGGCGGCAGGCCTTTGAGGAAACCGTGGTACATACGGGAATTCTTCAGGAAATGAAAAAGGCGGGCTATCTTGCCCCCAAGGATCTGGTTGACCGTGAGGTAGCCCAGCTGCCCCAGTTCCAGGAAAACGGCCGGTTTTCCTCCGCCAAATACCGGCAATATGACAATACCGCCCGGATGGCCATGTGGCGGCAGGTTCAGGAAGGTATTGCCGAACGCCATTACCATCAGGATATTGAGGAACTGAGGCGATCTTCCAAAGAAGAGGCTTTTGTCACCAATATGGCCGCCCGGCAGCGGCGTTTTGATGGGGTTGCCTTTTCCATCGACGCATACCCTGATCAGGAAGTCATCGCCTATGCGGCGGAAAATCCGGCTCTTTTCAAGACCACCCATCTTTCCCGGATTACCATCAGCGCAAACGAAAGGGAGGCCCGGCAGGTTCTTGCTTCCATAAAAGACGGGATTTCAACCTTTGAGGATGCCGCCAAAACCCATTCCCAGGACAGCTATGCCGAACAGGGCGGTGATATGGGCATAAAAATGGCCTATGAGCTTTCTTCCGAAGGGCTGGACGCAGGGCAGCAGGAACAGCTTATCGGCCTTCCCCGGGGTGAATACAGTGATGTCATCAAACTAGGCTCAGAATGGGCCTTTTTCCGGGCGGAGGACGCCGTTTACCCTGCAGATACCACCGACAATACGGTGTTGGGCAAGATCCGCTCCTATGTAATGGAATTTGTACGGGGCCGGGTGGAAGACTTCTACTTCAAGGAAGCAGAAGATCTGACCAATATCGCGGTGGAATTTGAACGGGGCCGGACGGCGGAATGGTCTACCGATGAAAACGGAAACCGGATAAGGGTTGGAAGAACCGGTTTCGAGGAAGCCGTCTACCAGAAGGGGCTGCAAAAATTCAGCTTTGGCCCCCTTCCCGTCAATTACGGCGATCTGCAAATCTCTACCCAGTACGGCGCCATTGGAATTTTCCCCCTGCTCTCGTCGTTTCAGGCGGCGGAGCTTGCCGGCGCGGCGTCCAATGAAAATTTCTGGCTCACCGCCTTCTCAACCCCCCTGTATACCTCTTCAAAGCCACTGGTCGTGGGGAACAATGTAATCGTTCTGTATCCTCTGGAAGAAACCAGTGCAGACGAGGAAAGTCTGGACAATGTTAAATCCCGATACTCCTTTGCGCTCAGTTCCATCTCCGAACAGTCGATACATTCCTTCTTTCTCAAGAGCGAAAAACTGGAGGATCGTTTTATGGATACCTTCATTCGTTACCTTTGGGCCCAGAATTAGTACATGCGCCCCGCCGGGTCGCTTTCCGATGATACCCCCCGGCAGCTTGGGGGCCGCCGGGGTTTTTCTGTTGCCTACAAGGGGAAAACCCTTCTTTCCGTTATAGACCCCATTAGCCAGGCGGAACGGGCGGCGGATGCCGTCCCCCCCCTCAGCCGGACCCTCTATTTTTGCCCCTCCCCCCTTTACGGTTACGGTCTTCCGAAGTTTCTGGAAAAGTTAAGCAATATACACGCCGATTCGGCGATCCTCTGTGTCGAAACCGATGAAAAGCTGCTGGCCTTTTCCCGTGCAGAGATGGGTGTTCTGCTGCAGGAAAGCCGGCTGCGCCTCTCCGGCCTGCGGGAAAGCGCCGCCCTCTGCGGCTTTGTCAGGCAAACCTGGGGCAGCCGCCGGTTCCGCCGGGTGGAAATGCTCCGCCTGACCGGGGGCTGGCGTCTGGACACGGAACTTTACGATACCCTTGCGGATGCGCTCCGCCGGGACATCGCCCTGGACTGGGGTAACGCCATGACGCTGGTTAAGCTGGGGCGGCGCTATATCTCCAACGCGGTGCGGAACCTTGCGCTGCTTGCCCGCCGGCCGTCCCTGTGGCGCCTTTCCTTTGGCAGCAGCCCCACCCTGGTCCTTGGGGCGGGCCCTTCCCTGGATAAAGTTCTGGACGGGCTTGCGGCCTTTTTCGGAGAAAGCGCCGGGCGGCCCTTTAAAATCATCTGTGTGGATACCGCCCTTGCCGCGTTAAAGGCCCGGAACATCAAGCCCGATCTGGTAATTGCCCTGGAAAGTCAGCACTGGAACCTGCAGGACTTCATCGGCGGCGGGGATTGGGAACTGCCGGTGGCCATGGACCTTTCCGCCCTGCCCGCCACCGCCGAAGTCCTTGGGGGGCAGGGCTTCCTCTTTTTTACCCCCTGGACGGAGATAAGCCTTTTTAATCGGCTCAGGGAGGCGGGCCTGCTCCCGGAACGTTTCCCCCCCCTGGGTTCGGTGGGACTGACCGCCGTTGCAATCGCCCTGCGGCTCGGCTCAGGGCCGGTAATTACCGGCGGTATCGACTTTTCCTTCACCCTGGACTGTTACCATGCCCGCTCCACACCGGGGTACCGGGAACGGCTCAGGCGGCAGAGCCGCCTCCGGGGCATCCTCAATCCAGAAGCCGCCTTCCGTTCCGCCGCCTTCAGCGCCCAGTCAAAATCCGGCGTCCCGGTCCGCAGCGATCCGGCCATGCGGGGCTACCGGGATCTTTTTGAGCGGGAATTTGGCGCAGGAAACGCCGGAAGCGCCCGACTGTGGGATATCAGCGGCGCCGGCCTCCCCCTGGGAATTGAAACGGTAAGCCCGGAAAGGGCCTTTGCCATATTAAGCGGAGACCGCCCTTCCCCGCCGGGCACAGAACCGCCGCCCATACACCCTGCGCCCCCTCCGCCGGATGCCGATGTTCAGCAGAAAACTAAAATGCTCACCGGCTTTATCCGCCGGGAGCAGGAGGCGCTCCTGACCCTGCGGGGCATCCTCAAGGGGGAAATCGCGGCGGAGGCGGACAAAACAGAAAGCATCCTGGATATCTGCGACTACCTTTGGGCGCATTTCCCCGACTGCGCGGGAGCCGGGGGCCGCCGTCCCCCTGGGACGGACCTGTCCTTCCTCAAACGGGTGCGGACAGAAATCGATCCCTTTTTGAAACTTTGGTCATTGGCTTTAAAGGAGGCTGAATCATGAAAAGATCGGAAATCAACCGGAATATACGGGAGACTATTCGTTTTATTGACGAAATGAAATTCAAGCTGCCCCCCTTTGCGTACTGGACCCCCGAGTCCTGGAAAAACAAGGGCACGGAATACGATGAAATCAGGCAGAATCAGCTTGGCTGGGATCTAACCGATTTTGGCAGCGGTGATTTTGACAAAACCGGCCTGTTCCTTTTCACCATCCGGAATGGTAATCTTTATAATCCCGCTTGTAAGAAAAATTACGCGGAGAAGATCCTCATCGTAAATCCCGGTCAGGTGACGCCCTATCATTATCACAAAAATAAAATGGAGGATATCATCAACCGGGGCGGCAACGGGGTTCTGAATGTTCAAGTTTACAGCTCCCTTAATGAGCGGGAATTGGACAAAAAATCTCCCGTTCCGGTCGCGGTGGATGGCCGTAACTATCAGGTTGATCCCGGTACGGTAGTAAAACTATCGTCCGGAGAAAGCATCACCCTGTTTCAGGGGGTGTTCCATCAGTTTTGGTCAGATGACGCGAAGCTGCTTCTGGGAGAAGTTTCCATGGTAAATGATGATCACCAGGATAATTTTTTTCTTGAGGAACGGGGACGTTTTCCCGCCGTTGAAGAGGACGAAAAACCCCTCTTTCTTTTGGTGAGCGATTACTCCCGATAGCGGCCGGGGACAACATGGAACTTTCGCTTACCACCTTTCTTATCGTCTGCCCCCTGATTTTTCTGGCGGGTTTTATTGATTCCATCGCCGGAGGCGGAGGACTCATCTCCCTGCCCGCCTATCTTCTGGCGGGACTTCCCATGCACTTTGCCCTGGGGACCAACAAACTATCCTCTTCCATGGGTTCGGTGACCGCTTCAATCCGCTATTACCGGAACAAGTTCGTGGACCTCTTCCTCTGCATCCCCTCCATCGCGGCGGCGCTGATTGGTTCCGCCCTGGGCTCGTCCCTCACCCTGATCATCGATGAATCCTGGTTACAGAAATTGCTCCTCATCGTGCTGCCGGTGACGGCCTTTTTTGTATTAAAAAACAAACGCTTTACCGATGAAGTCACTCCCCTGCCCCGCCCCCGGGCGCTGGTTTTTTCGATCATCATCTCCTTCATTATTGGCGGCTATGACGGCTTTTTTGGACCCGGGACCGGCACCTTCCTCATCCTCCTCTACACGGGACTTGTCAAACTCGACCCCCGCACCGCCTCGGGGAATTCCAAATTCGTCAACATGGCCTCCAACCTGGGGTCCCTGGCGGTATTCCTCCTGAACGGCCGTGCCGTACTGCCCCTGGGTCTCTGCGCCGGGGTCTTCAGCATTGCCGGAAGTTATCTGGGTTCAGGGCTGGCGATAAGAAAGGTGGTAAGCGAAAGTTCCATGTTGTCCCCGGCCGCTATCGGGAGTAATCGCTCACCAAAAGAAAGAGGGGTTTTTCTGGCGGGTTTTATTGATTCCATCGCCGGAGGCGGAGGACTCATCTCCCTGCCCGCCTATCTTCTGGCGGGACTTCCCATGCACTTTGCCCTGGGGACCAACAAACTATCCTCTTCCATGGGTTCGGTGACCGCTTCAATCCGCTATTACCGGAACAAGTTCGTGGACCTCTTCCTCTGCATCCCCTCCATCGCGGCGGCGCTGATTGGTTCCGCCCTGGGCTCGTCCCTCACCCTGATCATCGATGAATCCTGGTTACAGAAATTGCTCCTCATCGTGCTGCCGGTGACGGCCTTTTTTGTATTAAAAAACAAACGCTTTACCGATGAAGTCACTCCCCTGCCCCGCCCCCGGGCGCTGGTTTTTTCGATCATCATCTCCTTCATTATTGGCGGCTATGACGGCTTTTTTGGACCCGGGACCGGCACCTTCCTCATCCTCCTCTACACGGGACTTGTCAAACTCGACCCCCGCACCGCCTCGGGGAATTCCAAATTCGTCAACATGGCCTCCAACCTGGGGTCCCTGGCGGTATTCCTCCTGAACGGCCGTGCCGTACTGCCCCTGGGTCTCTGCGCCGGGGTCTTCAGCATTGCCGGAAGTTATCTGGGTTCAGGGCTGGCGATAAAAAAAGGGGCCAAACTGATCCGCTTTTTTCTCCTCATGGCGCTGGCGCTGCTCTTTGTGAAGGTCGGGTGGGATATGCTTTCACGGGTTTAATCATCGCTGGTCTTAAGCACCGCCAAAAAGGCACTCTGGGGCAGTTCCACATCCCCCACCATCTTCATCCGCTTCTTGCCCTCTTTTTGCTTTTCCAGGAGCTTGCGCTTGCGGGTGATGTCCCCGCCGTAGCACTTGGCGAGCACGTCCTTGCGGAGGGCGTTCACGGTTTCACGGGCGATGATCTGGCTGCCGATGGAGCCCTGGATGGCTATCTTGAACTGCTGCCGGGAAATTTCGTCCCGGAGCCGCTCACAGACCACCCGGGCCCGCTCGTAGGCGTTGCCCCGGAACACCAGCTGGGACAGGGCGTCCACGGGCTTGGCGTTGAGGAGGATGTCCAGCTTGGCAAGCTCCGTGGGTTTATAGTCGGTAATGTCGTAATCAAAAGAGGCATAGCCCCGGCTGATACTTTTCAGGCGGTCATAAAAATCGAAGAGAACCTCCGCCAGGGGCATGTCGTAGACGACCTCCACCCGTTTTTCGTCAAGGTAGGTCATATTGGTCTGCACCCCCCGCTTTTCCAGGCAGAGGGTCATGATGTTCCCCAGGTAGGTGGTGGGGGTGATCACCGCAGCGCGGATATAGGGCTCCTCGGCCCCTTCGATCCGGCCCTCTTCGGGGTAATCGGTGGGGTTATCCACAAAAATCTCTTCGGGTGAACCGGATGCGCCTGTTCGCAGGCGAACCTTGTACTTCACCGAAGGGGCGGTGAAGATCACCGACTGATCGAATTCCCGCTCAAGCCGTTCCTGTATCACCTCAAGGTGGAGGAGCCCCAGAAAGCCGCAGCGGAAACCGAAGCCCAGGGCGGCGGAGGAATCCTTTTCGTAGACCAGGGAGGCGTCGTTCAATTTAAGCTTTTCCATGCTGGACCGCAGCTCATCGTAATCGTTGGAATCCACGGGGTATATCGATGAGAAGACCACGGGCTTGACCTCGCGGAAACCCGGCAGGGGTTCGGCGCAGGGGTTTTCCGCACCGGTCACCGTGTCCCCCACCCGGACATCGCTGACGGTTTTGATCCCCGCGATGATGTAGCCCACGCTGCCGGCGGAAAGCTCCCCGGTTTCGATAAGGGCAAGCTTGAAGACCCCGGCGGTTTCCACATCGTATTCGGAGTTGTTGTACATGAACCGGATCTTCATCCCCTGCTTGATGGAGCCGTCAAAGACCCGCAGATGGACCACAACGCCCCGGTAGGGATCGTAGTGGCAGTCGAAGATTAAGGCCCGCAGGGGAGCGTCGGATTTGCCCATCGGGGCGGGGATGCGGTGGACGATGGCCTCGAAAAGCTCATCCACCCCGGTGCCCTGCCGGGCGGAAACGAGAAGGGCGTCCTCCGCGGAAAGCCCCAGGTCCTTTTCAATCTGCCGCCTGGCATTGGGTATGTCCGCGGCCTGCATGTCGATTTTGTTGATCACCGGCACGATCTCAAGGTTGTGTTCCAGGGCCAGGTACATGTTGGACAGGGTCTGGGCCTGCACCCCCTGGGTGGCATCCACCAGGAGCAGGGCCCCCTCGCAGGAGTTGATCGCCCGGGAAACTTCGTAGGTAAAGTCCACATGGCCGGGGGTATCGACCAGATTAAGCTCGTACTCGTGGCCGTCGGAGGCGGTGTAGGGCAGGGTTACCGCCTGGCTCTTGATGGTGATCCCCCGCTCCCGCTCAATGTCCATGTTGTCCAGGATCTGATCCTGAAAATCCCGATCCTCAACCAGGCGGGCTTTCTGGATAAGCCGATCCGCCAGGGTGGACTTCCCGTGATCGATGTGGGCGATGATGCAGAAGTTGCGGGTGTACTGGGGGTCTGTCATAGGGTATCCGGGGAATCCAGCGCGGCGGGAAGCTGCATGGTGGTTTCCATATAGCCCTTGCGGCGCTGCTTGACGTTGATTTCCATCAGGGCGTAGCCGTCCTTTTCCATGATGCGGAAGCTCTTGATGGCAACCGGGTCATGTTCGGAAAGCCCCGCCTCATCGGCGATGGAGCCCCGGACGACCTTTTTAATCAGGTATGAGGGAGAAAAGGATTTACCAACCGTGGGGGCCAGGATGAGGCCGAAGAGGGGCGCCGCCATCCGTTCCCGGCTGTCGATCTTCGCCGCATCCGCCAGTGGCACATCCGGGCGGGGGACCGTCATCAGGACCCGGCGGCTGATTTCACCCTTGCTGCTGCCTGCGGCGGTTTCCAGGGCCACCAGTTCTCCGGGCCGGGTTGGGTAGAGCAGATCCTGCAGGGCCGGGATAAGCAGGCCCTGGGAGGCCCGTACCTCTTCACCGTTAATGGTTTTGATATAAGAGCCTTCGGCAATCTGCTGATCCGCAGCGGGGGTGGAAGGCGCCGCATAGATGATCTCCGCCCCGGCGGAGGTTTCACTCACCGCGAGGCCCAGCCAGGGACGCTCCGCCTTCCCCCCCCGGATCATTGCCGGTAAGGCGGCGGCAAGCCGTTCCGCGGGGACGGCGAAGTTGAGTCCCTGGTACTGCTCAACCCCCGCAAAAACAATGCCCACCAGCCGTCCCGAGGTATCCACCACGGGCCCCCCGGAATTGCCGTGGTTCACCGCGGCGTCAATCTGGATCACATCCCCAATCTGCAAGAGACGCCGGCTGAGGGAGGACACGATCCCCGAGGTTACGGTCTTTTCAAGCCCCACCGGGGAACCGATTGCCAGTATGGTATCCCCCACATGGGGAATAACCCGGTCCACCACGGAAAAAACATATTCAGGGTTCAGTTCCGTCTTGATAAGGGCCAGATCCATGGCCTTGTCCCAGCCGATTACCTTGGCAGGGATACGGGCGCTGGCGGAATCCCCCATGCGGAGATGCATCCGGGAATAGCCCTCATATTTAGGGTCCACTTCACTCTCAATAACATGGTAGTTGGTGATCAAAAGCCCGGAGGCATCCACAAAAAAGGCGGATCCCAGGATCCGGTTGGGAACGCCCCGGCCCCGCTCAATCTTGATCCCCCGATCCACCAAAACCGTGGCCACCCCCTTTATCATATCCTGGGGTGTATCCCGCCCCTCCGCGTACTGCCGCAGTTCAGGGGGGATATTGCCACCCCCGGCCGCCGATTCCGCAGCCCCAAGGAAAAAGGCCGCGGTCCGGCGCTGTCTGACCTTTACCGCACGTTCAAGGAAACGGAGGGCATCCCCAAATTCCAGGGGCCGTAATTCATGGGAGCGAACCGCCGCAAGAAAGGCCGCCAGATCATTCCCGTCGCTTAAAAGCTTTTTCGCGTTGGCCAGGACAAAATCAGGCTCATTCCCGGTATTTTCCACCGCCACCCCCAGGCTCGCAAGGGAGCGGGCCAGGGACGCGGCGTCATCCCAGCGTTCACCGCTTATCGCTTCAAGCTGGGCCTTCTTCAAATTCTCAACAGCCGCCGTTTCCATGGCGGCGAGTTCCCCGGCGGCATTTTCGGCATAAACGATTCGGTATGCCCCGATAAGATGTATGGCGCGGGCAGGATCTTCAGCCACAAAAGTGCGGATGTCATCCAGCCTGAATTCATTGGCAGGGCGGCGGGGGGCAGTAAGCCGTTTTTGCTGGGTTGCGGTGGACAAACAGGACAAGGGGAGAAACACAAAGAGCGGTATTGTACAGAAAAAGAAAAAATTTTGTTTGAGGCGCCGCATAACCCTTAATTCCCCTGTCTTGTTTCAGAATGTTCCCGGATACCATCTCCGTCGGTATCCCATGAATAAATTATACTTCCATCGGGAAGAAATTGCTCCCCGGTTTCAAAAATTCCGTCCCCATCCCAATCGCTTTCAATAAATTCGATGATTTTTTCATACGAGAGGGGGTCATCCCCGGCTTCCCTATCCGCAGCCGGACCCGGCAGCTTAAAATGCCGCACCGTCTCCATCCGTAAATCAAGGTCCGTATCCAGGCGCTGGATGCTTGGCTGCCCCCGGACAAATTCGGTCTCCGCCACGGTGTAGCCATGAAAATATTCGACTGCCCGCCGGGGTATGCCCTTTTCCATGTCGATCCATTCATCCGCCTCCGGAAACTCCCTGCTGGGCCGTTTAATCTGCAAGGCAGAGGAGACAAGGCTCCGCCGGGTAAGGCGCATCTGCCGCTGCTCCCCCTCGGGGTACAACAGCCCCGGCTCCCCGCCGCCCCCGGTAAGCTCCGCAAAGCGGACGGGGGTATAGAGGAATTCGCCGGGCCGGAAGATATAGGAAGTCTCTGCAAGCTCCGCCCGCCGCACCGCCGGGTACTGCTCCCAGTCGATGCGTACCTTGGTCCGTTCCTTATCCGTTTCGGGCAAAGCAAAGGCCACGCCGCCGCTATCTCCCGTATAGATTACCTGTTCGGCCCGGGAGGGGCTCCCGGCGTAAAAATTGATATGCAGTTCCGCAAGGCCGTCCTGATCGGCGTCCCCAAAATATTCCTGTATGACCCCGTCCCGGTAGCCGGTACGGGTTTCGGGATAACCGTCCTTATCGGCATCTTCTGTAATAACACCGGAAAAGCCCATAAGGTTTCGTTTGAACAAATCCCGGCCTTCCCGGTTGCGGAGAAGCCCCCAAACTGAAAGGATCAGATCCTTGTCGAGTACTTTTTGCGCAAAGAGTTCCTCCGTGGCCTGCGCCTCGTCTATCAGACCCAGATTGAGGCTTACCGGAACGGAGGCGGGATCGGGGTTCCCCAGGGCCCGATAACCCTGCACCAGGCGGCGGGCTTCTGCGGTATCCCGGACAAAGGGGGCGGCCAAATAGGCAAGATGGGGCGCGGCCTCCAAAAGATAGGGAAGCCGCCGCAGGGCAAGGGAAATGAGGTCCGGATCATTTTCTTCAGGATTTTTTGACTGGGCATAGGCAAAAAGAATTTCCACCGGACGGGGATCCCGGGGGTAACGGTCCAGAGTTTCCGCCATTGCCCGGCGGAATTCTGTTTGGTCGGAAAGGCCCTTCAACGCCAGAAGCCGCAGCCGCCCAGTATCGGCCCCCGCAGGAGCCTCCGACAGGACTGTGAGCGCCCCGGTAAAGCGCCGCAGCCGGATCAAAATTTCCGCTTCCAGAAGCCGGGCCTCTGCGGCGGAATATTTTGTCCAGCGGTTTGCCTCGATGCTGCGGCGCAGCGCCTCAAGCACCGCTCCCGAGGGGCTGTTTTCATGGTAACGGGCTTTTGCAAGGAGAAACGAAATATCCGAGGACACATCGGCAAAATCCCCGCCCCGTTCCAGAATGGACAGGGCTTCGGGCCAACGGCCATCGTTTATGGCCTGCTCCGCCCATGCGGTATAGAGCTCCGCCGCGGCGGTAGAAACCCCGATCCCTGTTTGGGCCCACCCCGCAATTGCCGGGACAAGCATCAGCAGGATTGGCAAAAGCCTGCGTAACATATCAGTTTCCCGCAGGATCGGGCTCCGCAGGCGGCGTCCCTTGAACAAAGGAATGGTTATCTTCCCGTGGGGACAGCCCCAGAATAGCCCGTACCTCATCATCCACCAGGGTTTCCCGGGCCATAAGCTCATCGGCAAGTTTTTCCAGTTCCGTTTTATGGGCCTCCAGAATGCTTTTGGCGGATTGCCGGCACCTGTCGAGGATTTCCTTTACCGCCTGGTCGATCTTCCGGGCGGTGTCCTCCGAATAGTCCTTGTGCCGGGCAATTTCCTTGCCGATAAAGATGGGCTCATCTTCCTGACCATAGGCGATGGGCCCCACTTCTTCCGCCATACCCCACTCGCAGACCATGTGCCGGGCCATTTCACTGGCCTGCTGAATGTCCTGCTTGGTGCCGGTGGTGGTTTCATCGTAGAAAAGTTTTTCCGCAATCCAGCCGCCGTAGCAGATCACGATCCGGTCTTCGATCCAGCCCCGGGTGCGGCTGTAGCTGTCCTCTTCGGGGAGGGACATGGCCATTCCCAGGGCCCGGCCGTGGGGCACGATGGTGACCTTATGGAGGGGATCGGCGTTTTTCAGGAAATAGTGGAGCACCGTGTGCCCCGCCTCGTGGATGGCGGTCATCCGGCGCTCCTTGTCGGAGATCACCAGGGTGGTCCGGGCCACTCCCATGAGGATCTTGTCACGGGCCTCCTCAAAATCGGGCATTTCCACCGAAGGCTTGTCCTTGCGGGCCGCGTAAAGGGCCGCCTCGTTTACTAAATTGGCGATATCCGCGCCGCTCATCCCCGGGGTGGCCCGGGCGATACGGGAAAGATCAATATCCTTGGCCAGGGGAATTTTGGTAGAATGGATCTGGAGGATGGCCTCCCGTTCTTTAATATCGGGCATGGCCACCACCACCTGCCGGTCAAAGCGGCCGGGCCGCAGCAAGGCCGGGTCAAGCACATCCGGGCGATTGGTGGCCGCCAGGATGATCACCCCGTCCTTGGAGTCGAAGCCGTCCATTTCAACCAAAAGCTGATTTAAGGTCTGCTCCCGCTCATCGTGGCCGCCGCCATAACCGGCCCCCCGGGTGCGGCCCACCGCGTCAAGTTCATCAATAAAAATGATGCAGGGGGCGCTCTTGCGGCCCTGATCAAAGAGGTCCCGGACCCGGCTGGCCCCAACCCCCACAAACATCTCCACAAAATCCGAGCCGGACATGTGGAAGTAGGCCACTCCGGCCTCCCCCGCCACCGCCCGGGCCATCAGGGTCTTGCCGGTTCCGGGCATCCCCACCAAAAGGACCCCCTTGGGAATCCGGGCCCCCATCTTGGTAAACTTCTGGGGATTTTTAAGGAAGGCAACCACCTCTTCAAGCTCGTACTTGGCGTCTTTTTGGCCCGCCACATCGGCAAAACTGACCTTTTTGCCCTCTTCGTGGTAACGCTTGGCCCGGCTCTTGCCGAACTGAAAGGCCTTGTTCCCCGAACCCTGCATGTTCCGCATCATGAACCAGATGAAGCCAAAGCCGATGATCCAGGGGAGAAACTCCAGCATCACCCGCATGGGGCTGAGCCCGGTAATTGCCCCGGACACATTGATGTTCTTCTCCCGGAGGCTCGCCAACAGAGTCGGGTCCTGATAGGGGATAAGGGTCTTCAGGGGAACCGCGTCGGTCCCGGAAGAGCCCTTAAGGAAAATATCAACCGTGTTGTTATCGTGGATGGTAACCGACTCCACCTGGTTCTGGTCCAAATAATGGATAAAATCCGAATAACGGATATTCCGTACCGCGGTGGTATCCCCCTTGAAAAAATAGGCCACAAAGAGGCCCACCATGATTACAAAGAAAATCAGGGCAAAACGGTTCGGCCGCCCCCCCTGCAAATTCGGGCGAGGCGGCAGCGGCGTTTTGTCATTCTGATCGTTAAGCATCAATACTCCCCTGGCTTACCGCCATAAAAAAGGAAGGGTCCCCGGAATCCCCGGCCTCCCTGCACAGTACCTGTATGGTCCCATCGGGACCTGCGCCGATAAAGGCGGCGACTCCCCGGCAATCGACTGCGGCGCTTACTGCGCCGCAGTCAATGCTGAATTCCCTTCTGCCCCGTACATCGGCGAGAGAAAGCCGCCGGTCTGACTTATCCTTTTTATCTTTAACAATGATAAAATCGCCATTAAAACCGGGCCGCAGAACCAATGGAAGCGCGGCATAAAATCCCCTGATTCCCCCAAAACCAAGCTCTTTTCCGGGGGAAACCTCTGATATTCCAGGGTTCAAGGCCCGCACTTCTAAAGAAAATCCCGAAACCAAATCCCTTTCAAGTTTATATATTCCCGGCTCTTTGATCAACAGTGAAAAACCCGCCTCCCCGACCTGATTTTTACCCGATACGATCACAATATGGGGCCCCTTCACGCCGATTCGGCAAAAACCCAGATCCAGGTTCCCTACTCCCGCCGTGGCAAACAGCCGGAGACTGGAACGCCTTACCGGAACCTCTTCAGCAGGCCCATCACCACCGGCGCTGTTCAGCATGACTTTGAATGTGTCTATTCCCCGGAAAAGGGCCTCCTCCCGGATGATGCCGCTTTGGGCAAAAAAGGTTTCCGCACCGGTCCGCAGCGCAATCCCGCCGGCTCCCTTGGCCGTCCCCGGCACCTGCTCCCAAACCACCCGCCGCCGCCCTTCATCGGCGAGAAAGGCGGCGGTCAGGCCCTGGGTTTCCGCCATGGCGGCCAAGCCCTTTTTCCAATGGGGGAAAAGTTCGTCCAAAAGGGGGATAAGCCGGTTGCGGACCCGATTACGGAGGTATTGGTTGTCCTGATTGGTGGAATCGGTGCGGTAAGGGACGCCCCGCTCCTCGAGGTAACGGAGTACATCGGCGCGACCCAGATGCAGCAGGGGCCGGCTGACAAGACCCTTTTCGGCGGGCAGGGCGGCCAGCCCCGCAGGGCCGGAACCCCGGAGGACCCGCATCAGGGCGGTTTCCAGGGCATCGTCCCGGGTATGGGCCACCAGGACCGTGGCGGCCTTGATGCGGCGCGCCTCATGCCGCCATGCCCGGTGACGGTACTGCCGGGCGGCGGCCTCTATCCCCAGACCGGAGCGCTTTGCGGTTTCCGCGATAAGCCCCGGCGGGATGGAAACCACCCTGCAGGAAACCCCCAGTTCCCGGCAAAGGGCCTGTACGGCGGCCGCGTCCCCCCGGCTTTCCTCCGCCGGCCTGATCCCATGTTCAATATGGATACCGTAAAGGGTGAAATTCCAGGTTTCCCGGAGACGGACCAGGGCGAGGAGCATGGCGGTAGAGTCCGCCCCCCCGGACACGGCGGCAAGAAACACCCTCCCCCGCAGACAGGGACCAAGACCGGCGGCAACAGCGGATTCAAAAAAATTGTCCGGAATAGAGACCTCCGCTTTCCAGTCACCGGTATTTTTTTTTACAGAGTACTACGCCTTTTTTGCGTCCGCAGCCGGGGCGGCGGCAGGAGCTGCGCCGGCGGCTGGAGCGCCCGCTGCGGGGGCGGCATCCGCTGCTGCGGCTTCTTCGGCGGCCGGAGCAACCACCTCTTCCCTGGCGAACTTCACCAGAGCGACCACCTGATCGGGGTTGGAGAGAAGCCTGACCCCTTCACCCAGGGCAATGTCCCGGACATGGAAGGACTGGTTTACCTTGAGTGCGGAAATATCCACATCGATCCGCTCGGGGAGGTCCTTGGGGAGACATTCCACTTCAATTTCGTGGAGGGGAGATTCAAGGACCCCGCCCTCCCGAACACCGATGGGGGTACCGTGGACATGAACGGAAACATGGGCCCGCAGGGCCACGCCGCTTTCTACCTCATAAAAATCCACATGGAGGATGCTACCGGCGACGATATCCCGCTGGGTATCCTTTACAAAGGCGTCATAAGACTTTCCGTCAACTTCCACCTTTACGATGGTACTTTCGGAAACATTCCTGGCCTTGTTACTGAATTCCAGGGCATCAAGATCGATGGCCACAGCCTGACCGGTCCGCCCGTACAATACCGCCGGAATACGGCCGCTGCGCCGGACACGGCGGGCTTCCGCCGACCCCTTTCCAACCCGGTTCCGGGCCGTTAAAACTACCTGACTCATTATGCTACTCCTTCAAATCATTCAAAATAATACGGTAACTGGGACGACAGGGTTCGCCTTCCGTTCGCAAACATCCTGTTTGCTCACTTCAGGCCGGGGTTCATTCCTGTCAGCGCCATCCGTGGCGCTTATTCCTCCCTTTCGGTCGGCGGAATGAACCCTTCGAACCCTGCATTTATTGCAAGGCAAAAAACCTTCTCTGGGACGACAGGGTTCGAACCTGTGAATGCCGGGATCAAAACCCGGTGGCTTACCGCTTGCCTACGTCCCAATATTAAAAACAACCTGGTAAGGCCACAAACCTGAGGATCTCTATCCTAGCAGATAATCATATTATATTTCAACAGAAAGATCATCCGGTCCGCTGCCGAAATCGTATTTATCCAGGATCCGCTGCTGCAATTCGGCGCGGAATTCGGGGTGAATCGGATGGGCCACATCCTTGTATTCCCCGACCCTGGTCTTCCGGCTTGGCATGGCAATGAAGACGCCGCTCTTCCCTTCAATTATTTTAACATTATGCACCACAAAGCAGTCATCAAATGTAACCGTCACATACGCCTTTAATTTACCTTCACCGGCCACTTTTCGTACCCTAATGTCAGTTATCTCCATGGCGCGTCTCCTTTTGCACAAAGCAACTATGTATTATTCTAATACCGTAACCGCTGAACGCGCAAGGAAAAACGTTAATTCGACAAATTTCCACTCATTTGAAAGTATTTTCGCTGCCTTTTCTGCAATTCCTCCATCGGTAAAGACCCCAAAACAGGTCGCCCCCGCGCCGGAGAGCCCGGAAAAATCCGCGCCCAGGGCCTTTAAGCGGGCAATAATATCCCCATAGGCCTTTGCGTCTTTCCCGGCCAAAAAAACCGGCAAAAAATCATTTTCATAGGGCCAGTCCCGGGGATGGCCGCCCAGGGAGCGTTTAAGCGCATCATCTAAAATGGTGACAGGCACCATTTCTGCGCCCCCCTGCTCCCGCCAAAGATCCAGCTGCCGGAAGGCTTCCGCGGTGCCGCTGGGAAAGCCGGGGTTAACCAGTACCACTGCTAAACTACTTTGTAATGTACCTTGCGGATTGCCGGGAACGGGCAGGGGTTCTATAGCTTCCCCCCGGCCGCTCACCCAGGCGACCGTCCATAACGGCCACACCGTGCCGCCGGTAAGAAAAAAGGGAACATCGCTCCCCAGCTGTTCCGCCAGCGCCTTCAGTTCCGGCGGGGAAAGCCGGTCCCCCGCAAGGGTATTCAGCGCCATAAGGGCGGAAGCGGCGTCGGAGGAACCGCCCCCCAATCCGCCGCCCAGGGGTATCCGCTTTTCAAGGTGTACCCGCAGGCCCCGGTTAAAGCCCGTCCGGGATCGGTACAGGGATATTGCCTTATATACGATGTTTTCCGCCGACGGCAGGGGCAATTCCGTCACAATATCGCAAAAACCGACGGGGCCAAAAAGCTCGAAACCCAGGGTATCCCCAAAATCCAGGGCCGCAAAAATACTTTTGATATCATGGTACCCATCGGCGCGGCGATCCCCTATCTGTAGATGCAGGTTGATCTTGCAGGGGGCTCTGATTTTTAACCTGTTGGGCATAAGATAGGGAATCATTATACAAAAAAACAGGTTTTGGTAAAGACGCACCTTCCAGGTCCATTTTTGGAAAAAAAAAGAAAAAAATATTCACTGGAACGCAAAAACCAGTTGACAGATACTGAAACTCTCCCTTATGTTTCAATAGTAATCACATCAATATGGAGAAAACTATGGTTCCCTACGAGGCCATGAATACCCAACGAGATTCCGCAAGGGAGGAGTACCCGCAAGACGAGCTCGCCTTAATGCCCGTTGCCGGTATACCCTTTGTCCAGGACGGCGGCGCCAGGAGTATAGATGGCGGCGGCGCATTCCCCTACCCTTTTCTTGCCTTCGGTGATGACGACGACGAAGACGACGATATCGACGAAGAAGACAATTTCGACGATATGGAAGACGACTTCGACGACGACTTCGACGACGACGATGATTTCGACGACGAGGACGAAGATTTTGAAGAGGAAGAAGACGATTTTGATTATGAAGAGGACGTGGACTACGACGACTTTGACGAATAAATGATCGGGGCGGTGCTCCAGAGCCGTTCCAGTTCGTAGAAGGTCCTGGTTTTTTCGGTCATCAGATGGACGACGATGTAACCCAGGTCGATAAGGCACCAATCGTCATCTGCGGCGGGTTTTCGGGACCGCCGCAGGATTTCTATGCCCCTTTCCCTGGAAAAATCCTTGACATGCCGCTCCAGCCCCGAAAGATGGGTGCTGCTGGTTACCGTGGCCAGGACAAAAAAATCGGTCCAGCCGTTGAGGGGGCGCAGATCCATCACCGCCACGTCCCCGCCCCGGGCAGAGTGGAGCAGTTCCCCAAGGGCTATTGCCAAAGATACCGGATCAGTGGCGGGCACAGCCGCCTTCGCGGCCGCAGCCGCAGCCGCCTTAACATTATCCGCCTGAGACATATCGTCCATCAAAATCCCTTCCAATAATGAGTGTAAAATCCGCCCGGATCTCAAAATCCGGTACATCCGGCTCCGTATCCCTCAGGGGCGCATCGGGATGGATGTTCCCGCACCGGATAATGTCCCCAAAGGTTTTAACCACGTCCTGGTAGCCCGAACGGTCGATAATTTCGGTACGGTCATAGTCGGTGCGGTCCGCGTTCCCGATGGAGATCACATCATAACCGAAACCCCGCAAAAGTTCTGCGGTCCGCCCCGCAAGGCCGTTGGTGGGGGTGCCGTTCAGCACTTCCACGGTAAAAATCCGCTCCGAAAGGCTGCCTTCCACTTGCCGGGTAAGACTTCCCAGAGACTGGCGTACGATTTCCTTGATAAGATTCCCGTCATAATAGGGAAAAAGCAGGGTCTGGCCGGAAACTTCCCGGATATTCCCCCCCACGGACTGAATATTGGTCCGGTCCGTGTCGATCCCGGTCAATTCATCAAAGAGATGAAGCCGGGTATGCCGGTTCATGTTGAAAACGAGCAGGGACTGGTAAATCGGGTCCACCTGGGGGTTTTTGAGGACCTCGTTCATTTCCCCCAGCCTTTTGAGCAGCCCCAGAAAGAAGCGCTGCCTCCGGAAAGCCGCCACATCCCGGTCCTCCCCGGGGAGTTCATAGGTGATATACAGCTGGGCCTTGTCACCGTCCAGCCTGACCACCCCGGAGGGAAACAGGACGAGGGCATCTTCGCCGAAGATTTCCACCGGCGAGGGGATAAAAATATCCACCCCCTCAAGGAGATCCACCACCTTGCCCAGGTCAGCCTCTTTTATGACAACCGAAAAATTGACCTCCACCCCCAGGAGACCGGCAACTTCGTTCTTATAACCGGTGATCCGCTGACTCTCATAGAGGGTATCGATCCGGTCAACCCGGTTGATCCGCTGGATGATGAGCCCCAGGTCTCCGGGGATATCGAAGATTGCCGCCCGTTTGGTGGCGGGGTAGTACATCAGCACATAGGCGCTGAGGGGTTTGCCGTCCTTTTCGATGATAAAAAGGGTGTTGATAACCCGGTCCCCCGAAAGGGCCTCCTCTATGGTGTCGGAACGGAGGGCAAAAACGGTAAAAAGTATCCCCCCTGCCAGGAGGAGCACAATAGCGGCCAAAAGAAGGGCGCTGGGGTCAATTTTTGTTTTTCTCACCGGTAACCTCCACCGAGACTGTAAGCCGAGGTTCCCCTCCGGAGTCCCCTCTTTTCTATAAGTTCCAGCAGACGGAGGGTTCCTTCGGAAATATCCATCTCCCTTGACCGCAGCCACGCGACGGTCTCATTCAAAACGGTTCCAAAAAGCCGGTCAAGGCCCTGCTCCGTGCCCTCATGGGCGCTGAAATTCCGCAAGGCAGGATCAATTCTTTCCCGTGAAACTTCGATTTTATCGGCGATGTACAAAACCTTTGCCAGGGGACCCATTGCGGCGTTACCGGTGGTATGGTACTTCACCGCATCCAGCACTTCCTGGCTGCGGATGCCGTACCGCTCCTTCAGCATCACCGCGCCGGCCCTGCCGTGGAGCAGGCCGGGCTTCTTCCGCTCCAGTTTGGAAATCTCCCCGCCATCGGCCTTGGCCAGATGCAGGAGTTCCTCTTCCCCCAGGGGCTTACCCATGTCGTGGATGATCCCCGCAAGGTAACCCGCCTTGCTTTCCAGCCCAAAATGGCGGCAGAGGTCCGCAGCAAGGAGGGCGGTGTTTCGGGAATGGTGAAATCTGGCGGAATTCAGCTTTCCCCGGGCCGCCTCTTCCATCTCGACAATGAGGGCCTGGGTAATCGCGGCCTTACCGCCGCCTGCACCGGCAGGCTTTTCCCCACAATCACCCTCCGTGGCCGGCAAGCCGTAAAGCCGGCGGTCCTCAATGATGGTCCTGGTCCCCAGAGGCACCAGGCAGCGCCAATTTTTACCTTCACCGATCCGTTCCCGTACCAGGGCGGAGGAGACCTCCATCACTTCGTTTTGCAGCTGCCGGTTGGGATAGGGGTAGACCCCGTCCCCGGAAAGGAGCCGCCGGGCGATGATCACATCCGCCTGTTCGGCAATTTCATCGGCGCTTTTCCACTTGGGGAATTCCCTGGCAAGATCATCTCCCAAAATAAGCCCCGGCTTGCCCTCGGGCCGGTACCGCCGGGTAATATCCGCTATGGTATCAATGGTATAGGATACCCCTTCCCGCTTTATTTCACAATCGTCGATGCCCAGCCGGGGATCACCGGGGATGGCGGCGGCAAGCATGTCCAGCCTATCCAATGGGGAGCCCCCGGAAGCCCCCTGCTTGAAGGGGGACTTGAATGCGGGGATCAGGATGATCCGGTCATAACCGAAAGCCGTAAGCACCGCGTCCGCTAAAAAAAGATGGCCAATATGTACAGGGTTAAAGCTTCCCCCCAGGATTGCCAGCCTCACGTTCTAGTCCCCTGCCTCGTCGAATTCAGTTTCTTCGATCTCGGCTTCCAGAGCCTCAACATCTGTGGCTTCGGCCGCCGCCCCGGTATCCGGCGCAGCGGCAGCCAGTTCCAGCAGGTCCCAGCCCAGTTCGGTAATGCCATTCCCGGTAAACACCGAAATGCCCCGGATTTTTTCGCCGGGGTATTTGGCGGTAAGCTCCTTGAGCCGGTCTTCGGATCCTTCAAGATCGGTTTTGCTGCCCAGCAAAAGGCGGGGCTTTTGTATCAGTTCCGGAGAAAAGGCTTCCAATTCCCGGCAGAGGATGTCAAAGGCATCCCGGTAATTATCATCCGATAAGTCCACGAGAAAAACCAACGCCTGAGTCCGGGAAATGTGCTTGAGGAAGCGGATGCCCAGGCCGTGCCCTTCGGAAGCGCCCTCAATGAGGCCGGGGATGTCCGCGATGATGATATCCCGATCGTCAAGGGTGAGGACCCCCAGGTTGGGGATTTTGGTGGTAAAGGGATAGGGGGCGATCTTTGGGCGGGCGTTGGTGAAGCGGTCCAGCAGGGATGATTTCCCCGCGTTGGGGAAGCCCACCAGGCCGATGTCGGCAATGATCTGCAGCTCCACCCGGAGCCGCGCCTCCCCGCCGCTTTTTCCCGGCAGGGCCTTGCGGGGGGCCTGGGTCACCGATGACTTGAAGTGGATGTTCCCCCAGCCGCCGTTACCGCCCTTCAAAAAAAGAAAATCTTCATGTGTTTTGCCGAAGTCCCGAATAATATCCCCCGAATCGGCGTCTTTGAGCACCGAACCGGGGGGCAGGGGTATGACGATATCGGCCCCGTTTTTGCCGTAACGGCCGGAACCTTCCCCATCGTGACCATTTTCCGCTTTAAATGATTGTTTATACCGTAGATGGGCCAGGGTTCGCAGGTTTCGGCGTATGGTAAACACCACCGCGCCGCCCCTGCCCCCGTCGCCCCCGGAAGGGCCGCCCCTGGGAACATACTTTTCCCGGCGGAATGCTACACAGCCGTTCCCACCCGAACCGGAACACACCTCAATCAGCGCTTCGTCGGCAAATTTATTCTGCGACAAGGACTGACGCGAGTTTCCGCCCCCGGCGCTGGGAGAAGTTGACCGTCCCGTCCGCCAGGGCAAAGAGGGTATAATCCCCACCGCAGCCCACGTTGGCGCCGGGATGAATCCTGGTCCCCCGCTGGCGGGCGATGATGGTCCCGGCCTTGACGATGGAACCGCCCGAGGCCTTTATTCCGAGGTATTGGGGTTGTGAATCCCGTCCGTTTTTAGCGCCGCTGCCGCCGCGTTTCCGTGCCATATCATTCCTCCGTAATCTTCATCGTGCAATAATCCGGGTAATCTTCCGAAACCGATTTGAGCCCCTCCACAAGAAAGGCCCCCGCAGCGGCAAGGAACTCCCTGCCCTCCGCGGTATAATCCGCCTCCATCCACAGGAGACCCCGTTCCGGCGCGCCCCCCCGGATCACGATCCCCTTCCGCCCGGAAAGGGTTCTAAGGGCGGTCCTCAATAAAACCGAAACCGCGGCGCAGACAATGTCCGCCCCCGCCGGCCCCGCTTCGGCATGGCCCTGCACCTTACAGGACCGCAAAAGCCCCGCTTCATCCAAAACCACCCCGATCTGTATCATTCAGGATACATCTTGAGGCTTAGGCCCCGACAATATCCCCAATCTTGATCACCGAATACTGCTGCCGGTGGCCGTTCTTGCGGCGATAATCCTTCTTGGGCATATACTTGAAGATGATTATCTTGCCATCCTTCCCATGGGATTCCACCGTTGCGGACACCGAAACACCCTTTACATAGGGGGCGCCCACGGTTACCGTATCACCGCTCACCAGGAGCACCGAGTCAATATTGATGCTTGAACCGGGCTCGGCGTCCAGCTTGTCAACCTTGAGAACCGCGCCTTTTTCGGCCTTATACTGCTTACCCTTAAACTCTACCAATGCGTACATAACATTCCCTTTACTTTAAAATAACATTAGTCAATATTTATACCCTGAAAGGGCCGGAAAGGTCAAGTGGGTTTTTCTGATACATCTCTTCCCCACAGCAGGGTGAGCGGGCGGCTACATCGCCTCCAGAAACGGTATACACACCAGATGCAGCGCATCCTGCAGCACCCGCAGCACCGCCCGGCTCAGGGCCAGGCGGGCGGCGGCAAGGCCGGGATCTTCGGCGTTGAGGATGGGGCAGTCGTGGTAAAAGCGGCTGAAGGTCTTGGACAGCTCGTAAAGATAGGTCGTCAGCAGGGAGGGGTCCATCCCGGCGGCGGCGGCGGAGACCGCTTCGGGGTAGTTCGCCAGGGTTTTAACCAGCTCCCATTCGGCATCCCCGGTTAAAAGCGCCGCATTGAAGCCTTTGTCTGCGGCGGCTTCGGCCTTGCGCAACATGGAAGCCTTGCTTAGCAAGGCAGAAATCCGGGCGCCCATGTATTGCAGGTAGGGGCCGGTGTTGCCGGTGAAGGACAGGGATTCCCTGGGGTCAAAGAGCATGTCCTTGGTGGGGGACACCTGCAGGAGGTAGTAATGGAGGGCGCCCAGGGCGATTTTTTCCGCCACGGCGGCGGAGTCCCCCACGGCCTCCTCACGGTCCTTTTCGCGGATTTCGTTTAGGGCCATGTCACGGAGGCTGTCGATGAGGTCGTCGGCGTCGACTACGGTGCCTTCGCGGCTCTTCATTTTGCCTTCCGGGAGGTTCACCATGCCGTAGGAAAGATGGTAGAGGTTTTTGGCCCATGCAAAGCCCAGTTTGTCCAGGATCGTAAAGAGGACCTTGAAGTGGTACTGCTGCTCGGAGCCGACCACGAAGACCAGGCGGTCAAAGGGCCAGTCCTTGTGGCGGAAGATGGCGGTGCCGATGTCCTGGGTGATATAAATCGAGGTACCATCCTTGCGGAGGAGGACCTTCTCGTCCAGCTTTTCGGCGCTCAGGTCCACCGCTACGGCGCCGTCGCTCTTTTTGTAGAAGAGGCCCTTTTCCAGGCCCTTGAGGATCTCATCCTTGCCCAATCGATAGGTCTGGCTTTCGTAATAGAACTGGTCAAAGGAGATGCCGGTGCGATCCCAGGTTTCCTTCATGCCGCCAACGGCCCAGGTGTTCATCTTTTTCCATAAATCGACGGTGGCGGCGTCCCCGGCTTCCCATTTGCGGAGCAGATCCTGGGCTTTGATGAGGGAGGGGGCCTGGGCTTCGGCTTCTTCCTTTTTTAAGCCCCTTTCTTTTTCGAGGGATTTGGCCTCTTCGGTAAAAACCGTGTTGAAGCGGACGTACCAGTCCCCCACAAAGTGATCCCCCTTAAGGGATTCGGATTCCGGGGTTTTGCCTTCGCCGTATTCCTGATAGGCCAGCATGGATTTGCAGATGTGGACACCCCGGTCGTTGATGATGCAGACCTTGCGGACTTCGGCTCCGCAGGCGGCGAGAATCCGGGAGACGCTTTCCCCCAGCACATCGTTGCGGAGGTGCCCCAGGTGGAGGGGCTTGTTGGTGTTGGGACTGGAAAATTCCACCATGATGCGGGAACCGGCCAGAGAGCCGGGGCGGCCGAAGGTGAATTCACCGGCGGCCGGTGCGCCGGCCCCCTCCCCCGCAAGGACCTCGGCGAGGATTGCGGCGGCGGCCTCGGCCCGGTTAAGGCGGACGTTGAGGTAGGGACCCTGGGCGGCAAAGGTGCCTGGCACCATTTCTGCCGCAAGCGCCTCAGCTGCCAACTGGGCGATCTGGGGCGGGCCCTTCCGCAGAAGTTTGGCGAAGCTGAACATGGGGAAACCCAGGTCGCCCAACTCGGGGCTGGGGGGAATTTCAGCCACTATCCGGGAGGGCTCGATTGTTCCGGCGCCCTCAATGCCTGCATCCTGCATCACCCGGTTTAAGGCCCGGGCAATGCGGACTTTCCAGGGGTTCTTGTAATCGTACATTTAGTTTCTCCCGCTTTCCATTACGTCAATATCGTCCAAAAGTTGGAGGAGCCCCTCAAATTGCCGGATCACCCCGGTGATATCCACGGCAAAGGTACTCCCCTCCCCCATAAAATGCGCCAGGTTGACCAGGAATTCATTCCTGCCCTGGGGCTCTTTTTTCAGAATGCCCTTCAAAATACCGATCATGGCGGCGGCGGCATCCCGGACACGGCTGATGATTTTTCCCGCCTCCAGGGCGGCCTCATCCGCCACTATCTGAATCTTCCGCTGTTTTACCGGCAAGGCCGACATATCCTTTTCCGCCATGGTATACCGTTTTCCGTATTCCCCGGAAGGGGCTATTCTGCGCTCCAGCTTCCGGATATCATCCTCAAGCTTTATAAGATCATTGTAGCCTGCGGTAAATTTGTCCTGGGTTTCAGGTTTGAAAAATTTCCCCTCATCCATGATGGGCTTCAAAAACCGGTTCATATCTTCCATAAAGACTTCCAAATGAAAGGTCCGCAGAAAGGCAAGGGTAAATGCCCCGGCCAGGGGGAAGCCCTCAGGATTCGTCCCGGAAATTCCCGCGGCAACGCCGTCCAGGGTCTTGAGCTCCGCACCCTTAAAAAAAACCTGAAAAGAAGCGAGTATGTCCCGGCAGCGGCTGGCCAGCTGGTATGCGGCAAACTGGTCCTCTATATGCCGTTTCCAGTAGTCCCGGTACATCGCAAACCAGTCCTCCCCGCCTGACACTGTTTTGGGGGACAGGGACATATCCCGGTTCGCGCAGCGGAGTATCAGGGTAAGGGGAATATGCCGGTTGAAGTTACGGATGATGACCATGGCCTTTTCCGCCTGGTGAAGGAGGTTTTGAATTTCCTGCTCAGTACCAAACTCCTCCCTCTCCATAAGGACAGATCTTGAATGTGCCTGCAAAATAAAGATGAAGAGGGATTCCAGCAGGGTGAGGGGGAGCGGGTCCCGGAGGGAACAGAGGATATTGTTGAGGGAGCCAAGCATTTCCCGCACCACATACACGGAACAGGCCGGCACGGCATCTGCCGGAGGGGCTTGCTCCTCTTCGGGGAGCCTGGGCCGCGCTTCCCCGCCGGGGGGGTTAAAGGCCATGAGTACCCGGTCAAACAAAAAAGAGGAAAGTTCCTTGAGGCAGTGCAGGGACCGGGCATTGCGGTACATGGTATCCCGCTGGTCCCCGGGTATCCCGGCGAAAATATCCTCCATGGCACGGAGGGCGGTCTGACGGATTTCGGCCTCTGCAACGGCGCGGGGGGAATTGATTGGGGCGGAATTTTTTTCCGCTATGGTTTTGATTTCCGTTTCGGCCCGGAGCCGCTCATGGGTTTCGCCCATCTCCAGGGAGCCCAGAAAGGCATAAAAGGCCCCCCGGTCCCGGTTGATGCTGAGATCCAGGGCCTCAAAAAAGAACCGGGCAGCTTCCTTTAGACCCGAAAGGAGCCGGTAAAATTCACCATGCAAAATTCCCTGCTGATAATCGTAGAGGCCGGGAAAAGCGGCGTCGATCTCCCGTCCAAGCCGGGCCACCTGGGTGTCGGCGAAGAGCAGTATGGGGGCTTTATTCCTGAAAAAACTCAAAAAAAAGTAATAAAGACGGTAATACCAGGGCAGTTTGGCGTATTGTTCCTCAATTGTTATCGATGTACCGGCTGCAAAGACGCCTTCCCCCGGCGCTTCGTACAGGGGCTCTGAGGATATGCCGGATTGGGCCTTAAGTTTTTCCAGAAGATCCTGCCGTTCTTCCATGGGTAACTCAGAGGCCAGCCTGTCAAGAGTTCCCGCTGCCGCCATTAGCCCCTAGGAGAATCGAACTCCTGTTTAAAGATTGAGAATCTTTTGTCCTAACCGTTAGACGAAGGGGCCGTGTCAAAAAGCTTTGCTTTTTGACTTAGGAGAAACCCCACAGGGGGTTTCTCCACAACTTAATTCTATAATAGAAAAAAACGGCGTTTTGTCTACCCCAAACTGCCTTAATCCCCGGTATTCTGTGTGCGGATATCCAGGGAAGGCAGCTATTTCAGGGCGGCGGCCTTGTACTTATTGACAGCGTCGGTCAATTTGGGCACGATGGCCTTCAAATCACCCACAATGCCAAGATCGGCCACATCAAAAATGGGCGCAGTCTCGTTCTTGTTGACTGCGATAATCAGATCGGAGCCTTCCATACCGGCCAGATGCTGAATGGCGCCGGAAATACCGAGCGCCAGGTACAAGTTCGGGCGCACCGTCTTACCGGTTTGACCTACCTGCCGCTCTTTTTCAATCCAGCCGGCGTCCACATTGGCGCGGGAAGATGAAACCTCGCCGCCAAGCGCCTTTGCCAATTTGCCCAGCTCGGCAAAGTAGTCCCTAGACCCGATGCCGCGGCCGCCTGATACGAGGACCTTTGACTCGGTGATGTCCACCGCCTTCTTGTCTTCTTTGACCACTTTACGAATTCTTACGTTCATATCCGCAGGTACAAAGTCAACCTTAAAGTCCTTTATTTCGCCTTTGCGGCCTGTGTCGTGAACAATCTTCATTACCCCCGGACGCACGGTCGCCATCTGGGGACGGTAATTGGCGCACTTAATCGTTGCCATAATGTTACCCCCAAAGGCCGGACGGGTCATCCACAGCAGCTTGGTTCCACCCTCTTCCGCACCGATTTCCAGCTTGGTGCAGTCTGCGGTAAGACCGGTATGGTGACGCGCCGCAACACGGGGCGCCAGGTCACGGCCGATTGCCGTTGCGCCGTACAGCACGATTGACGGGTCACAGTCCTTAATCACCTTGCAGACCGCTTTGGCGTAGGGCTCGGTCACGTATTCTTTTACCATATCGTTCTCAATGACCAGTACAGAGTCCGCGCCGTAGGTAATCAGCTCCTGGGCTTTAGCCTTTACGCCCTGCCCAATCAGAATAGCGACCACCTTTTCACCTAAAGCGCCGGCCAGTTTTGTCGCCTCGCCCAACAGCTCAAGGCTTACCTTCTGTACATTTCCATCCCGCTGTTCTGCGAAGACGTATACATCTTTGCTCATTCTCCACTCCTTTAGATGATGTGCTTTTCTTCGAGCTTCTGTATGATGGCGGCAACCGCCTCATCCGTGCTCTTACCCTGCAGCACCGTGCCCTTGCCTTTCGCCTGTTTGGGAAAAGACTGCACCACATTGGTCGGCGAACCCTTCAAACCGATGAACGCCGGGTTCAGCCCGCCCTTCAGGTCCTCAAAGCCCAATATTTTGATTTCCTTTTTATAGGCGTCAAAAATACCGCCAACGCTCATGTAACGGGGGGCGCCCAGCTCCTGCAATGCCGTCAGCAGACAGGGCAATTTCACCTCGATAATGTGATAACGGTCTTCGTACTGGCGCTGCACTACCAGCGTGTCGCCTTCCACGTCTATTTTTTCAACATAAGACACCTGGGGCAGACCAAGGTTCTCGGCAATCTGCGGGCCAACCTGTGCGGTATCCCCGTCAATCGCCTGCCGGCCGGTAATTACCAAATCGTAGCCGATTTTTTTTACCCCCGCCGCGATAATATGTGCGGTCGCCCAGGTATCCGAGCCGCCGAATTCGCGGCCGCTCAGCAGCACCGCTTCATCGCAGCCCATGGCCAATGCTTCACGAAGCGCCGCCTCAGCCTGAGGCGGTCCCATGCTCACCACCGTTACGGCGCCGCCGACTTTTTCCCTGAGCTGCAATGCGGCTTCAATACCGCTCCGGTCGTCATGGTTGATGATGCTCGGTACCCCTTCACGGATCAGGGTGTTTGTTTTCGGGTCAAGTTTTACCTCATTGGTGTCCGGCACCTGTTTTATACAAACAACAATTTTCATCGTTCTGCTCCCTTACTTGTAGATTGCACCGGCAATAACCATCCGCTGCACCTCGCTCGTTCCTTCGTAGATTTCGGTGATTTTTGCATCCCGCATCATTCGCTCTACCGGATACTCACGGGTATACCCATAACCGCCGAAGAACTGTACGCACTTCGTGGTCACCGCCATCGCCGTTTCAGACGCAAACAATTTTGCCATCGCCGCGTCCACGGCATAAGGAAGCCCCCTGTCCTTCTTGCACGCCGCCGCGTACACCAGGAAACGGGCCGCTTCAATACGCGCCTTGAGGTCGGCCATCTGGAACTGGGTGTTCTGGAACGCCGAAATCGGCTTGCCAAACTGCTGGCGTTCTTTGGTGTACTTGACCGTTTCGTCAAAGGCGCCCTGGGCAATACCAAGCGCCTGCGCCGCAATACCAATGCGTCCGCCGTCAAGGGTACCCATGGCGATGCCAAAGCCCTTGCCAAGTTGGCCAAGCAGGTTATCCTTGGGAACAATACAGTTGGTGAATACGAGTTCGCAGGTGGAAGAACCGCGAATACCCATCTTCAGCTCGTGCTTGCCGAGGGAGAAGCCCGGAAAATCTTTCTCCACGATGAACGCCGAAATCCCCTTGTTACCGAGGGACTTGTCGGTCATCGCCATTACCACGAACACATCCGCCACGCCCGCATTGGTGATGAAGATCTTCGACCCGTTCAACACGTAGTGGTCGCCTTCCAACACCGCAGTGGTCTGCTGCCGTGAAGCGTCAGTACCCGCATTGGGTTCCGTAAGCCCGAAGGCGCCCAGCTTCTCACCCCTTGCGAGGGGCGCCAGATACTTTGCCTTTTGCTCCGGGGTACCGTATTTCTCAATCGGCGCCGCACACAACGACGTATGGGCGGATACAATTACACCCGTTGTCCCGCATACCCGGGAAAGCTCTTCGACGCACATGATGTAGGCAAGGTTGTCCCCGCCCTGACCCCCGTCTTCCTTCTTAAAAGGGATACCCAAAAAACCGTATTTTTTCATTTTTGCAACAGTTTCATCCGGAAAACGCTCTTCCTCATCTACTTCCGCCGCCAGATCCTTTACCTCTTTTTCGGCAAAGGTCCGAAACAAAAGCCGGGCCATTTCGTGCTGTTTGTCCAGTAAAAAATCCATATCCTTTTTCCTCCAGTTTATCTGAAAAGCCATTAATTATAGTACAATCAGACGAAAAGATCAATTAAGATTATAATGACAGATTTACATAATTTGTCATTTAAATTAATCAACCGCTTTCATGGAGTCCGCCATTTTGATATTCCTGATTTTTTTCAGCATCAGGAGGTCCACTGCGGCGGAAAACAGCAGGGTAAAAATCGCCGAAAGTACAAAACTGAGGGGCGCAATATCCCTCCCGAACATAAGTTCCGGCGTTTCGGCGACCCCAATCATAAAGGCGTGGAGGGGGAGCCCCAAAAGCAGCCCTGCCCCGGTCCCGACGATGCTGAGGATGGTGATCTCCCGGAATATGTAGGCCGCAGCCTCCCCCTGGTGAAAGCCCAGCACCCGCAGGGTGGCGAGTTCCCGGCTCCGTTCGTTGATGTTGATGTTGGTCAGGTTGTACAGCACGATAATTGCCAGCCCCCCGGCGGCCAGAATGAGGATGAGTACGACAAAACTGATACTGGTAAGCAGGTTGTTGTAGCTTTCCTGGGTATGGGAGGTAAACTCCGCCCCGGTAACCGTCTTGCTGGCGAGAACTTCCATAACAACCGTATCCTGTTCCGCGGCGCTTTGTATCCCCGTCTGCACAAAAAGTGTGGGATATGAGGGGACTTCCCCGAATACCTTCCACCAGGCTTCTTCCCCGATATAAACCATGCTCCCCACGTAATTTTCGGTAATCCCCCCCAGGACAAATTCCCCCCGGCTTCCCCCTGCATTTTCTACCAGCATCCGGTCCCCGGCCTTCAACCCCAATTCTTCCGCGGTTTTTTCGGTTATCATTACCGAATTCGCGCCGAATTCCAGGGGCTGCTGTGTTTTCCGGTCCTTCAGGCTGATAAAATCCCCCAGGTTTTCCCTTGGCCGGGGTACGTACAAAACTGTACTGAGCCGTTCCTTTTCGCCGATGAGATACCCCGATTCACTGTGGATTTCAATGCGGCCCTTTGGGGCGCCATGACCCGAAGGGTCGCCGCGGCGTCTGGGCTGATTCCCCCCAAGAAAGGCGGTTAAACCATCATCCCAAACTTCACCATCCCGCAATTCAAGCCGTAAATCGTATTTCAGAATATCCGAAAACTGGGTCCGGGCAATGTCGATCATGGAATCCCGCAGCCCAAAGGCGGTGAGCATCAGGGCGGTACAGCCCGCGATTCCCGTGACGGTCATGATAAAGTGTTTTTTATACCGGAAAAGGTTCCGGGCGCTTACCTTATAAGTAAATTTCATTGACCGCCAGATAAAGGGGATATATTCAAGGAAGATCCGCTTGCCCGGTTTGGGGGCCCTGGGCAGCATCAGGGCTGCGGGCTTTTCCCAAAGCGCGTGATAGCTGGCGGAAACCGTGGCCCCCATGGTACAGAGCAGCACCAGGCCGCAGGCGATAAGCCCGAAGGGCCAGTTGAATTGTGTCACCAGGGGCGGCAGGTGGTACATGGTCCCAAAGGCGTGATAGATGATCACCGGAAGCCCCTGAAACCCCGATACCATCCCCACCGCAGAACCGAGTATCCCCGTGAGGGCGCAGTAAACCAGGTATTTTGCCGCAATAACCCGTTTCCGGTACCCCAGGGCTTTAAGGACCCCGATTTGAATCCGCTCCTCCTCCACCATCCGGGTCATGGTGGTCAGGGCCACCAGGGCCGCCACCAGGAGAAAGAACACGGGAAACACCTTTGCGATGTCGGCGATTTTTTCGGAATTCATCATAAAGTTGACGTAGCCCACATTGGCGTTCCGGTCCAGTACATACCATTCGGGACCCTTAATATCGATGGCGTTGATCTGCCGCCGTCCCTCGGCGATCTCCAGTTCCGCCTTCCGCAGTTCTTCCTCGGCCTCCGCCCGCCGCCGCTCGAATTCCAGCTGACCCGCCGCCAGCTCCTCCCGGGCTTCGCCGAGCCGCTCCTGCCCCGCTCTGACATCCGCTTCCGCCGAATTCAGGTCCGCTTCCGCCTGGGCGAATTCCCCTTCCGCACGGCGGCGGCCCTCTTCCAGCAGCCTCCGGCCATCCCGCAGTTCCCCTTCCTTTTCCTGGACCATGCTCAGTCCCTTTTCATAGGCCACAAGCCCCTCATCGTATTGGGCCACCCCCTTCCGGCCTACGGGTATGATCTTCCAGAGCCAGAACTTGCGGGTCTTTTCAACCTGATCCCGGGCCGCGTCCAGTTGGGCCTTGCTCTCCGCCAGGGTTTGTTTTGCCGCAGCGATTTCCCCTTCCCCCCGGGTCAGGGCCGCCTCATTTTCCGCCAGTTCCGCGGTCACCCGCCGCCGTTCTTCCGCAAACAGGGCCCTTCCCTCGGTGACCTGCCGCTCCCCTTCCGCAAGTTCCGCTTCCCCGGCGGCAATCTCCCAGGCCGCCGCGTCCAGTTTTCGCCGGGCCGCCTCCAGTTCCGTTTCCGCCCGGCTTTTCCCGCGTTCGTAGGCCGCTCCCGCTTCGGCCAGCCGCATCAGCCCTGTCCGCCGGGCATCGGTCAGGATCTCCGTCCGGCGGATTTCGTAGCGCCCTTCCCCCAGGGCCTTTATTTTTTCCATCGCCCCATCCACAAACCGCTCGTACTCACCGGTAAATGTCGCAAGGCCGGAAGTTCCTTTCAGGGTGATAAAAAAATCCGTGTAGGCGGGCAGGGCATAACAGCTGTCGTACACATACATCACCGCCCCCAGCCGCCCGTTCCCTGCGCCGCTGGGCTCCCGCTCAAGTGAAATAAACAGGGGGCTCTTTACAATCCCGGTTACGGTATATTCGGTAACCCTATAGGTGTCCGCAGTATTACTGTTCTCATCCCCCCCAATCTCCAGCTTCATCCCCAGGGGGGCCTTTACCAGATAGCCGCCCCCCTGCTGAACCAGGCATTCCCCTTCGTTCTCCGGCATACGCCCCGCAATCAGCTCCATCCGGTTGATGAAGGCCGACTCCCCCATCCGGCCCAGGGGAAGCCCGTAAATCCGGGTCACCAGCAGTTCTTCTGCGGAGGTCCTAACCATGGTATCGATAACATAACCCGGCAGCAGTTCCGCTACCTCATCAAGGGCGCGTATCGCCTCCGCGTCATCATCGGTGAGCCCCAGGGTTCCCTTGATAAAAATGTCCATCATGTTGGACTCGTGGAAGTAGCGGTCCGCCGAAGCCTTCATGTCCGGGGTGGTGGCCAAAAGTCCCGCCAGAAACCCCACCCCCAGGGCGACAATGGCGAAAATAGCGAGAAAACGGCCAAAACTGCCCTGTATTTCCCGGAGGATGGTTTTAAAATAGGTTTTACCAAAGGATCGCCGCATCACCACTCAATCTGATCCACCGCCATGGGGCGATCATTCTTTTCAATATGAAGGATCTGTCCGTTCTTAACCTGGATGATCCGGTCCGCCATAGCCGCAATGGCGTGATTATGGGTGATCAGAATCACTGTTTTTCCCGTATTCCTGCAGCTTTCCTGCAGAAGTTTTAAAATATGCTTCCCCGTCTCATAATCCAGCGCCCCCGTGGGTTCATCGCAGAGCAGGATCCGGGGATTCTTCGCCAGGGCCCTGGCAATGGAAACCCGCTGCTGTTCCCCGCCGGAAAGCTGGGCGGGAAAATTGTTCAGCCGTTCCCCAAGCCCCACCGCCCGCAGGGTTTCCGCCGGGTCCCGGGGTTCCCGGCAAATTTCGGAAGCAAGCTCCACATTTTCAAGGGCCGTCAGGTTCTGTATCAAATTGTAAAACTGAAAGACGAACCCCACATCGTAGCGACGGTAATCGGTCAGCCGCCGCTCGTTAAAGCCGCTGATCTCCCGGCCATCCAGGATGATCTTTCCCTCGTCGCAGGAATCCATCCCCCCCAGCATATTGAGGAGCGTCGTTTTTCCCGCCCCGGAGGGCCCCACGATAACGCAAAATTCACTCTTTTCTATGGTAAAACTCATGTGGTCCGCCGCAGTGATTTTGTTTTCGCCCAGGGAATAGTATTTACAGACCCCGTGAAATTCCACATACCCCATGCCTAAAGTACTCCTGAATGTCCAAATACTATACACAAAATCAATATTATGGTGAATACTCTATCCCATGGTTGATCTGCATACCCATTCAAACGCATCCGACGGCAGCCTGAGTCCCAAAGAGCTTATCCAGGAGGCGGCGAAGCGGGGCCTTTCGGCCATTGCCCTGACGGATCATGACACCATCAACGGTCTGGAGGATGCAAGAAACGAGGCGGCAATAGGGGGAATCCGTTTTATCCCGGGGATCGAGATGGAAATTACCCATTCGGGACCCGGGGAGTTCCACCTGCTGGGGCTGGGTATCACCCGGCCAAGCCCCGCGTTCCGGGATGCGGTAAGCGAGCTTTCCCGCCTGCGGGAAACACGGAACCGGGAAATTCTGGACAAAATGCACGAATTAAGTGTTGAGGCGGCCTATGAAGAGGTACAGGCCCTCTCCGGGGGCCATTCGGTGGGGCGGCCCCACTTTGCGGCCCTCCTGGTGAACCGGGGGATCGTCAAAAACCGGGAGCAGGCCTTTTCCCGCTACCTGGGGGTGGGCAAACCCTTCTACGCCCCCAAGGCGGGCCTGGATTTTGAGCGGGCTGTGGCGCTGATCCGGGAATCCGGGGGGCTTCCGGTCCTGGCCCACCCCATGTCCCTTTACGTGGCCTGGGGCCGCCTTCCGGACATGATCAGGGAACTGAAAGACAAGGGCCTCATGGGCATTGAAGCCTGGCACCCCACCGCCAAAATCCGCGCCTGCCGCCGGCTTGAGGAGCTGGGGCAGGAACTGGGGCTTTACATCACCGCCGGCAGCGACTTCCACGGCGAGATCCGCCCGGACCGCAGGCTGGGCATTACCTCAGGGGGCCGAAAGATCGAAGACGCGGTGCTGGCGGCGATACCGGAACTTGATGCACAAGTCGTATAATAGATTTGTTTGTATGCGATGTTTTTTGGCCCTTATGATTATTTTTTATTATATTCCAGCTCTACATTCTCTTAATATTTCTACAATTTCCTGTGTGGTAATATCTGCCTTTATAGAGGGAATATCCTCAAGCGGGGATTTTCCTTTAATATTTTCATTATCTATTGGAAGTAATTTATAACTATTTCCATCGTTATTGTTTATAATTACTTCATCAACTAACGCAGTATTAAATACTTTTGTTATATTTTGTGTAAAATCACTATAATCAAACACCTGCATCTTTTCCCCCTAAAATAGTAAGACCTATTTCTTTTCCAATTCTTGCCATATTACCATCAAAAGTCAATAACGGTAAACCTAATCTTTTTGCCGATTCCAAATAAAAGGCATCATATGCATAAATATTATAATCCCCTGCAATCTCCAATGCCTTTTTGATATCTGTTTCTATTATTTTTATAGGTATCCTCTTAAAATATTCAAAGGCATTTATCATCCTATTATTATCAATTATTCTCCTCTTCGTCATTTTGCTTAAACCATTTGCAATCTCAAAAGGTACCATACTTGGAGAGATTATAGTCACATTTTTTGTAATGTTTATAACCTGTTCCTTTTCGGGCTCCTCTATAATAACAGCCATTATTGCACTGGCATCCAATAATATCTCCATAAATTTATTATAGGCTATTATTCAATAAATGTCAATAGTTATAAAAAATATACACTTTGATTAAATCTTCCAATTTTTCAACAAATTTGGCCAAAAAATTTCGCATAGCGTATGTTAGGTAATGCACCCGCACCTACGGATGGCATGCCATGTTTTCTTATTGCAAATATATTACTACCCCAACGGTATTATATGAAGCATAAAACCGTATCTTATTATCTTCATTTGTATTTTCCAATAACTTCCGATAACTTTTGCCAACTGTTTTTCCTATTGCATAACCTATTAAGGCGCCGGCAATAACTTCGGATGCCCAATGAACGCTTACGGATTTTCCAAAACCCATAAGCGCCGCATAGGTATACACGCCAATTTTTAGAGCAAGATTATCATGATATATTTCCGCGATAGTCGCCGCTGCGGAAAAGGCGTTTGCCGTATGTCCGCTTGGCCAGCCCCCGACAAAATCCATATTAAACCAGTTAAATTCATCACTAAAATCATCGGTCCGTGAATTTCTTGTGTGGTCAAGTTCATTAACAATTCCGGGCAGCGCCCTTCCGGTGGACATCTTTAAGACCGACTGAATGCCGAATGTTAAAACAAGGGATTGTGTTAAAGCCAATCCTGCAATTTGCAGTTTTTCGTTTTTTATTATGCGTCCGGTAATATATGCCGCCAAAGGCGCAATACCGGGAACCACATAACCTATATACAATCCGGGTATTCCGAAGCCTGAAAGCCAATCATTTTCATAGGCAATATTCCGCCATTTCCAATCCCACCCTGTTTTTATAAACATCCATGTTTCAAGTCCGGCGCCGATAAAGTTTAATCCGTAATTGTACGTTATAGAATGTAATGTATTCCAGCCTATATCGTGAAACACCATTGACAGCGGCACAATTACCTTTTGATTTTTATTTGTTTGTTCTGTTTCTTCCTGCCCAAATATATTGTTACACAGAAAAGACAGAAGTACTATTAGCAAAATTTTCTTTAATATTTTCGGCGGGGTTTTATCCATTCGACATTACCCACGCTCCCCCAGCAGCGACTTGATCTCCTGAATATCCCTGACCAGTTTGGTGCGGTCAAGATTCTGAAACCGTTTGGGGATCATCTCCTTTGAAGTGCATTCCAGAACGGCCACCAAATTTTGCAGTTCGATTTCGTGGGGATAGGCTGAGGGGACAAAGTCGCCCATCACTTCCTCCATGTCTTCACGGGTGATAAAGCTGCGGTCCTCCATGGCGGCCCGGAGTTTTGCGCGGATAAGCACCGCTTCCAAATCGGCGCCGGAAAACTCGTGGTGGAATTTTTTGAAAAGGTCGCTGATGGGAAACTTGCGGATCGATAGATCCAACTTGCGGACCAGGGTGTCGAAGAGGGCTTCCCGCTCCGGGGCGGTTTCGGGATAGAAGAGGGCCAGGTGTTCCTCGGCGCGGCCCTGGCGCTTTAAGTCGATGGGGATAAGGTCCGGGCGGCAGGTGATGAGGAACCAGATGATCCTGCCCCGGTAGGCGGTGTTTCCCATAAAGCCGGCGATCTGGGCAAAGACCCGGTTCGAGGTGCCGGAGTCCCCATCCTGATCCCGGTCGCCGAGGAAGGCGTCGGCCTCGTCGATCATCACCGCTACCGGGGACATGGCGGTGAGGATGTTGAGGACCTTTTCCAGGTTGGACTCGGTGTCCCCCTGCCACTTGGAACGGAAGTTGCGGAATTTCACCATGGGGATGCCGATTTCCCCGGCAAAGGCGCTGACCAGAAAACTTTTTCCCGTGCCCACGGGGCCGGCGATCAGGTAGCCCATGGGAAGCACATCCAGGCGGCCCATCTTGATGGCCCGGGCGGCATTCTTGAAGCGCTTCTTTACAAAATCGTGACCCGACACGTAGGAAAGGTCGTGAACCGTCTCCATAAATTCAAGCAGGCCCAGGGCCTCATTTTCGATCATTTCCTTTTTTTTCTGACGAAGGTATTCCAGGGACAGGGGGTGATTCGACTCAAGGGCCTCCAGCACAAGCCGGTTCAGGTTCATTAAATTTAGGCCGCTGGTGATGGAGGCCACCCGCTCCGCATTCAGGCCCCGCTCCAGAAGGAGTTCCCCCTGGGCTTCCTTAAAGCGGAGAAAACTGACCCGCACCTTTTCGTCGGGGAAGGGAACCCCCACCTTTACCGTAGCGGGGGAGCTTACCAGCCGGGAAGAAATATCGGCGAGGTTTTCCGTAAGCAGGATGATGGATACATCACCCTTGGTAAAAACCGGATCGTTGGCCCAGCGGTTCAAGGTCACCAGAGAATAGCGATCCTTCTCCTCCAAATGTATCAGCTCCCCGGCGGGGACGATCGACTCCACATAATCCATGATCAGTACCACACGGGGGGCGCCGCGGCCGTTCCGGGGGATCCTGGAGAGGAAATATTTTTCCATATAAAAAAAACTTTTTTTGGGGTCCGGGGAAATAAAATCATCCGGTTCGGCCTGGGGATACATGGCCTGCATAGCGGCGTAGTAATCCTGCGCCATGTTATCGGTACAAAAGGTCACCCCGCTGGAACAATCATAAAAGAGGATAATATCCTTATTCCCAAAGAGCACATCCGAAATGTACTCCTGGACCCGCCTGAAATCAAATTCATCTTCGTTCACCTCGTGGGGAAGGAAATCCCGGATGTTCCCGTGCACGATGTAGAGATTGGTGGTTTTGGAACGGTATTTATTGGCAAATTCCTGGGCCCAGCCGGGCAGAATTTTGATAAACTCATGATCCTGATGAACAAGCTGATCCTGCATTCCCGCCCCTCATTTTAGGCATACGGCTTCCAATAAGTTAAGCCTGTCTTTATATACCATTATATTTTCCTGCCGGAAAGAAGCAAGCGCCTGGCCGGAGGCGTCACGGTAATTCACCGTAAAGGAATAGGTCCCGGGGTCGAGATTAATGCCGCCGATATAGGCCTTGCCGGGAAAATACCGGGATATGCGGAGATCCGCCTGTTCGCTGGCCTCCGAAAAAATTTTGTTCCCAATGCTGAGCAGACTTAAGATAAGGGACGTAGAACCATCTACCTTATCTGAAGAAGCGGCGGCGTCCAGGGCGGAGGAAGTAAGCCCCTTCATGGTTGCGCGGAGTATGGTCTTAAGGTAAATCACCTGCTCTTTTTCCTTAAAAGTTTCCCGTGCCACTTTTTCAAGATCCTCAAGAAGTTCAAGTTCAAAAGTTTCTCCGTTTTCAATGACCAGTTCCACCCTTTTGATCCGGGAGGGCCTTTCCACCAGGACGGGGAGGGCAATTTTCACATAATTGGAAGCCGAAAGGGAAACCCGCAGGGTGGTCTCTTCCTTTGCCGGGGAAAGGCCGCCAAAGGCCAGCACATTAAGCCGGGCCTTCCCATCGGGGATTTCCAGCTCGTCGTTTATTGATGAAGGCAGGGGGTGGGTGTAGATATCGGGGGCGTTGGCAAAGGCGATCTTAAGCTGATCCCGGTCGATCCGGGCATCGTCAAAGCGGCCCGTGCCGCGGTAAAAGAGCAGCCCCAGGTAGCGGGCCAGGGCGGAGTCGGAAAAATGGGCGTCCCCGTTGGGATCCGGGGGAATTGCCGTGGATTCTTCCAGGGCCTTCTTTTGCAGGTTGGATGTGATGATCCCATACTTGGAGGCCAGAAACTGAATCTTGTTATTCATCCGCCGGATCTCAACCATGGCCCCTTCGATGTCAAGACGATGATAATAATTGAGGGCGTTAAAAACATTAAGGTAAATATCCTCGTAATCTTCCCCGTCATATTCTTTAACCGTATCGTTAACGATGTAGGAACCTATTTCCGCCGTGACGCTTTTGGTAAAGGCCGCTTCGATTGCCCGCTCGCCCTCTTCCAGAAGATTCGAAGAGTCCTGGTACTGTCCGGCGTAATGGGTCACGAGGCCCTTATCCAGGTAGTACAGGATGGCATCCCGGTTTTTGTATAGCTTCTTTTTGTTTTTTTCGATAAGGGCAGCGCTCTCTGCATAATCCCCTGAGCCCAATGGCCCGTCAACACGGGCAAAGGGAACGGTGGCGCATGAGGGGAGGATGATCAGGACAAGAAAAACCAAAACAGAATTTTTTAGCACGCCCATTCCCGCCGCCCTTCGCGTAATTAGAATTTTACACCCGGGGTTTTGATGATCTTTTTAATTTCAGCATTCTGATCCATCCACAACCTTGTATTGGTCTCAATACCGGACAGTTCCGCCGTCACATAATAGGTGCGGGTAGAAGTTTTCCCCGCCCGGTCCACAATGGTTTTTACCGATCCGGTAAGCAGAAAATCCGCGCCGGTTTCGTTTGCCAGGGCCTTGGCGGTAGCTTCACTGGCGTTGCTCTGCTGATCCTGGCGCTCCGCCCGCAGTTCGTTCCGGGTACTGCCCCCGGCCACAAAGTCCGCCTTTCCGCTGTTGAAGATGGCCACTTCCATGGTGCTTGAGATGATCGAGGTATCAATATGCTCATCGCTGTCGTTGCGGAAGCCCCCCACGAGGATCACCGGTAACTTGCCCGTCCGGGAAATCTCCTGGCTCACCCTTGGCGAATTAAGACAGGCCGTAATCAGGCTGTCGCAGACAATTCTGACATCCGTATTGTTCCAGTAACCGCTCAAATCGGTTTGGGTACCCGCATCAACCCGGGTTACCTTGGGGCCGGACGCACAGGCGACCAGAGCCGCCATGCCTGCAATACAAAAGGCAGCGCGCAAAGCGCATAATACCCTGTTTTTCATCATCATATCTCCCTTACTTTTTTGGCCGGCCCTGGAGTTTCGGCATAGCCGAAACTCCAAGCGAGTTCGCCGTTGGCGAACTCACCTACCACTGTAAACCGCTTTCGAGGATCTGGGCGGTAATCTCGTCAAAGAGACGGTCAAGCTCGGGGGTACCGTCTTTTATCTTGGCTATGGAATCTGCAATCTGCTGGTCCAGGATCTTCCGGTCTATGGAATACAGGACATAGGCGGTATACCGGATCTCATCGGGCCTGCCCTTCTCGGTTATGCGCTGGTGTACCCACCAATCGCTCTCCTTGCGGGCGCCGGTATAGGTGGCGCTTACCAGGGTATTGATGGCGTTGCTGTATTTACGCTGGGAATCGGCGCTGTCGGGAACCTTGCTCTCGTTGGCCTTAAACACCGACGCCACCCGTGTTTGAATCTGGGCGCCTATCTGCTGCTGGGCGTTAAAGTTGTTCACCCAGGTAAGAAGCTGCTGCAGCTCCGCTCCCCGTTCATCGGCGACGATGCAGTACTTGCCCTTATAGTCCGCAAGGGATTCGACGCCGGGCACCCCGCGGTCCGTCCATTCCGCAAGCCATTGGGGCAGCTCATTTCTCCCCAATGCGGTCCCCTTATGTTCTATGGTTTGCACATTAGCCGAGGACTGAAGCGTAATGCGGTCCGCTGAAGCCCCGCTGTCCGTTGTCTTGCAGCCTGAAAAAACACCCATTGCCGCAGCTGCCGCGAACAATACTATCACCATTTTTCTGACAGATTTCATATTCTGCCTCCTTCGATTTTTTACCGTTAATAATTAACAGGTTTTATATAAGAAGTCAAAACCCTCAAGGCTTATGACTTTTTATTTCAACAATGATTCAAGATACGCGTTAAACCCCTTTGCGAATGCCTCCGTACCGATTGCGGACTCGGCGGCGCGGATGGCCCGCTGACGGGCCTCCGATTCGGTGACATGGCCCTCCCGGCCGTTCCCCGAATAAGAAAATACTTCCCTGCCCTCGTTGTTTACAATGGACGTGTTAAGCACATAGCGCACAAACTTATTGGGCTGATTGGCCCCCAACACAACATCTTCCAGTTCAAATACGGCGGAAAGCAGATAAGAACGGGAACCGGGACTTCCGGCGAAGCTCCCCCCGGAACTGTTTGTCCTAAAGCCCTTGCTGTCCAGGAAGGCGGTAAGGGCCGTGGTAATGCGTCCCCCCGTATCCCCCTTCACCTGTACGGTAATCACAACGGACCGGGCGGCGTTTATGGCAAGCCGCCGTACCGCATCCGCATTGCCGTAGTCCGGGCGGATGCCAATCTTCGCCGGATCAAGGACCTCCAAAAGACTCTGGAAGTAATCGGTGACCTCCGCCACTGAGACAGCAAAGTTCAGGGCTTCAAAGGCGTCAAAGGTTGCGGCGTCACGCTCCGCCTCTTCTTTTAAAAGCCGGATAACCCCTTCATTTTCCTTAATCAACGCCTGATACCGGGCCGCGCATTCCCGCCGGTTCATGCGGGCATTGGCATAGGCCGTCCCGTCAGGCCCCGTCCAGACCTCACTTTGCACCCCGATAAGCCCGGTAATATTACTGGTGGTGGTCACCTCCTGGGCAAAATCCCGGCCTTCGGTAAAGGAGGCGATCTTTTTTTTACCCGATTGGGAGGCCACATTGGTAAATTCCTGGTACGCAACGGTTATTCCCAGAATATCGGTCCTGAACACCCGGGCCAGGGCGTTCATCGCCGCGCCCTGGGCGGTATCCTTATCTTTGGCGCTTTCCACCACGCAGAGCCACTGGCTGTCGGGAAAGGCCGCATTCCTGTCGCTTACCCAGAGGGGCGCAGGCCCAGGTCCTGTCCCGGCGGGGCTTGTCGCACAGGAAGCCGCGATACAAAATAGAACCAACACCAGCAGGGGCAAAATCTTTTTTATGCCGTTCATATTTTCACAGGGTACCATAACACCCCCCTAAAAAGTAAGCCCCTATCTGCTGTAAGACCAATATACATCGGCGTCACCAAGGCTTACGTCCACATACCAGGGGAAGGATAGCTCCAGACTGTCCGTGATATATATCGCGTTCCAACCCCTGGTCAGTTTCAGCGTAAACTCACGGGCGGTCGTCAGGAAGCCCGTCCCCCGCTCTCCGCGAATGGTTACATCAGCGTCAACCCAAACATAACGGACCATCTTTCCGCCAAATTGCAGGTGTTCCTTTTTTGAAAGGGATCTAAGGCGGCTATTGCCATTGTAGACATAAAGATCTATCGCCGCATATTTTACCGTACCCGGATAAACCGTTATATTCCCCCATGGGGTAAAGGAAAAAATGCCCTCCCCCAGGTTTCTGAATTCCGCAGAGCTCAGGGGCACAAGCACACTGCTCCGGTCCGAAATGGGATTAAGGGTAATGGAAAAAATACCGTTCCTGTCAATAGTTCCTAAAGAAGATATAAGGGATGTTGAGGCATAGGGGTTACTGCTTCCGGCATATGCCCGCACCGTTTTATTTGTTAAGACCCCTGTGGGGGCATAACTCCTGTAAAGAGAATCGTACTCGTACACGAAGCCTTCCAGGTTCAAGGATCCCGCGCCCAGCTTACTGTTGAGGGTAGTATCTTCCGGAAGTTCCATAATGCATCCGGTAAACATAACACTGCATACCAGTAACAGCGCCGCTATTCCCCCAAAAAACACATTGATATTACTTTTCATAGCCGCCCCCTGGGTTTTATTAAGCAAGGACTGTGCCAGGAATCATATTAATGATACTAATGGGTAATTAGGGTTGTTCGATAGCTTCAGTTATTGAACAACAGCCATTTGGCAGCCGGCCGCAGGCGGTGCATTGGGGAAAATTTACCCGCCGGGTAACAATTTCCCACCCGGTTAGCGCTGAGGTACTATCGCGTTGTCCCCAAAAAACAAAGCCCGGTCTATTGCTAAACCGGGCCGGCGCCGGATATACCTGCGTTCCTGCGCCATCAATGGCGCAGTATCTTTCTCTTTATTTTTTGTTAAACGATATTTCATAACCGAAGGTCAAATTAATGCCTGCGCGATGTGATACCGTAAAATCAAAACCGGATTCGTGCGCTTTCAACGTGCCGAAATCGGTGAGAAACCGTACATCCCCAATAATCTTCCCGGGTCCAAGGGGATACCCTACAAAAGCGCCGACCGTTATACCGCCCAGCGCTCCTCCTGAGTCGAAGTCGCCGTCAATACCCATGTACTCCGCACCATTCCCGCTTGCTTTAAGGCCAAAGGGTATTGAAATATACGGGCCTGCCTGAAGTCCAAAAACGACCGGTTTATTGATAAAGGCATAGCGAACCAGCAGCGGTATATCAAGGGAACTATATTTGAGTACCGCGTCATAACCTGAAGCAAGACCGGAACCCTTAAGTTTTATGCCCTGACCAAACATAAAATTTAATTCACCGATGCAGTTCCCCAACGGGTATCGAACCAACGGTCCGCCGCCCGCCGATTTTCGTAAAATCCTCCAAATATTTTGAAGAAATGTACGACCAGGACGATCATAGAATACTTAAAATGTAAGGAAATGGCGTAAAAACAGGGGACTTTCCCAAAAATCGCTGGCTGAACGGTGCGATGCGGCCCATTCGTATATCCGGCAGATCGAAAGCGGGAGCGGCCATCCCTCCTTTGCCTTTATCGGGAAACTGGCCAACGCCCTGGACATTGAAGCCTACCAGTTGTTTTACGACGAGACGGCGGTCCACGACGAAAACCCTTCGCAGACAGCGTACCTGGCGTCAATAAAAACGGATTTTCTGGAAAAGATGAACTCCGAGCTGGATACCCTTATCGGCAAACTGAAAAAGTAAGTCTTTGCCGCAGGTTCCCACGGATGAACGCCCATGTTATAGTTAAGTCATGCATCCATTTGAAGTAGTATCCCCCTTCCAGCCCGCCGGGGATCAGGGGGAGGCCATTGCGGCCCTTGCCGGGGGCGTCAAAAATGGCGCCAAGTACCAGACCCTGCAGGGGGTCACCGGTTCCGGCAAGACCTTTACCATGGCGAAGATCATCGAGGAAGTGCAGATGCCCACCCTGATCGTGAGCCACAACAAGACCCTGGCGGCCCAGCTTTTCCGGGAGTTCAAGGGATTTTTCCCCCACAACGCGGTGGAGTACTTTGTCTCCTACTACGATTACTACCAGCCCGAAGCCTATGTTGCCAGCCGGGACCTATATATAGAAAAAGATGCGTCTATAAATGATGAAATCGAGCGGATGCGGCTTTCCGCGACCCGGAGCCTGATGGAGCGGGAAGACGTGATCATCGTGGCCACGGTGTCCTGTATCTATGGCCTTGCCACCCCCGAAGTCTACAAGAAGATGACCGCCACCTTTAATGTGGGGGACACCCTGGACGTGGACGCCCTGATGCGCCGCTTTATTGAGCTCCAGTACGAGCGGAACGACGCGGTGCTGGAACGGGGCAATTTCCGCCGCCGGGGGGACACCCTGGAAATTTACCCCGCATACCTGGAAGAGGCCTACCGGGTGGACTTGGACTGGGACAAGGTGGAGCGCATCCGCCGCTTCGACCCCATTTCCGGCCACGTTATTGAAGAGCTTGACCGGGCCCTGATCTACCCCGCCAAGCAGTTCGTCATGCCCGCAGACATGATCCACAACGCTTTGGGCAGTATCAAACAGGAACTGGCGGATCGGCTGGAATTCCTCAAAAGCACCGGCAAACTCCTGGAAGCGGAGCGGCTCAAGACAAGGGTGGAGTACGACATCGAGATGCTCACCGAGATGGGCTACTGTCCCGGCATCGAAAACTACTCCGCGCCCCTGGCGGGCCGCAAACCCGGGGATGCCCCGGACACCCTGATCGACTACCTGCCGAAGAAGCACCTCACCTTTATCGACGAAAGCCACGTCACCCTGCCCCAGATCGGGGCCATGTACGCCGGTGACCGCAGCCGCAAGACCAGTCTCGTGGACTACGGCTTCCGCCTGCCCTGCGCCCTGGACAACCGGCCCCTGCGCTACGACGAGTTCGTGGGCCGGCTGGACAAGACCATCTTCGTCTCCGCCACCCCCCAAAAAACCGAGACCGAACAGTCCAGCCAGATCGTCCAGCAGATGATCCGCCCCACAGGCCTTTTGGACCCGGAAATCGAGGTCCGCCCCAGTGAAGGCCAGATGGAGGACATCTACGGCGAGGTCCGCGCCCGGATCGCCAAGGGGGAACGGTCCCTGATCCTGACCCTGACCAAAAAGATGGCCGAGGACCTCACCGACTACCTTTCCGGCCTGGGCCTCAAGGTCCGGTACATCCACAGCGAGGTGGAGACCATCGAACGGGTTGAAATCCTCACCCAACTGCGGCAGGGGGGCTTCGACATCCTGGTGGGGATCAACCTCCTCCGGGAAGGCATCGACCTGCCGGAAGTTTCGTTTATCGCCATCCTGGACGCCGACAAGATCGGCTTTTTGCGATCCCTCACGAGCCTGGTGCAGATCATAGGCCGGGCGGCCCGGAACGCCGCCGGAAAGGTGATCATGTACGCCGACCGGGAAAGCGACGCCATGCGCCAGGCTATCGCCGAGACCGACCGGCGGCGGAAAATCCAGATGGACTACAACAACAAGCACGGCATCACCCCCACCACGGTGAAAAAGGCCATCGCCGACATCCTTACCCGCCACGCCGAGGAGGAGCAGGACGCCGCCGCCACCTCCGTTGAGGTCCTCAAGCGGTCCTACAACGTACTGGTCCCCGCCCAGCGGCAGCAGCTTATCCGCGCCCTGGAAAACGAAATGCTGGAACACGCCAAAAACCTGGAATTCGAGCAGGCCGCCGCCATCCGGGACGAGATTGAGAAGGTTAAGGGAATTGGGGGATTGGACGGAGGCAAGGGCGCCAGGGGTATGGATGGCGGCACGGCTAAAGCGCGGGGGAAGAAAAAATCAGGTTAGAATTATTCAGTCAGGAATACGGTCATCTTTATAGAGCAGCACAATATTTCCGATGGTATCTACCCAATATTTGCTCTATACGAAGAAATGGCGTATAATGAGGCATGGGTTTAGCGGATAAGTACGGTTATCGGGTACTATTTCTCTTAACGGTTCTCCTTTCCGGCTGCGATATTTTTAACACTCCCATAAGACCCTTTATCGACTCCCAGTTCGGCGCCTCATTGTCCGATGCCAGGGAGATAACGGCCTTCATCATCACCAGTCCGGCAGTGGCGGTGGGAACCATTACCGGAACAGACATTGCGGTAACCGTGCCCTATGGAACTACGGTGACCAATATTGCCCCCATAATTACCCATACCGGGGCATCGATTAGCCCCGCTTCGGGGACGCCGCAGAATTTTACCGGCCCGGTTACCTACACGGTCACGGCGGCGGATGGCTCGCCCCGGGACTATACGGTGACGGTAACCGTACAGCAACCGGTGGTGGGGACGGATGTTGCATTCTTACAGTCAACTAAAACGTTCTTCACCACCCTCCAGGGGGCGGTAGCAGCCTCCAACGGAACAGCGGCGAACCCGGACACCATCATCCTGTGTGAGGATATAGATATTATTAATGCCACGAAGGTAACCATTGGCAGCGGGCAGCATGTCAAACTGATAGCCGGAGGTACGGCACGAATAAACCGGGGTGCAAGCAACTTTGGCAGCCTTATCACCGTGGCGAGCGGCGGTTCCCTGGAATTAGGCGGCGACTTGGCCCTTACCATTGATGGTAAGAAAGATTTTCCCTATACGGCGACCGCCGCCCTGATTACCGTACAGGGAACCCTCATAATGAGCAGCAATGCGGTAACGCTGAGGGATAACAATAACAGCGGAGACGGCGGCGGGGTGTATGTAGGCGGCGGTACGTTTACCATGAGCGGCGGTTCCATCACCGGGAATACGGCCGAATTCGGCGGCGGGGTGTTTGTGACCGGATCATTGGCTGAATTCACCATGAGCGGCGGTTCTATCACTGCGAACAACAACATTATCTCCGGCAGCGGCAAATCCCTGTACAAAAACGGCATCGGAACAGCGACATACGGTCCTCCTTGGGCTACTGGAAATATTCTTATGTATACTTGGACCCACCAGGATCTTCCCTATCCCGATAGCAGTAGTCCTTCCCCAGCTCCGCAGAGTTAGCCGGGGCCGGCGGACACCCCATAGAGCGGCAGCCCCTGCGGATTACCCGGTATATTTTCCGCTATCCGCATGGATCCCCTTTTTACAAGAAATCACTTTAACCTGTACTTTAGTCCTTTTTGGCAGTTTGTCAACGCATACTATACTTTACTGTTTTATGTATCTTATAATAGAATAATATACCGGGAAGGGGATTCGGGGTGGACAGAACACAGAACCAGGGTACGCAAATCAAAGTACGCTATCCCATCGGCATCAAGCTGGTCCTTATCACCGCACTCCTCCTGCTCATCTCCCTGGGGGCGCTTACCGCCCTGGTGTCCTATATGGTTTCCCAGGATTTGCGGATCACCGCGGAGGACAATAACTTTTCGGTGAACCGGCGTTCCGCCGCCGCCGCAGAAACCGCCCTCAAAACCATCCGTTCCAATGCCCTGACGCTTCTGGATACCCTCAGCGCGGTCGGGCCGCCGGAAGGGGACATAGAGTCCGATTCCCCCCTCGCCAAACAGATCCTCTCCTTCTACCGTGAGCGGAACCGGGATGTGGCCGCCGTGGTCATACAGGGAAACGAACCGGGAGCGGTTGTCCCCTTTGTCAATGATGATTTTTTTGCGGGTAACGGTGTCGGCGCCGATTTGCTTGATACCTGGAACCAGGCCGAAGAAACGGCGATCCTTAACGCCGCGCCGGTCTTCGGTATCCCCCTTCTGGCCCTGGTTTTTCCCTGGGATCAGGGCAGGGCCGTAACGGTGCTCTTCTCTCCGGAAGAGCTCATCGACGCCTTCTCCGCATCCGTCAATGCCTCCTGCCTGGTAAACCATAGGGGGGACATTCTGATTCACCCCGATTCCACCGTGGTATTGGCGGGGAAAAATATGGGGAGCGATCCCCTGATGGAGATGATGCAGAAAAGCCCGGAACGGAACTTCCAGACCCTCTACACCGATGCCGAAGGGGCCCGGTATTTCGGCGCATGGCGGAAACTTTCAGAGGCCGATGCGGCGGTCCTTACCACGGTGGAAACCCGGCTGGTCTATGAGGGGATAGCGGCCACTACCCGGCGGAATATCTACCTTACTGCGGCGGTTCTTTTCCTTGCCATCCTTTTCGTCTGGTACTTCTCCAAGTCCATCTCAGACCCCCTGATGCGGCTGGCCGCGACGGCAGGGGAGATTGAGGCGGGGCAGTTTGATCTGGCGCCGACGGAAAAGGCCAATGATGAAATCGGCTTCCTTTCTGAAAGTTTTGAAAAAATGGGCAAGGCCCTGGTGAGTTTTGGCCGCTTTACCAACCAGGAGATCGCCAAACGGGCCATGCGGGGGGAGCTCGCCCTGGGAGGGGAACCCCGGACAGCCACACTCCTCTTTACGGATATCCGTTCCTTTACCACGATGGCGGAAGTGCTGGAACCCTGGGAGGTGGTAGAATTCCTCAACAGCTACATGACCCGGATGATTGCCTGTATAGATGAAAACGGGGGTACGGTGGATAAGTTCATGGGGGACGCCATTATGGCCCACTGGGGGGCCGTTACTACCCTGGATAGTCCCGCCGAAAATGCCTTGAAGGCGGTCAAAGCGGCCCTGGCTATGCGGAGCGCCCTGCAACAGTTCAACGAAGGCCGGAACGGGAGTGTCAAACAGCCCCGGATCAGGATTGGCTGCGGGATCAACTCAGGTCCGGTGGTAGCCGGACAGATTGGGTCCGATAAACGGATGGAATATACGGTTATCGGCGATACGGTAAACATGGCAAGCCGAACCGAGGGGCTGAACAAAAAAATGCGTACGGATATCCTGATTACGGAGGACACCTGGAAGCTGGTGGGCAGCCATCTTATAACTGAAAAAATGCCCCGGGTACGGGTTAGGGGCAAGACAAAGTCCATACGGGTATATGCGGTGATAAACCTTCAGGCTAAACCGGGGGAAACCCAGTCCCGGCCTGAGAGCCTGGAGCAGGTGCGGGCCCTTCTGGGCTATACGACGCCGGATTTGGGTACGATAAATCTTAATGGGAAGCAGAAATAATTCAAAATCAGCCGATAATAGATCGTAATGAAGACGGGTCTTCGCCGTTCCGATGGTATTGTTACGCTCCTCTGCCTGGCGGGCGCTTTTATCAGCCTCCGGGTTTTCTGGGCCGATCTTAACCAGGCCCTTTCCCATATAAACCCCATCCCCCTGGGATCCGTCACCTGGAAGTACAAGGCGGCCCAGCGGCGTTTTACGAACCGGGTGCTCTGGGAACAGATGCAGACGGAAGCGTCGGTATATGCGGGGGACTCCATCCGTACGGCAGAACGCGCGGAGGCCACCATCACCTTTATCCGGGGGGTCGCCATCGAGATGATGGAGAACAGCCTGATAGAGATCTCCGCTGAAAATGAGCTCCCCCTCCTTGATCTTGTCCGGGGAGACCTGACCGTAAACGCCGCCGCTGCCCAGGGAGAGGCCCTCATGCAGGTGAACGCCGGGGGCAGGCACATACAGGTTGACGGGGAATCGGTGATGAATATCCATACCGCCGCGGATGGGAGCCTTACCCTGCGGGTCAGTGAAGGCAGTGTGTCCATGGATCTTGACGGGGAATCCCGGCGCTTTGACTCCGGGGGGAGCCTTAGCCTTGACGCGGAAGGCCATGCCCTTACCGGGCCCCTGACGGTGATGCTCTCCCCGCGGCCCGACGCCCGGTTCCTCCAAAGCGGGGCAGTAATGCCCGTGGAGTTTGTCTGGAACGGGACAAACTATGAAAGCGGAGACCGTACCCGGATAGAAATTGCGGTAGACCGGGGCTTTGAGCGGATTATTACGGCCCTGGAGGAGGGGGAGGCAAACAGCGCCCGTATCCCCCTGGAAGCGGGCGTCTATTTCTGGCGGGCCTACCCGGTGAGCGGGGAGCCGGCAACAGACCGGACAGTTGCGGCCGGAGCAGCTAACGCCGCTTTAGGAAAAGTGACCATCGTTTCCGTGCCGCCTCCCCGGCTGCTGGGCCCGGCGGAGGACCAGGTGTTCCGGTACCGGGCAGAGCCGCCGCCGGTCCGGTTTCAGTGGACAGGCGCCCCGGAAATTGCGTTCTACAAACTGGAAGCCGCGAATAACCCCGGCTTTGCAAATCCCGCCCTGGAAACCACGGTGCGGGGCAGAACAACGGGTATTGTTTCCCTGACCTATTCCGGCCTGGAAGACGGCCGCTGGTACTGGCGGGTAAGCCCGGTTCTGGCGGATGAATTTGACGGACCCGCGAATCAATGGTTCACTGCCCCATCGGCCCCTGCATCCTTTATCATCACCCAAAGTGAAAGTCTCCCGGCGCCTGCCCTGCAGGCCCCCCCGGCGGAAGCCCTCATCAACCTTGCGCTGGGGATGGATATCAATTTCTCCTGGCAAAACGAGGCCGAAGCCGCCTCATATACCCTGGTGGTTTCCAGGAGGAGCGATTTACAGGACCCCCTCCTTACCCGGCAGGTACGGGCCAATTATTACATCTGCAACACGGAGAGCGCCTTACCGGGGGAGGGGCGGTATCATTGGGGGGTATATCAGGCCGCCGCCGACGGAACCCTTTCGCCGGTTTCGGCCTCCCGCTCTTTTATCACCATGGAGGGGGAACTGCGGCCCCTCTCCCCGCCGGATAATTACACCCTGCAAGAGGGCCGGGAGCAGGAGTTTACCTGGAAAACGGACCTCTCCTATCCCCTGCACTTTCAGCTTGCCGACACCCCCTCTTTTTCATGGCCGGTGATCGATGAACCGGTACGCGAAGGAGCTTTCCGGGCGCCGGCCCTGCGCAGCGGGATGTGGTACTGGCGGATACTGGCCCAGGCTGCGGGCAGGAATGTGGAAACCCCCGTCAGAAGTATTCAAGTGGTCCCCGCCCTGCCGCCGCCGGTTTTGACCGACCCCCTGAGCGATACCTCAGGCCAAACCCGGCGGGTACTGGTTCAACCGGGGGAGGCAACGGCCTTTACCTGGCAGCAGGTGGAGGGGGCGCATTATTATACCTTCAAGCTCTATTCCGGCAATAACGCTGACGATACCCCGGTATACATCGCCTCCCCTATTAAGGCAAACCAAACGGCGGCGGCCCTGGAACAGTATGCGGAAGGCCCGTATACCTGGACCGCAGAGGCCCTTGCGAATGAGACAACCCGCAGCGGCCGGCGATCCGGCCCTGCGGGAAGCGCCCGGTTTGAACTGCGGCTGCTGCCAATCCCCCTGCTCGATGAAGCCCAGGGGCGGCGACCGGTAGAGGGGTATCTCATCGGCCCCGCCCAACTGCGGGCGTCCCGGACCATTACCTTTACCTGGGATACGGTTCCGGAGGCAACCCATTATCTCTTTACCCTCTACCGGGAAACGGAGGACGGGCCCACCCTGATACGGCGTTATAACCCATCGGCGCAAACCTCCTTTACCCTGGATGATTTGAGCCTCCTGGGGGGCGGCAATTTTATCTGGCAGGTGGAAGCCCTCCGCCTGGCGGAGGACGGGTACATTGAGCAGCGGGGCGCCATCGGTGAAAACCGCTTTACCCTGAACATTCCCGTACCCCGGCGGAATACAGCACAGGACCCGGGTGAACTCTATGGGCAATAGGGAACGCTATTTTTTAGCGGCGCTGCTATTTTTATCCCCGGTTTTGGGATTTGCGCTCGAACCTGCCGGTTCGCAACCTGCCGGTTCGCATGATCCGGGGAACTTTTTTATTGAACGAACCCAGCGGTTTATCCAGCGCTTATCCTGGATACAGGATGAGGCGGTGTTCCGCTATGAGGTGACCATCGAAGCTGAACAGGACGGAACCTATAAAGGGGTCCTATGGAAAACGACGAAAGAAAATTTCCTGGACGTTTCCTTACCCCCCGGCAGGTACCGGTACCAGACAGGGGTGTATAATTTCCTGGATGAGCTTGAATATACCATGAACTGGGTTTATTTTACGGTTTTAAACGCCATCCAGCCAACAATACACCGTTTTACTCCCACCGAATTTTTTCTGGGGGACAGGGGCCCCTGGCACATTACCGTCACCGGAGAGAATATCGCCGCCGGGGCAGAGGGCGCCCTTCGCCCGCTGGACGGATCCGGATCGATCATATACCCCGAAAACACAGAAATTGAAGGAAACGCCGCCCGGCTTATATTTAGTAAAAAGCAGCTTGTCCCTGGTTTATACGAGGTGTATATCAGAAACCCCGGGGGACTGGAGGATTCCCGGGGAGTTTTTACGGTTCATCCCCGGAGATGGAACGGGAAGGAAGCCGCAGAGGGTTCAACGCGGCCCGATTTTATTGTTTCGGCGGGATATGCCCCGCTCATGCCCCTCTACGGGGAACTGTTCAGGGAGGACGCCTTTATACACCCCGCGCCCCTGGGCTTCGCCGTCAAAGGAGGAGTGCTCCCCCTCAAGCGGGACTGGGGGTCTTTGGGGGCGGAATTGGGCGTATCCTGGAATTATCTGAAAGAAGAAAAGAAAGGGTACACCATTTCGGCTCAGGCGGCGGAGCTGCAGGCAGGATTACTGTATCAACTATGGCTGCCGCCGAACCGTACCATGGCCTTTAACTTCCGCCTGGGCACAGGAATAGGTATCTTAACGAATTTCCATTTTGAACATGCCGACGGCAGGAACGATACCATGGCCGGTATGTATCTATCCCTGGATGCGGGGGTATCCTTCCAGCGGCATATCAAGGGGCCCTTCTTTATCGAAGCCGGCCTGGATTTTACCCATCTGCTGTCCCCCGGCGACCCTTCCCAGCCGGGGTATTTCCACCCGATATTGAACGCGCTTTGGCAGTTCTAGGCCGGCGTTACCGCTCTTCCCGGAAATAGGGCGTGCCCAGCCCGGCGGGGGGCTGGTACTTCTTCTGTTTTTTGCGGGTAATAAGCACCAGAACCAGAATGGTTGCCAGATAGGGCAGCATGTCGAGAAGCTGGGGATAAAAGACTATCCGCGTTCCAAAAAGGGAGATGTCGATATTCTGAAACTTGAAGCCCACACCCTTGAGCGCGCCGAAGAGATATGCGGCAAAGATTGCCCGCAGGGGGTTCCAGGTGCTGAAGATGATCAGCGCCACCGCTATCCAGCCGGCGCCGGCGGTGATGTTCTCCTGCCACCGGGGTACAAAAACCAGGGAAAGATAGGCCCCGCCGACACCGCATAAAAAACCGCCACCCACAATGTGGATGTATTTATAGAGACTTACCGGTATGCCCGAGGCGTCAGCCACGGCGGGGTCTTCCCCCACCGCCCGGACATTCATCCCCGCGCGGGTGTATTGAAAGTAAATGTAGAGGAGAATTGCGAGGACTATGCCCGCAAGCACATAGGGGCTCTGTTCAAAGAAAATAGTTCCGATGATTGGGATGCGGTGCAGTAATGGTACGGAGACCGGGGCGAAGGCCTGCGATATGGCATCAGGCAGTGCCTTTCCCGCAAGACTTTTCCCCAGAAAGCCCGAGACCCCGGTCCCGAAGATCGTCAGGATAAGACCGGTCACCACCTGGTTACCCCGCAGCGTTACTGTGATGATGGCGTATATCAAAGCGCCGAATGCCCCCGCAAGACCGGCGGCGGCTATGGCCGCAACAGGATTTGCAGTTGCAAGGGCGGCGGAGAAACCAACCGAAGCGCCAAGGAGCATCATCCCCTCGATACCCAGGTTCATATTCCCCACCTTCTCGCACAGGATCCCGCCGAGGACCGCGAAAAGAATATGGGTCCCCATCTGCAATGCGGTCTGCAGAAAAGGGGTAAGTGCGCCGAGGAAGGCTATCATTTTTGGCCCCCTGTTGGTGCGGCGCTTCCGCCGCGCTCGGCAGAATTGCTGCCGGCTTTGCCATCGGCGCGTTCGGCCCTTGTCCACACCAGACGGTAGCGGATAAAAAATTCACTGCCCAGCACAAAGAAGATGATGATCCCCTGCAGCACCTGTGAAATGGAGGCGGGAATTTGCAGGGAGCTTTGCAGAAAGGTTCCGCCCTGGATCAACATGGAAAACAAAAAGGACACCACGATGATCCCCGGCGGGCTTAGGCGGGCAAGCCAGGTAGTAATGACCGCGGTAAAGCCCAGCCCCCCGGAAAGCTGGTCAGAAAGGGAACGCTCAATCGCGGAGGCCTGCATCATCCCCGCGGCGCCGCAGAGCCCCCCGGAGATCATGATGGCGACGATCATGATCCGCACCACACGCATCCCCGCATAGCGGGCGGTGGCTTCGCTTTCCCCAAGGACATCTATCTCGTAACCGAGCTTGGTCTTTTTTAACAAAAGGTACAGTAATACTGCGAGGATCAGGGTAATGATCCAGCCGATGTGAACCCCCAGAAATTCGGGGAGGATGGCGTTTTTGCTGAAGGGGGCAATTTTCGGGAAGCCGCTTCCCGCGGGGTCCCGCCAGGGGCCGTACTGCAAGAAACTGATCCACTTGGCGGCCACATAGTTCAGCATTAATGTGACCAGGGTTTCGCTGGTGGAGAAACGGGCCTTCAGCAGGGCGGGAATCAATGCCCAAAGACCGGCAAACAGAAACGCTGTGATAAACATAAATGAAAGCAGAATCGGCGCAGGCAGATCGGGAAAGGCAAAAGCGACAAGTGAAGCGCCGAAAGCCCCCAGGTAGAACTGGCCTTCCTGGCCGATGTTCCAGAACTTCATCTTGAATGCGATTGCCGTCCCCAGAGAAAGGGCCGCCAAAGGTATTGCCTTGTTGATGGTGTTCTTGAAACGATAAACGGACCCCAGAGAACCGGTAACGATCTTTCCATAAATGTCCAGGGGATTAAAGCCTATCAGGATCATGATCAACGCCGAGGCGGCAAGGGCTGCAAGGACCGCCGCAACACGCAGCAGGTTTTCCCTCAAGGGGGAAGCCTCGGGCCGGGTTATTATTCGGATCATACACGTACCGGCTTTTGCCCGAGCATCAGGAGCCCCAGGTCTTCTTTAGTAGAACTGCGGGGATCCGTTATATCCATCACCGCCCCTCCGTGGATCACCATGATGCGGTCGCAGAGTTCCCGCAGTACGTCCAAATCTTCGCCGATGTACAAAACGGCGACGCCCTTCTTCTTCTGTTCGTTAAGCATATCGTAGATGCTGTAGGATGCGCCGATATCAAGGCCCCGGACCGGGTACGCGGTGATGAGAATTTTCGGCTGCATTTCAATTTCCCGGCCCAGCAAAACCTTTTGTATATTTCCCCCGGAAAGTTTCCTCACCATATGCTGAACCGAGGGGGTGGAAATATCATAACGCGTTACGATCTTTTCAGCCTGGACCCGGCCTTCCGCACGGTCAACAAAAACACCCGCAGTATTACTGTAGGATTTAAGGAGGATGTTATCGGAAACACTCATCCCCGCAACCAGCCCCATCCCCAGCCGGTCCTCGGGAACAAAACTCATGCTGATCCCCCGATCCCGTATGACGCGGGGGGAAAGGCCCAGCATTTCTTCACCCTGAAAACGAACCGATCCCGAATCGGCCCGCTGGAGTCCCGCGATGATCTCGCAGAGTTCCTTTTGACCGCTGCCGGCAATACCCGCGACGCCGAGAATCTCGCCGCCGTATAATGCAAAGGACATATCATCAATAACTTTAATACCATCGGCATTTTCAAGCTTGAGGGATTTTACTTCCAGCATGGGATCTTGTTGAGGCGCCGGTTTTTCCCGGTGTATCTCAAGGGAGATACTGCCGCCAACCATCATCTCCGCCAGTTCATGGGAATTGGTTTCGGCGGTATTGACGGTCCCCACGGCCTTCCCTTTCCGCAGCACCGTCACCCGGTCGCTGATTTCCATCACCTCGTTGAGTTTATGGGTAATAATGATGATGGCGCAGCCCTCGTCTTTCATGTTCCGCATCATGGCAAAAAGCCCCGCCGTTTCCTGGGGGGTCAGCACCGCGCTGGGTTCATCAAGGATCAGGGTAGTTACTCCCCGGTAAAGAATCTTGAGGATCTCTACGGTCTGCTTTTCGCTGACCGGCATTTCATAAATTTTCTTGTTGTGGTCTGTATAAAGACCGAAGCGTTTTTCTATTTCGGTAATTCGATCATTTATTTTTTTCTTTTGAATAAAGGGGTTTACGTTTATCCCCTTTCCCTTTTCACCCAGGCTGATATTTTCCCAGGCGCTCATCACGGGGATAAGTTTGAAATGCTGATGCACCATCCCGATCCCGGCGGCAATGGCATCATGGGGGGATCTAAAAAATTGCCGGACGCCGCCCACAAAAATGGAACCGGCGTCCGGCAGATAAATCCCTGAGAGCATATTAACCAGAGTACTTTTGCCGGAACCATTCTCGCCGAGGAGGGCAAGTATCTCCCCCCGGTTTACCTGTATGCCCACGTCGTCATTCGCCTGCACCGTTGCGAAGCGTTTTGAAATGTGCCGCATCTCGATATACGGTTCAGTAGGCATACTATGATCCCGGTTTAAGCCCCCTTAGTATTACTGCGGAATAACTCCGATGACCCCTTTAACAAACCAGCCCATGTTCCAGATTTCGTCGTCGGTCATTTTGACTCCGGCGGGAACCTTTACGGCGCCGCTCTGGTCCGAAAGAGGCCCGGTAAAGGGCGCAAGGCTGCCGTCAATAATTTTTGCCTGGGCCGCCGCAACTGCGGGAGCCGTGCGGGGATCGTTATTGGCGGTAAGGGTATCCAGGGTGACCGTCCCGTTGCTGAAACCTTCCCAATAGGCCCGGGAAGCCCAGTCCCCGGCGAGGACGTGCTTTACATCGTCCACATAGAAAACGTCCCAGTGAAAGAGAGGGGCGGTAAGGTAGGCCCGGGGCGCGGCGTCCGGGGTGGACACGTTGTAGCCGATGGCGGCGGCTCCCCGTTCCTGGGCGGCAATCTGGGGCGAAGTGGTATCCTGATGCTGGGCAACCACGTCAACACCCTTGTTGAGGAGCTCCAGGGCGGCCTGTTTCTCCACCGCAGGATCGTACCAGGTATTGGTCCAGATTACCTCCACGGAGGCGTTGGGGTTCACCGACTGAACCCCCAGGGTAAAGGCGTTGATCCCCCGAATAACCTCGGGGATGGGGAAGGCGGCCACATAGCCGATCTTGTTGACCTTGGTCTTGTAACCCGCGGCGATACCCGCAAGGTAACGGGCCTGAAATATCTTACCAAAATAGGTAGAAACATTGGAAGCGGTCTTGTAGCCCGAGCAGTGGCCGAACTTCACATTGGGGAAGTCCGCCGCAACCTTGATGGTCCAGTCCATGAAGCCGAAGCTGGTGGTGTAGATCACGTTACAGCCCTGGTCGATGAGGTCCCGGATAGCCTTTTCGCAGTCGGCGTTCTCCGCCACATTCTCGATATAGGCGGTTTGGATCCCCAGCGCGTTAATAGCGAGCCGCCCCTTGTCGTGGGCCTGGGTATAGCCTTCATCGTGAATCGACCCGATGTACACAAACCCAACCTTTACATTATCAGACGAGGCTTTTGCCCCGCCAGCCGATCCTGCGGCCGGGGCCGCATTCTTGTTCCCGCCCGCAAAGGCGGAAACCGCCAGGCCCAGGGCCAGGGCAAGTACCAACAACTTTTTCATCACCTTTTCCTCCAATTTTTGACGTGGTATTCACATAGACAGAAAGATGATAGCCCAAAAAAAGGAAAGAATCAAGCTCCTTTGCATGATTATTGTATATTTATACAAGCGGCGTTCCCTTGACCGGATCCGGTTTTGGGGCGATTATTATAAGGATGAAAGAAACCGGTATTGTTACTGATATTAAAGGGGAGCTGGCGGTAGTTAAGGTGGAACGGCTGATCGTCACCGGGGGCGGCTGCTGCGGCAGTACTTCCAGGGATTCCTTTTTTCTGGAAGCCCTGAACCGCTGCCATGCCCGTGTGGGCGATCATGTCAGGGTTGAATCGGATTTTGACAAGATAAGATTCAGGAACTTTGCCCAGACAGGGATCTGCATTGCCGCTTTTACCATCAGCTCGGGTATCGCCGACGCCGTTCTGCCCCTCCTGGGCATTTCGGCCTATAAGGAGCTCCTGATCGTCGGACCGGGTATGATCATGGCGGCCATCGCCCTTATGATTATACGGCGGTTTAATAAAAGGAGTCCCCCTGCCGTCCCCGTAGCCTGCGGGGTGGCGCAATCGGTGGCGGCGCAAGGGGAGTTGTTGGCGGCGCCGTAAAGTTTTTTTCAAATTTATTTGACAAACCCCACAGGCGGTTTATACTTAACATAAAATACTCAAGGAGGTTCTATGATTACTTTTATTCTATCAACTATCGCGTTGATACTGGGGTATGTGATCTACGGCACGGTAACGGAGAAAGTTTTCGGTATTAAACCTGACCGGAAAACACCGGCCGTCGCGATTGCCGACGGGGTCGACTTTGTGGAGATGGACTGGAAAAAGGTGCTCCTTATCCAGTTCCTCAACATTGCCGGTACGGGGCCGATTTTCGGCGCCATCGCCGGCGCCATGTTCGGTCCGGCCGCCTTTATGTGGATTGTGTTCGGCTGTATTTTCGCCGGCGCCGTACACGACTTTACCGTTGGTATGCTGTCCATCCGCAATGACGGCGCGTCCATCGCGGAACTCGTCGGCAAGTACCTTGGCAAAACACCGCTGTACATTATGCGCGTGTTTTCGGTGGTATTGTTGATTTTCGTGGGCGCGGTCTTCGTGACTACCCCCGCGCAAGTTATCAATACCCTGGTGAGAATGAACAACCCGGAAGCCAATGTCTATACCATCTGCCTGGTCATTATCATTGCATATTACATCCTGGCTACTATCCTCCCGATTGACAAGCTCATCGGTAAGATTTACCCGATTTTCGGGGCCGCGCTTATCATCATGGGTGTGGGTATCATTATCACGATGTTTGCAACGGGCAAGATGTCCCAGGTACCGGAGTTTGCCTTTCAAAACCTGAACCCCGGACGTGCCCAGGGCACGATCCTATCCCATGTGTTCCCGTTCCTGTTCATTTCGATTGCCTGCGGGGCAATTTCCGGCTTCCATGCCACCCAGTCGCCGCTTATGGCGCGCTGTCTCAAGAGCGAGAAGGAAGGTAAAAAGGTCTTCTACGGCGCCATGATTCTTGAAGGCATCATCGCCATGATTTGGGCTGCCGTTGCCCTGGGATACTGGAACGGCGTTCCCGGTCTTGCGGATGCAATGAAAAAACTGGGCGGCGCCGCCGGTATCGTTACCACATCCTCCACAGAGCTCATGGGGTGGATTGGCGGTGTACTCGCCGTCCTTGGTGTTGTGGCCTGCCCGATTACCTCCGGCGATACGGCGTTCCGCAGTGCGCGGCTCACCATTGCCGATTCCATGAAGTATGACCAAAAGCCGCTCAAGAACCGCTTTGTTATTGCTATTCCCTTGTTCGCCATTGGTATTGCCCTCGTGCTGTTTGCCATCAAGAGCGCGGCCAACTTCAACATTCTGTGGCGCTATTTCGCGTGGACAAACCAGACCCTGGCGACGATTGCGTTATGGGCGGTGAGCGCCTACCTTGCCAAAACCGGCAAGTTCTACTGGCTCACCCTGATTCCGGCAACTTTCATGACCGTGGTAGTGACGAGCTACTTCTTTACGGCGAATGAATGTCTCGGCCCGACGCTTACCAAAGTAACCGGCAGCAGTGACGTCACCTATACCGTAGGTATCGTGATTGGACTTGTCCTTGCCGTCGTGCTGTTTGCCCTGTTTGTCCCGCTTATCGGTATCAAACAGAAAAATACCCTCAAAGATTAGTTAAAAAAGGGGCTGTCCGTTGGGCAGCCCTGTTGTTTACGACAGCTTTTTCTCTAAGAAAACTCCATCACCGTATAGGGACTGCCGGTTTCGTCTGCAAGCAGAATATATATGTTGTGCGGATATGTGTACTTGATAACAGGATACAACAGATCTCCTTTGGCGGCGGGCTTTTTGTATTCAACCCTGAAACGGGAAATGATAAAATCATCGGGCAGAAAGTCCATGGCGGCTTTTACATACCGCCCGTTGTTCATGTGCCGGTTAAGATCTATATCCAATGAGGTAACAACAAGGGGTGGAAATTTTTTATCTTCGGACAGAAGGTCCGACGATTCCGGTACATCAATTCTTCTTCCCGCATATTCCATTTCAATTTTCGAATCAAGCGCAATAGCATTATTAATTTCCGGGGGAAGCCTGAAGGGACGTGCGGTATTGAAATCAACAAAGGCCCCGGTGGCCCAGCTGACAATGCAGGGCTTATGACTATCGTCATAGATAACCGTATTGCGCATACCAAAGGCGCCCTTACATTCGTATATCGAGGTTTCAACGGTAAGATGCTCTTTGTAAAGGGGCATGCGCAAAACATCGGCCTGGCGGTTTACCAGGATCATGATGAGGTTATTATCAATAAGATATTTTTTGAATTCGATCTCCGATTCGGTCCACAGAACAGAACAGTCCTGCATCATATCCATTGCGGCGTCAAACCTGAGCCGTCCGTTTACATCGCTGCCGCTCAAAAAGACCTGGGTTTTAATTTGATACATCGGCGCTCTCCTTGTCTTACTATACACACATATTGACAGCAGAGTAAATGTATTTCATAGTCATGGAAGTGGCATCACAAAATTTTGCATTAAAGGGCGATATCGCTTACAGTAAAACTCAAACAAGGCTGGAGACCTTTGAAAACAGCTATCTGGTCTGCGAGAAGGGTAAATCCGCGGGGGTGTTCCCCCGTTTGCCCGAGGCCTTTGCGGGCTTCCCCCTCATCGACTACACGGGCCGCCTAATCCTCCCCGGTCTGACCGATCTCCACATGCATGCCCCTCAATTCAGCTTCAGAAGCCTTGGCATGGACCTGGAGCTTTTAAGCTGGCTCGAAAAACACGCCTTCCCCGAGGAGGCAAAATACCGTGACGCCGAATATGCCCGGCTGGCCTACGGTCTTTTAACTGAACATTTAAAGCGGAGTCCCAATACCCGTTTCTGCATCTTTGCCACCATTCACGTACCCGCCACAGTAATACTAATGGACCTTCTGGAAGAATCCGGACTGGTGTCCATGGTGGGCAAGGTCAACATGGATCGCAACAGTCCTGATATCCTGCGGGAAGCTGACGCGGAAACATCCGCCGCCGCGACCCGCGAATGGCTTACCGCACTTGCCGACAGAAACTATAAGAACACCTATCCCATACTGACGCCGCGCTTCATTCCTTCATGCAGTGATGATCTGATGGCAGCCCTCGCGAGAATTCAGAAACACTGCGCCGCAGCCCATTCCCCCCGCGCCCTCCCCCTCCAGTCCCATCTTTCGGAAAATCAGCGTGAGATTGCCTGGGTGCGGGAATTGTGTCCCGAGGCAGGCTGTTACGGCGACGCCTACGCCCGGCATGATCTCTTCGGCGCGGAAATTCCGACCATCATGGCCCACTGCGTCTGGTCAGGGGAAGAGGAACTGCGCCTGATGCGGAGCCGGGGCGTGTATATCGCCCACTGCCCCCAATCGAACCTCAACATCTCATCCGGCATCGCCCCGGTACGCCGCTTCCTGGACATGGGGATACCGACAGGGCTCGGCAGCGATGTTGCCGGGGGCGTCCACACTTCGATCTTCCGGGCCATGACCGACGCAATCGGGGTTTCCAAACTACGGCAATGCCTTGTTGCCAAAGACGAAGCGCCCATCACTTTTGAGGAAGCGTTCTGGATGGGAACCCTTGGGGGCGGATCTTTTTTTGGGAAGGCCGGTTTACCGGGCAATGCCGGCGCAACAGGCTCCTTTGATCCGGGCTATGAATTTGACGCGCTGGTCATTGACGATGCGGACCTGGCCGCCCCTTTCAGCCTGAGCGTGGAGGAGCGGCTCCGGCGGACAGTGTACCTTTCGGACGATCGCCATATTGTGGCGAAGTATGTGCGGGGAAATCTTATTTAAAACGACAAAGCGCAGAAATACAAAAAGTCTCTTGACAAAATCAAAAAAAACCATTAAATTTTAGTCATTTAGGGGGTAAATGATGCCTGCAATAAGAGCAAGTGCCGACTTACGTAATGATTATGGTGAAATTTCAACCTTTTGTCACGAAAATAGAGAACCTGTTTTTATAACAGAAAATGGGCGTGGAGATTTGGCTGTAATGAGCATTGAAACATACGAAGAATTTATGGGGAAAATAGAATTATATCAATTATTGGAAGTTGGATTAAATCAAATAAAAAACGGTGAAATAATAACTGAAGAAGAAATGATGAAAGAATTAAATCAATATATTGGAAAATAAATGTATACATTAGCATACTCAAAAGTAGTACGTAGTGATGTCAGGACATCATATACATATATTAAGGAAAAACTGGAATCGCCAATGGCGGCAGAAAATCTGATAATAGAATTAATAAATAAATTGAACTATTTAAAGGAAACCCCGTTGACAAGACCATTAGTTCAAGACAGTTATTTAGCATCATTTAAGTATAGATCAATAAAAGTGAAAAATTATGTATTGTATTATATTGTTGATGAAGGAGAGAATAAAGTTAATATAATTAGATTTTTATATAACAAACGAGACTGGAAAAATATAATGAAAGAAAATAATATAGAAAAAATGATGTAAAGTACGCCCCTACTGCGCATAACAAACCTGCTGAAAAAGCATTGACGTAGTAATAGTGTTATGAGCCATATAATTTGGAAGAAAGATACACCCTAAAAAGAGGTTTTTCAGCAAAAGACCCACCACTTGCACAGTATTTCAATTTTTGGTATACTATTCCCATGTTTAAAGTATTGGGTATTATCATATTATTTACCCCCCCCCCCCCCCCCGTTAATCCGCTAATTGCGTACCCTTTCCATGCTAAAGGGGCAGGGAGCAGCCGCGTATGAACCACTACGAGCCGGTTATAATGTGGGAGTTGACCCGCGCCGCTTCCAGCATCGCCGCATGGTGGGTACTGTTTTACTGGATGCACCGGCCCCCCACGCTCTGGCGCCGTATCGCGCTCCTCCTTGCCATGCCCGCGGCCTATACCTTCTGGATACTCACCCCCATGACCGTTCTTCAAAACGGGGTTTCCTGGGCGCTTTTTCCGATCCTCTTTGCCTTCCTCAGCGGAGACCTGCGCCGATCCCTCTTTACCGCGTTTTTCTATATCGGGATGGAAGCATCGATAGACAATGCCCGCAGTTCCCTTATCGTCCTGATTTTTGGCCGCTTTCTTGAGTCCCGCTCTCCGGGGTATTATCTGCAATACAATCTGCAATATCTGCTGGTGTTCGCGGTATCCATATGTTTCTACAATATTATGAAACGCTTCGCCGCAAAGCCGCCCTTTACCGCGTGGCTATTAACCGTTATCCCGCCCTTCGGGCTTTGGGCAATCCTGACCGTCTTTGCCGTAATCGCCGACCCCCTGCTGGTTGAACAGGGCATCAACATATACCACCTGCCGGGCTTTCTTTTCGCCATTTTCAGCATATTCTGCAACCTGGGGGTGTTCTACGTCTACACCCGCGCCCTTATTCAAAGCGGTGCGCAAACCCTGGCGATAAGGGTATCCGGCGCCCCGCCGGTCTGGACAGAGGAAGCGGGGCTATCCCCGCAGTTCTGCGCCGAATTCTCCTTAAGCGACCGGGAGAGGCAGACGGCGGAGGAATTGCTGCGGGGTAAATCCAATAAGGAAATAGCGGCCGGCCTCTTTGTAACCCCCAAAACGGTGGCATTCCACCTGAGCAACATATACCGGAAGACCGGCGCGCCGAACCGCTCTGCCCTGTCTGCCCTGGTTAAACGCGTATAAGCCCAAAAGCGGGTAAAATTTTCACATTAGGGTAAACCCTAGTGTTCTGTCTTAAACAGAAGACGGAACCGCAAAGGACGCGAAGTGAAAACGCAAAGTTCGCAAAGGTGAAGAAAGTAAAGGAATTTTGACTTTTCTTGCATATTCTTTGCGTACTTTGCGAAAACTTTGCGCTCTTTGCGGTTATCTCTTGGTATTTTTTGTTATGTCATTTGAATAAGACAGAACACTAGTACCAAATTCGCAAAAACTGGTACAAAACTAGTACAAAACTAGTATAAATTCCAGTATCATTATCACCCAACCCGCCCTATTTTACCTTGATAGTAATTATCAAGGAGTGAACTATGAAGAAAAATGTGTTATGGGCGCTGACCGGCCTTGCGCTGGTTCTGGCCCTCGGCGGCTGCTCTACAGATGGCGGTGGAGGCGGCGACCCCATCGACAAAACCGCCCTGCAAACCGCCCTAACCGCCGCTGCTGCAGCCAAAGACGGCACGGCTTCCAGGCTCTATTGGGTTAAAACGGCGGACCTGACCGCCTTTGAGACCGAAATCACCGCGGCCCAAACCGTCTACGGCAACGCCGATGCGACTCAGGCGGAGGTAGACAACGCAGAGACCGCGCTGGCAACGGCAACCACCGCCTTTAACGGACAAAAAAGCGCTGCCATAAGCACTCCCGCTACGGCCCTGACCGCCATTAATACCGCCTATGCCGGCGGTTCCGGTTGGCCTGGGTACCCAGGCGACCCCACCCCCGTCACTATCATCGTTTCGGGAACCATTACCTACACAGGCACCAGTATTGGTATCACTTCCGGCTGGCTTGATATAAAGGGAACCGGCGCGTATCCCCCCATTGAACTGAAGGGAGCGGCCCCCGGCGCAGCGCTGGACTTTGACGGAACCAGTGGAAAAGAAGGCCGTGTCCTGAATATCATGAATGGCAATACGGTAACCCTGGGTGCGGACCTCACCCTGAAAGGCGGCTACCTCTCGAACAACAACGGCGCCGGCGTAATAGTGCTTTCATCATCCAGCTTTACCCTGGCGGCAGGCGGGACTATCAGCGGCAACTACGCCTCCGGTTCCTATGGCGGCGGCGGGTTATGGGTGGATAACGGAACTGCTACCTTGTCAGCCGGCGCAACCATCAGCGGTAACACTACTGGTAACACCGGCGGCGGCGTGGGGATAGCCGGCACTACTACCCTCACCATGGATGGCGGAACTATCAGCGGAAACACCGCTGCCATCACCGGCGGCGGGGTGGAGGTCTACTCTGCCACCGCCACCTTTATTATGAACGGCGGAACTATCAGCGGTAATACCGCTAGCACCACCGGCGGCGGGGTGCATGTCGTCAACGACGGCGCCTTCACCAAAACCGGCGGTACTATCTACGGCGGCGATTCCGGCACGGCCCCCGACAACACCGCCACCACCGGTGCCGGCGGCAGCGGCGTGTACTTCGGCCATGCGGTATACTGGGCCCAAACCGGCGCCTTAAAGGAAGTAAACACCACGCTTGGCGATACGGATGCGGGAGACCTTTCCACCGACGATGCTTCGGATCCCCTCTGGGTGGATGCCCAATAAGCGGACCCATGCGGGGGCAGCAAGCGGTCCCCTGACCGCGCCCCCGCAGGAGTAATCCAAGCCGCCCTCTCACCGGGGGCGGCTTTTTATTGGCGGGGGGGACTTTACCTCGATTGTGTGGTATACTGGCATTATGAAGGTGCTTATATGACCGTTTATGAAGATTTAGTAGTCAGGAACTCTGAAGATGTACTTGATTTCAGCCGGGGGCGCATCAAAGAATCGGAAGTGCGCCAAACTACCGTACACTTCAAGGCCGATACCGGGGCGCACCGGAATGTTATCACCAGAGATGTTTTTGAGCGATTAGGACTTCGCAAGAAGGGTGAGCAGACGTTCAAGCTGGCTGGCGGGCAGAGCGCCCGTATGGATGTGTCCGGCCAAATGGAAATCCGCTGGCGCGACCGCAGAATCGATCTGGACGCCGCCATTGCGCCCCCCGGCGCAAACAATCTGCTTTCTATTACCGCCATGGAATTGCTTGACATTATGCCCGACCCTTCCAAAGGCTGTCTCATTGGCATTCACGGCGATGACTACCTCAACGAACTGGAATGAAGAAAGCGCAAAAGGGCTGCCGCCCCATAAGTGGACCCATGCGGGAACAGCAAGCGGTCCCCTACGGCGACAACGGCTGTCTGCTCAATTTCGCCTGGGGCGCCGACCGGGTGACGGACTACTCCGCCCTTATGAAAAAGGCGAGCTAGGGCCGTGGGGCGAAATTCAAACGGTGGGTGGTGGCGTAAAAATTTGGCTGATGGAGAATTAGGAAAATCCCTACTCCCCACTCCCTAAACCAGTTGTTACCACTCCGGTGGGAAATCTGTTATCTCGTACGTTCAATCAGTGTCGATACCGGCACCACTGAATAGCCGGAACGGACCAGGGCGTCCAGCAGTACGTCGATGCGGAGGAAGAGGTAGTCGCTGCGGCCGCCTGTGAGCATGCCGAGGCGGATGGGGATGATCGAGCCGGGGCGTTTCATGTTCATGATCCGGTCTATGATATCGGAAGCGGTGTATTGGGAGACCCCCAGATGTTTTGAGTCCTCGTAGCTGACCCAGTCCATGGGGTCCACATCCCGGCCTATGGTCCGATAGCCGGCCTTGGCGGCGGCGGCGATTATTTCAGGGGAGGCGGCATAAAAGGGAGGATGCCAGAGGAGGCTGAGTTCCCCTTCGGTGGCCCGGTAGTATTCATCTTCGTTGCGGGCAAGTCCGCGGGCGATAAAATCGCCGCCGATGCGGTAGCGGGTATCGGAAAGGTCGATGGGGGCAAAAAACATGGAGGCTGTTTCGTGGCCCATTTCGGCGATCGTTTTTGCCGCTGCGGGGTAACGGCGGATAAATTCGCCGTTCATAAAAAAGGTTGCCTTCAGGCCGAAACGCTCCAGGGATGCCAGTATTTGGGGCAGGCCGGCGGCGTCATCGTAGAGATCAAAACAGAGGCTGACCTCACGCTGGCCGGTCCGTGAACCATGGGAAAAAATTCCGCTTTGGCCATTGCCGCCGGAGATTTCCCCTGCACTCTCCCGCTCATATTGGATGGCGGGCAGCAGCGGGGCGGTTCCTACCGCAATGATATTCCGCAGCATAGGGAGGTTTTCATAGGGACCGGAACTTTGCTGTTCCAGGTATACCCGGTAACGGCCGGAGGTCACGGAGGGGATCCGCAGAGCGGGAGAGGCGATCGGCGCCCAGGGCTCTGTGCCGTTGCTGGTAAACCATGTCCCGCCGTTTTGAGCCAGGATACGGGGGGCCTGGCTCGCCGGGGCGCCGGCGCCCTTTTCCTCAAAGCCGTATTCCGCCACGGAGGAAAGGCAGATCAGGCTCCGCTCTCCGCTTAACCGCACCCGCTCGATCTTCTGATCATCACCGGAAATAAATTCGTCGTCACTGACCCAGAGACAGGAAAATGAGGGCCTGCTGCTGACGACCTGCAGGAGCCGCCAGTTGAGGTAATCGTAAAGGACTATCCCCTTTTCACCCCAGAACAGGGCCTTGGTCCCATCCGGGGAAAGGACCGCATTGGAGCCTGCGGGGGGATTCAGGGAAACAAAACCCGCGTCCCGAACGGCCGGAGACAACCGGTAGAGTATGAGCGAAGGACCATCCCTCTTTAATAAGGTAGCGCTGACCGTGATCGTTCCCACAGAAGACCAGAGCACGTTGATATCGGTACAGGCCTGGGGAATCATCACATAGGGCAGATCGGATTCGGCGGTATTAAAATCATCCAGTCCAAGGGGATAGTAAAAGATGTTCCGCCCGCCCTTGTTCAGAAGGATGGACTTGGAATCCGGGGCTACCCAAAATGAATCAAAGTTACTGTCAAAATCGAAGGGTATCTTCCCCGCCACAGAGCCGATCTCAAGAAAATCCGCATAGAGGGACCGGGCAAAAAGTTCGGCGCCCCGGACCCGAAAAACGGAAAAACCCTTGAGGTAAAAAAAGTCGCCGGTCTTGCTCCAGGCAGTCGAATTGATGGCCCCCTCGCCGATTAAGCGGTACTGTTCGTCAACCAAAACCGACTGGGCGGCATTCACCGTATAAAAATAAAGCCGCCCGCCCTTGTGGTACACAAATACCCGGGAATCGGGACTCCAGCGGGCGGGGAAATTCCGGTCCGGCCGCTCCACATTGAGGGCGACGATCTTCCTTTCCCCCAGCTGGGTATCGATAAGAACCAGATTGCCATAGGCGGGGCTCACCGCTTCCACATAGAGGATCCATCGTCCGTCCTGGGAGGCGGCCAGGTCCTCCACCCGCCCGCCCACTGCGGGAACCCCCGAAGCGACCGAGGGGAAACCGTTCACCGTCTGGGGAATTCCCCCGGTAATGGGAATCCGCACCGCGCCGAAGGCGTTCCGCACCTGAAGCATCCGGTTATTGGCCAGCAGTTCCATCTTTTCGGGGAAAGCGGTGATCTGCCGCAGCGTAAGATCCGTAAGCCGGGAAATAAAGAGGGCGTGCTGGACAGCGGTACCGTCCTGTACGGAATCGGCCCGGAAAAGAAGCCGGTTATCATCGGAAAGATCCAGGCCCCCAAAATTCACCTTGGAAAAGGCCGGGCCGAGGGGCATAATTAAACCAATGATAAGCAGCCACAAACTTATTTGGGATTTCATCTTACCTATTCGCCCCTGCTTGTTTTATTGTAAATATCCCGTTAATGAGCGGTATTGAATTCTATCATTGCCGGGGGAATTCCCGCTGCCTCTGCGCCGGAATTGTCAAAGGCTGTGATAAAAGTCGCCACCGCAATGAACGCTATTAAAATCAACACTAGGTTACGCATGAACCCCTCCCGGATGGGTGGAATTTTGGTTTGCCAAAATTCCTTGCGGATCAGCAAGGCTGAACCGCATTAATTTTATTATAACAGTCATATTGACACTATTTGTTAAGATATTCAAGGGGATTAACCGCCCTTCCGTTCTTATATACCGCAAAATGAAGATGGGGCCCGGTGCTGTACCCGGTACTGCCCACTTCCCCGATCTTGGAACCCTGGAGAATATTGGCCCCCTGCTTGATAGAGACAAGGCTTAAATGGGCGTACATGGTCTGGTAGCTGTTCGCGTGGCTGATGATGACATAGTTGCCGTAGCTTGAATTATACCCCACCGTAGCGACCTTGCCGTCCATGGCCGCCTTGATCGGCGTTCCCATCGGCGCCGCCAGATCCATGGCCGCATGGTGACGCCGTACCCCGCTGATGGGATCGTCCCGCCAGCCGAAGGGGCTGGTGAGCCGCCCCTTGATGGGGTAGATAAAGAGTTCACCCAGCGCAAGCTTGAGATCTTCTTTTTTCATCCGGGCGCCGGGAATAAAAAGAACCGTTCCCTGACTGATGCTGTCGCTCTGTATATCGTTGGCGTCCAGAATCGCCTCCAGGGGTACCCCCATGGCGGCGGAAATTTTTGCAAGGCTGTCCCCGTTCTTCACCGTATAGGGGATACCGTCCATGTTGGGTATTTTGATGGTTTTCCCCACCTGGAGACTGCGGGCGTTGGAAATACCGTTGGAAGCGATGATGGCGTCCAGGGAAAGGGCGTGAGATGCGGCGATTTTGGACACCGAATCCCCCCGCTGTACCTTGTAGGATGTCCAGGCGAAGGTTTCCATCAGATCCAGGGGGATGTCCTCCCCAGCCGGCGCAGGGGCAGCCAGGGGGCTTAATCCCGCGTATGCGGCCAGCAGCGGGGCTCCCCCGTCTTCACGGGGCTCCAGCAGGGCCGGCCCTTCAAGGAACAGAGCGCCTGCAAGGTTCTGCCAGCGAACAGGACTGTTCCAGGCGACGGTACCCTGCCCCCAGGGAGTATGCTGCCAGTTGAGCATAAGCAATGAAAAGAGAAGGACCGCGGCGGCCGCCAGAACCGGCCCAAGGGGAAAGCCCGGCGCTTTTGAGGTCTTGCCGGGCTCATCGCCCCGGAGGACAGGGGCGGTATCTCCCGCTGAAAAGCTGAACACCAGGGGCTTGTCCTTTTTTGCCGACGTTTTTATTCGCTGTTTTTCAAAAAGGGAGGAAAGGTCCGGCCATTTGAAATCAAAGGTCCGGGGGGTGGTCCGGAAGGCTGCCCATGGGGCAGAGCGGAGGGGTTGTTTTTTAACGCGGTTCTTATGTATACGGGCAGGTTTTTGCTTTATCTGCTTGATCACATCGGTGCTTAAAAAAGAAAGGTTCCGCGGAGAACTTCCGGCAAAGTTCCGGCCTGCCGGTTGGCAGACCAGGGCTTTGGACAAGAGGGAATTTTTTTTTCGGCGGCAGACATGCTGTTCCATAATTATATTCTGCATAATACTGGTTTATCGACATAAATCATACTAATCATTATACTTGAGCTTGATATGGCAAAGGCGGTAACGGGGGCCCTTATTACAGCGCTGATCATGAAATTCTTTTTGTTTGATTTTATGATCGCCGAAGGCAATTCCATGAGCCCCGCCATACAGCCGGGGACCGTGCTGGTGGTAAACCGGCTGGTATACGGCTTCCGTCTGCCCTGGTCGCCTGATTATCTGGTCCGGTGGTCCGCGCCACAGCGGGGGGACGTGGTGGTTTTTTATACCCCCCAGGGAATGACCGCAGTAAAACGCTGCGCCGATATTTTGTCCGCCGGGGAATTTATCGCCCTGGGGGATAACAGTCTCCAGTCCTTCGATTCCCGTTCCTACGGGCCGGTTCGGATGGATAACATCATAGGAAAGGTATTGGGTATTAAATGACAGAAGGCCGGAATATCCAGCAAAGCTCCCCCCGGAAGGCCCTTAACAAGCGGTTCATCATCTTCATATTCCTCTTTTCTATCGCCGCCCTTACGGTGCTTGTCCGTTACGGTACGCTCATGCTGGGGGGCGGTGAAGTCCCGGAGCCCCTCCGCACGGAACGCATCCCCGAACGGGGGTCCATTCTGGATCGAAACGGCCGCCTCCTCGCCCTCCAGACCCGGCTTGCCAATATCAGCGCCTGGAAACCGGAAATACCCGGGTGGCCGAAGCTAAGCGCCCTGGAAGAGATCGCCGCAGAGCTTGCCCCCATTCTGGAACTGCCCGCCGATGAAATCCTGAACAGGATCAGCCTTTCTCCAAGTGATTTCGTGTATCTTAAAAAACAGGTCGATGAATCTACTATTAAGATGATTGAAACTGCCCGCGCCCAGGGCCGGCTGCGGGGCATCGGGATTGAACCGGTTTTGGGGCGGGTCTACCCGGAACGGAATTTGGCAAGCCAGATCATCGGCTTTGTGGGAGATGAAAACAACGGCCTTGCGGGGGTCGAGTACGCCTTTGACGCGGAGCTGAGCGCCCAGGGGGGCAGCAGCGCCGGAAATCAGGTGATACTCACCATCGATACCAATGTGCAGTACATCCTGGAGCAGATCGCGGAAAACATCATGACCGAAAGCCGGGCCGAAGCGGTGATGTTCATGGCCATGGACCCCCGCAGCGGGGACATCCTGGGTTCCGCCTCCCTCCCCACTTTTGATCCCAACGACATCCGCCTTTCCGATGAAAGCGCCCGGATGGACCGGCCCGCGATCTGGGCATATGAGCCGGGATCGGTGTTCAAGGTCTTTTCCCTGGCGGCCCTGATGGACGGTGGGGTAATTGATGACAAAAGCTTTTTTACCTGCAATGGCCGTTACGAACGGACCACCAGAAGCGGGGGACCGGTGGTGATCAACTGCCTGAGCGCCCATGGCCGGGTGAGCCCCCGGGAGATCATCATCTATTCCTGCAACGCCGGGGCGGCCTATGCGGCGGACCAAATGGGGGCAAGCCCCTTTTATGAGGAACTGAGAAACTTCGGCTTCGGTTCCCGCACCGGGGCGGGAAACCCCGGCGAAACTGCGGGTTTCCTGCGCTCGGTCGAACGCTGGTCCGACCGGTCCAAACCTACCCTCGCCATGGGGCAGGAGATTACCGTCTCTGCTATGCAGATGCTCCAGGCCGCATCGGCCATTGCCAATGACGGTATCCTCGTACCCCCCCGCATAGTCTCCCGGATCATTTCCCCGGACGGCAAAACGATCCATGAATGGGAAAGCGGCCCTGCCCGGCAGATTATCAGCGCTGAAACCGCACAGGCCATGCGGTCCTACATGGTGGACGTAACCAAGGACATCGGCACCGCCTGGCGGGCCCGGGTGGAGGATCTTTCCCTGGCGGTAAAAACCGGCACCGCCCAGATGAGTAAGCCCGCAGGGGGGGGCTATTCGGACACGGACTTTATCGCCAGCTGCATCGCCCTGCTCCCCGCGGAAAACCCCTCCCTGGTGCTGTACGTGGCCATCGTCAAACCCAAAGGTGAAATCCTGGGGGGCCGCATCGCCGCCCCACCCATCCGGGAAGCTGCCGAAGCCCTGGTTGACTACCTGGGCATCCCCCGGGGCCGCAATCCCCAGCTGGAACACCCCCCCTCGGTGGAAATCCCCCCCATCCGCCCCCCGATCATCACCGACCGGGTCCCGGACTTCTCAGGCCTCTCCAAACGGACCATCCTCCCCCTCCTCTTCCGTGAGGACCTCCACATCGAAATTGAAGGTGACGGCTGGGTCAGGCGCCAGGATCCGCCCCCCGGAACAGAGATCACGCCGGATACGGTTATCATCCTGGAACTGGAATGATTGACCACGCATTACTCACCCGGCTTTACCCCGGTCTTTTAGAGGAGCTTGAAAAAGACGATGAAGCTCCCCCGGTAGAAATATCCGTAGAAACAGCCGCAACCGGCGTTCCCTCCCTTATGGTGAACGGCCTCCACATCCACTCCCCCCGTGACCCGGTGCGGGAGGCCCAGCGGCTGGCGGCAAGCCTAAACCCGGTTCAGACCGGCGGAACCGGGGCAGAGGCCGCTGATGGTCCCATCGTGATCATGGGATTTGGGCTGGGCTATGCCGCAGAGGCAGCGGCGGCTGTTGCGGCGGCAGAAGCCGGGGCAAAAGGCCCCGGACGGCCCCTGATTATCGTGGAAAGACGGCGGCAGATACTGAAAAAGGCCCTGGAAACCCGGGATCTCGGTAAATTCCTTTCGGAAAACAGGATCGTTTTTGTGGTGGGGGGGAGCGGTGAGGCCATAACCGGCGCGCTTTCGCTTTTTGAAGATCCCATTCAGGGGAAAATGAAGCCGGCGATTATCCGTAACCGGGCCCTGATGCAGTTGGACGAAGAATGGTACGCCAATGTGGAACAGCGTATCCGGGCCCGGACCAACCGGGATGATGTCAACATGGCCACCCTCAGGCGTTTTGGAAAGCGCTGGGTCCGCAACCTGGGCCGCAACATGGAGGCCATCCGGGACCTCCCCGGCATCTCCCGGCTCGCGGGGGTGTTGGGCGCCGATATTCCGGTCTTTTTAGCCGCCGCAGGTCCTTCCCTGGACGAAATTGGCCCTTTACTGCCGGAAATAAGCCGCCGCTGCGTGGTTGTGGCGGTGGATACGAGCCTCCGGTTCCTCCTTAAGCGGGGGGTGGACCCGGATTTTGCGGTGGTGGTGGACCCCCAGTACTGGAACGCCCGGCACCTGGACCGCTCCGCTGCGAAGAAGACCCATTTGATCACCGAATCGGCGGTCTATCCCCCGGTCCTGCGCCACCCCTTTCGGGGCTGTTTTCTCTGCGGCTCCCTCTTTCCCCTGGGCCGCTTTATCGAGGACCGCCTTGACCCCAAGGGGGACCTGGGGGCCGGGGGCTCCGTGGCCACCACCGCCTGGGATTTTGCACGGGTCCTGGGGGCGCCGTCAATCTGGATCGCGGGGCTTGACCTCTCCTTCCCGGAACTGAAAACCCACTTCCGGGGGGCCCTTTTCGAGGACCGCTCCCATGCGGAATCCAGCCGCCGTGTTCCCGCCGAAACCTGGTCGGTAAGGGCCCTGCGGGACGGCCAGCCCTTCCTGGCCCCCGCAGCCGGGGGCGGCCAGGTGCTGACGGACCGGCGGCTTTCCCTCTACGCCTCCTGGTTTGAAAGCCGCTTCCGGGAATTTCAGGCGATCCATACTTACAGCCTCTCCGCCGGGGGCCTTGCCATTGCGGGGCTGGAAACCGCCGCGGCGGCTCAGCTTTTGGCCCTCCCGGAACAACGGGAAGAGATAAACCGGCGGCTGGAAACCCTGTTTGCAAATATTTCAAAAGAATTTAATGATGATGAAGCGGCGCGGCAACGGGCGGCGGAATACGAAAAGGCCCGATCCGCGTTACTGCGGGGGCTGGAACAGATCGGCGCCGAGGCCCGTGACGCCGCCCGGTTGGCCGAAAAGAGCCTGCGGAACTATTCAGAAACTGCCCGTGATGAAACTGAGCGGAGTAAAATCCTTAAAAAACTGGACAAGGCCTTTCAGACCATCAAAACCAGCGAAGTCAGGGACGTGGCGGGCTTTCTCTTCCCCCCGGCGAAGGAATTGGAAACCGGCGATTCTTTGAAAACCGGCGGTTCAATCGATCCCTTTCGGCAATACCTGGAATTTTCTGCCAAAACCTGCCGGGCCCTCTCAGAGGCGGCGGAATATCAGCTTTCGGTATTGAAAAAGTAAAATCCTTTTAAGGTTCCAAATTTGAAAGCCGATATATAAACTGTGGGAGGGTAATTCCCCCAAATATCACAGGCGGTGCGCATACCGACGTCCAGGCGCATCGTCTTTTTTTTACCCCTGCCGATAATGCTCCAGAAACACCCCCAGGCGGCGCATGGCGTCCGCCAAAGTATCCTGATCCGGAAGAAAGACGATACGGAAGTGGTCCGGATCTTTCCAGTTAAAGCCCGTGCCGTGGACCAAAAGGATGCGCTGTTCCCGGAGCAGGTCCATGACAAAGCGCTCGTCGTTTTTGATGTTGAAGCGCTTTACGTCGATTTTGGGGAAGCAGTACAGGGCGCCCCGGGGCATCACCACCGAGAGGCCGGGGATGGCGTTGGTCATGTTCACCGCGGTGTCCCGCTGTTCCTTGAGGCGGCCGCCGGGCAGTACCAGATCGTTGATGCTCTGGTAGCCGCCGAGGGCGGTCTGTATGCCGAACTGGGCGGGCACGTTGGCGCAGAGCCGCATGTTGCTGAGCATTTCCAGCCCCTCGACATAGCCTTTGGCGCTTTTCTTGTTCCCCGAAAGGGCCATCCAGCCCGCCCGGAACCCGGCGGCCCGGTAGGCCTTGGACATGCCGTTAAAGCTGATGGTCAGAATTTCAGGGTCTATTGATGCCATGGGGATGTGTTTTGCCCCATCGTAGGTGATGCGGTCATAGATCTCATCGGCGTAGACGATAAGCTCCTGTTCCCGGGCGATACGGGCGATCCCTTCCAGGGTTTCCCGATCGTAGACCGCGCCGGTGGGGTTGTTGGGGTTGATCACCACAATGGCCTTGGTCTTGGCGGTCACCTTGGCCTTGATGTCGTCCGGGTCGGGGTTCCACCCGGCGGATTCGTCGCAGAGGTAGTGCACCGCCTTCCCCCCGGCAAGGGTTACCGCGGCGGTCCACAGGGGATAATCGGGCATGGGGACCAAAACCTCGTCCCCGCTGTCCAAAAGGCCCTGCATGGCGATCATGATGAGCTCGCTCACCCCGTTGCCGATGTAGATGTCGCCGATCTCAACGTCCATCACCCCCTTGGACTGGAAATCCTGCATGATGGCCTTGCGGGCGGCAAAAAGCCCCTGGGACTCGCAGTAGCCCTGGGCGTTCCGCAGATTGACGATGATATCGTGGATGATCTCGTCGGGGGCGTTAAAACCAAAGATGGCGGGGTTGCCGATATTGAGCTTCAGAATCTGAAAACCCTCGTCCTCCATCCGCTTGGCCTCTTTCAGCACCGGCCCCCGGATATCGTATAAAACATTTTCCAGCTTCGCCGATTTGGCAAAATTTCTCATATTTCAACCTCCAAACAGCCAGTCACCGGCTTCCTCAATATATTTTTGCAGAATAACCGTATGAACTTCATGTTTTAGCTTCCCCGCTTTCGCCAGCCACCCCGCCTTGTCCCGAATGGTTTCCTGTATCCGGCTGCGCGCCCCCTGGGCGGCGGCAAGGCAGACCAAGCCGTTTTCTGTATTCCGCTGCAAAGTAGTCCCCAAAAAATACGCCGAAAGCCCTACGATCAGAGTATCGGGGGATCCCTCCGCCAAAGGTTTGAACTGTTCCGCCGCAGGGCTAAACTGCCGGTCCAGGAGCAGGGAAAAGCCGTAGTACCAGCGAACCCAGGGCAGGGCCCGGCTGCCGACTCTCCGCCTGCCGGCATTGCGGTCCCCGGCCTCCCCCGGCGGAAGCCGGGCGGCAAAAAAGCGGACCGCCCCGGCAAGGTCGCCCCCCAGAATCCGGGCGACCCCAAAAACAAGGGCGTTTGACTCCAGCAGGGCGGGCTTAACCACCGCAACCTTGTTTTCCAGATTGCTCACCCCGGTGGTATCGGCCATCGCCAGATAGCTGTTTGCCAAAAGCCGCACCAGGGGAGAAAAATAATGCCCCCGGCGGAGAACCCTCATCTCAAGATAGCCGACGAGGGCAGGATAATCTCCCCGTTCCAGGAGGGCGAACAAGCGGCGGTTGGAAAAATAAAAAATATCCAGTACAATAAGGACAAGGCCGGGGATCAGCGCCATGGGCCTGAGGGAACGCCAAATTGGGGGGACAAAGTTCTGTCCCGTGGTAAAAAGGGGCATTAGACAGATTGTCAGCAGGAAAAGAATGATTATTGCATTAAAAATGATGAAAAGGTATTTGATTTTCATGCCAAATGCTCCTATACTCAACAGACACTGTTTATAATATGAAGAGTTATCCCCTTGGGGCAATACCCCCGGACAGTTATTTTTCCCAACCCATTTTTCTTGACAGTGATTTTTTTCTGACTGTTCCGGAAATGCCTTTTTCCCAGGGATTGAAAAAAGCCCTTCTGGACTGGCACTTCAAAGAAGTGTTCAGCGACGGGGAACAGCGGGAAAACAATGCGTCCCCCGGTCCCGGCGCCAACAACGAGGCGGTCATCCATTCTTTCAAAAACGATGGTGAAAGGCTCAAGCAGGCGGAGGAATTCTACATTGCCTTTCAAAAATACACGGAACAGCTTTTTGCCCGCCTGCTTGCCAAAAAGGGGCTGGAGTTCAACCAGGTGGCGGAACAAATCAAGTCCGCCTGCGGGATGATCCGGGGAAACCAGCGTTATATTCTGCGGGTCATACAAACCGTTGAGTCTCCGATGGATCAAAAATACCTGATATCCCATGCGGTCAGGTCCACGATTATCGCCCTTATCATCGGTTCCTGGATCAGACTGCCCAACCACCGGCTTATCGAGCTGGGGGTCGCCGCCCTGTTTCACGAAGCAGGGATGCTTGAGCTGCCTCCCCAGATAATTTTAGGCAAACACCCCCTTACCCAGCAGGAACGGGAAGCGATTCTGGTCCATCCAATTCGGGGATACAAGCTCCTGAGCTCCCTTAATTTTCCCCTGGCCATAAGCGTTGCGGCGCTGGAGCACCATGAGCGGGAAAACGGGTCCGGCTACCCCCGGAAACGTACCGGCGACCAAATCAGCCTTTACTCAAAGATCATCGCCGTGGCCTGTTCCTGGGAGGCCCTTTCCGTGAACCGGCCCCACAAGGATGCCAAAAAGGGGAACATAGGGATGCTGGAACTCCTCAAAAATGAGGGGAAACAGTACAACGATACGGTTATCCGGGCGCTGGTGTATTCCCTTTCAATTTATCCCATCGGGCTCTATGTGCTCCTTTCCGACGGGAAAAAGGCCCAGGTAGTGGATGTAAACCCGGAAAACCCCCGTTTCCCCATCGTGCAGATACTGGGGGGAGCCGCAGCGGAGGGCAGAGACAAGATCCTGGCAACCTCCGAGGCAGAAGGGGGGATATTCATCATCAGTTCCCTTACCCGGGAAGAGGCAGGGGTCTAAATGGGGGATCCCGGGGGTAGTTTGGCCCTGACAGGGCCCGTGTATCTCCTTATCATCCTTGCGGTGATTTTGGCGGGGGGTTTTTTTGTCCTTTTTGAACATGCCCTTGGTTCTTCCCGTAAGGGGCGGCTGCGGACCCTGGCGGGATATCCGGCGAAGCTTCCCCTGGAAGGGGAATTGGGCAAGTATCATCTGGCCCTGGAAGCCGCGGAGGATCCCCGGCTCTGCCTTTCCGTAAGCCGGATATGGGCGATCTTTTTCAGAATACTTGCCGGGGTCCTGGGCGGCTTTACGCTGGTCCGGCCCCTGGGGGACCGGATCCCCGCGCCGGGGCCGCTGGGGGATGTTCCGGCCGCCGGGGTGGTTATTTGCGGCATCACCCTGACAACGGTACTGCTGGGGGATTTCCTTCCCAAACTCATTGCCCTTACTGCCCCGGAGAAAATCTGCGCCGCCTGCATTCCCCTTATCCGGGCCCTGGCCCTGCCCTGCAAGCCCCTGATCCTCCTCTATGAGCGTTCCAGCGCCCTGGTTCGCAAACTGTTCCGCATAGACGGCGCCGCCGGTAATGGTATGACCGAGGACGAACTGCGGAGCGCCCTGGCGGAGGGGGAAAAATCCGGGGTGGTAGAAAGCAAGGAACGGACCATGGTGGAGGGGGTTTTTTACCTGGGGGACCGGCCCTCCGGCGCGTTTATGACCCACCGTTCAGAAATTCAGTGGCTGGACATTGATGCCGGTCCCGAAGAGATCCGGGCCATGGCCCGTGAACACGGCGCCCAGGGCTGCTTCCCCGTGGCGGAGGGTACCCTGGACGGGATTATCGGCGGGGTATTTCTGGAGGACATCCTCCAGGCCCTGAGCGATGGTTTTTCCCAGGGCTTAACGCCCCTTATTAAAAAAGTGGGCTTTATCCCGGAAACCATGTCCGCCCTCAAGGCCTTTGAAGCCTTCAAGCGGGGCGAAACGGATCACCTCTTTGTGATGGACGAATACGGCGGCTTTGCCGGGCTCCTCTCCGTCCGGGACCTTATCGAAGAAATCGTGGGCCAGCTCTCGGAAGGCGAGGCGGAAGAAGAGGGCATCCTCCCCCAGGGGGACGGAACCTGGCTCGCGGAGGGCAGCGCCAACATCGACGACATCGCCGCCATCCTGAACTTGAGCAGCCTCGCCGAAACCCACCAGGACTACCACACCCTCGCCGGCTTCATCCTTTCCCTCGCCGGGGAGATCCCCAAGACTGCCGCAAGCTTCAGCTATAACGGCTTTAACTTCAAAATCGTAGACATGGACGGGAACCGAATCGATAAGGTGATGATCTCAAAGATTCTGGAAAAAGAATAATCCACCACGAACCACACGAACCACACCAAAAAGATCATTTAGTTCGTGGTTAAATTCTTAATTTTGAAACCGGCTCATTCCTCATCACTCGGCGGCGCGACAATCTTTCCTTTATACAGCGCCTTGGGGTACACGGTAAGGCCCAGCCGCTTTTCTAAAGCCGCAAGGCGGCGCATTTCGTCCCCGTCGCCGATGGTGACCATGATGCCCCGCTTGCCCGCGCGGGCGGTACGGCCGGCCCGGTGGATGTAGGCCCCGTCATCGGCGGGAACGTCCAGGGCGATCACGTGGGTGACGCCGGGGATGTCCAGGCCCCGGGCCGCAAGGTCGCTGGAAACCAGCACCGGCAGCTTCCCGGAGCGGAAACCGTCGATGGCCTCCTTCCGCTTTTTCCTGTCCATGTCCCCGTAAAGCCCCGCCGCCTTAACCCCGTTGTATTGGAGCCGGGACAGGATGATTCCCGGCTGCCCACCCCCGCCTGAAAACACCAGGGCCTTGAATGCCCCCTTGCGCCCGCCGGGATCCGCCGCTGCAATAAAAGAACGGAGGGTATCAATCTTCCGCCGGCCTTCGCTGAACAGGGCCCAATGGCTTATCCGCTCCCGGAGGATCTCCTGCTCTTCGGTCTCGGCGGTTTCAACCGCTTCCCCCAGCAGGGGCGCGAGCCGTTCCCGCGTTTTTGCCGGGACCGTGGCGGAACAGGAGGCGGAAATGCGCCCCTGCGGAAGCAGGGAAACCAGTTCCCCGGTTTCCCCGAAAAGTTCGTCTGACGTAAGCCTATCCCCCTCATCCAGTACCAAAAAACGGACACCCCGCAGCTTGAGCTTACCCATCCGGGAAAGCATCAGGAGCCGTCCGGGGTTCCCCACCACGATGGCAGGCCGGTCTTTTTTGAGGGCATCAATCTGCCGGCCGGTATTGGCCGAACCAATGAGCAGGTTCACCTTAAGGGGCTGCAGTGGCATTTGCGACTGCGGAAAAGCCCCTTCCATCCCCTTCAACAAAAAATCAGCCTCTTCTTTAATTTGAGCGCAGAGTTCGTAGGTGGGGGCGGCGATGAGAACAAGTGGGCCGGGACCATTTTGCGGCCCAGCATCTTTCTTTCCCTTTTCTTCCTCTGTGTCCTCCGGGCCCTCTCTGTGTCCTGGAACCTTTGGTTCCTTGTGGTAAATTCCCCCCAATAAACGCTGAAAAATCGGGATAAGGTAGGCAAAGGTCTTCCCGGTGCCCGTGGCGGAACGAAAAAGCACATTGCCGCCCGCCAGCAGCAGGGGGATCACCTGTTTCTGAATCTCCGTAGGGGAAAAAATATTCCGCCCGGACAGGCGGCCGATAAAAAAGGGGTCTATGCCCAAATCCGCAAAAGAACCTTTTCCGCCTTCATTAGTCACTATTTCTTCCGGTGTTCTTCGTAAAGGGCGACCATGGAATCCACAAAGCGGTCCACACTGTAGTTCCGGGAGATTTCCACCGAGCGCCGGCCCATGCGCTCCCGCCCGTCCCGGTCCGCGAGTACTTCCACGGCCTTCTCCCAGAGTAACTTGTCGTCGGCGATGGCCCAGCCGTTATCCCCTGACAGCACCATGTCTTCGATGCTGGTATCCGCCGCGGCCACCACGGGAAGCCCCGATGCCATGGCTTCGATAAAGGTGATAGGATGCACCTCGCTGTGGGAGGCGCTCATAAAGAGGTCCGCCGCGGCATAAACCTGCTTAATCTCGTCCGGCCAATGGAGGTAGCCGGTAAAAACCAGGGAACTGCCCAGCCCAAGCTCAAAGCCGTAGGTCTGGAGGTCCCGCCGGTCCGGGCCGTCCCCCACCAGTACCAATTTGGCCAGAGGCCGCCGGGAGCGTATCTCCTTAAAATTATCCAACAGGGTGTAGATGTTTTTCTCTGTACCCAGCCGCCCCACAAAGACAATCATCTCGTCATCGGGAGCGATATTGAAACGCCGCCTGATGTCCGCAGCGCCCGTCATGTTTTCATCGGAACGATCATAGAACTGCGAAAGATCGATACCATTGGGCACTACCCGTACCGGCCGGGGGAACTTGATCGTATCCATAAAATTTTTAATCTTGCGGGAAGGAGCAATAACGCACTTTTGGCTGTGCAGAATGGTCCGGAAATAGGCGGGCAGATTTTTTTTGAACCAGAGTTCCAGAGGCAGCGGTGCGTAGTAAAGGTAATCGGGATAGTAGGTATGAAAAGTATGGATGGACGGAATGTTGAGCTTCCGGCTGACCCGGCGGGAGGCCAGAAACAGGCTAAATTCAGTATGGGTATGAATGATATCCAAATTGAGGGGCCGGGCGAGATCCACCACCTTCTTTTCGATAAAGACCCCAATCCGGTGCTGAGGTTCGTTGGGAAACTGAATCGAGGGTACCCGGATAATCCCATCCTCGGGAACGGCATTGGGATGCTGAACGGTAAACACGTAGACCCGGTGCCCCCGCTTCTCCAGTTCATGCCTGAGTGTCCGTACCACAGTGACCACCCCGTTCACCTGGGGGGAATAGCAGTCACTGAAGATCCCAATATTCATAGCCGCTCCTTGATCAAATATAACATATCTGGCATAAATTGTCATATTCAATATGCAGGCATGAAAGGATGGAAACGTGGGTATTGGTGTTATTTTTTTGATAGTGTTTTTGGCGGTAATGACCAGTGTCGGCGTCTGGGGCATGAAGAAAACCAAGACCCTGGGGGACTTCTTTTTGGGCGGCAGGACCCTGGGACCCTGGGTGTCCGCGGTTGCCTACGGGACCTCATACTTTTCGGCGGTGATCTTTATCGGCTTTGCGGGGACCCAGGGCTGGCAGTTCGGCCTGAATGCCCTGTGGATAGCCATCGGCAACGCGGTAATCGGCGCCCTGGCGGCATGGCTGGTTTTGGCCCGCCGGACCCGGCGGATGACCCAGAACCTGGACACCATGACCATGCCCGCCTTCCTCCAGGAGCGCTACGGTGCCAGGCACCTCAAGCCTGTGGCGGCCTCGATCATCTTCTTCTTTCTATTGCCCTATTCGGCCTCGGTTTTTAAGGGCCTGGGGCACCTCTTTGAAGCGGTTTTTGGCATCCCCTACGACATCGCCCTCCTCATCATGATCGCCTTTACCGGGGTCTATATGATCCTGGGCGGCTACTTTGCCATTGCCGTCACGGACTTTATCCAGGGGATCATCATGTTCGCAGGCGCAGCGGTGATGATCGGCGTCCTTTCCGGCCAGGGCGGCGGTTACTTCGAGATGGTGAAAAAGGTGATCGCCGTCTACCCCGCCCACGTGCCCCCCGCAGGCCAGAGTCCGGTCTTGGGCATCAATCAGCCTTCGGTGCTGACGGTGATTTCCCTGGTGTTCATGACCAGTTTCGGCACCTGGGGACTCCCCCAGATGACCCAAAAATTCTACGCCATCAAAAACGAGGTGGTGATCCCCAAGGCGGCGATTGTCACCACGATCTTTGCCCTGATGATAGGCTTTGCCGCCTATTCCACCGGGGCCTTCTCCCATTTCTTTTTTGACCTCGAAACAATACCCAAGGGCCCCAACGGCCGCATCCTCTACGACCTGATCGTCCCCACCCTGCTCACCAGCCACCTGCCGGAGGCGCTGCTTGCCCTGATCATGCTGCTGGTGCTTTCCGCCTCCATGTCCACCCTGTCGTCCCTGGTGCTGGTCTCATCTTCATCGGTGGTCATCGACCTTGCCCCGGTGAAGCTGGAAACCAAAAACGGCAAGGATACTTCCGTGGCGATGATGCGCTTCCTTTCGGCGGTCTTTATCATCATTTCCTATTTTATTTCCCGGTTCCAGATCAGCATCATCGTGTACCTCATGTCCCTGAGCTGGGGCGCGGTCTCCGGCTCCTTCGCGGCCCCCTACATCCTGGGCCTCTACTCGAAAAAGGTGACGAAAACTGCGGCCTACGCCGGGCTCATCTCGGGGCTGGCGGTAGAAATCGCCCTGTTCTTCATCCTGGGGGCTTCCAATTCGCCATTGGCGGCGTCCATTGCCATTGTGGTCCCCTTCATCGTGGTGCCGGTGGTGTCGAAGTTTACGGCGGCGCCGAGCAAGGAATTGCTGGAGAGGGCGTTTGACGCAATATAGCCGGAAACAAGACTTGCGCCGTTTTAATGGCGCAAGTCGGGCGTTAAACGACGTTTTAATGTCGTTTAACGGGTTTGTTTACGCCGTTTTAATGGCGTAAACAAACTATTTATCCCTGTAGTGACCGCGGCATTGGGAGATTTCGATGTTATTGCCGACAAGGCGGTATACCAGACGATCTTCCTCGCTGATACGCCGTGACCACCATCCCGACAAATCACCCCGCAGCGCTTCAGGCTTTCCGAGTCCGTCATTGCCATTGCGTACAATATCCTGAATGAGCTTGTTGACCTTGTCCAGCGTCTTTTTATCCTGCTTCTGCCAATAGGTGTGGTCGGCCCATCCTTTTAGAGTAAATTTTATGTTCATTTTGCCATCGCTTCCAGTTCTTCCATTGTTTTAACGATGAATTTCCCCTCGTTCGCTTGCTTTATGGACTCCCTCAGCACCTTCATATTTGATTCGCTGTAAAAGGGATCGCTGTCCGCAGGACCGGCATCCGCGCTTACTTCAAAGGGGATTTTCCTTTGCCGGACCGACTGCCGCACAAAGATATTGAAGGCCGTGGTCATATTCATGCCCAATTCGTTAAAAAGGGATTCTGCCTGTTTTTTCAAGCCCTCGTCCATACGGATATTGATATTTGTCTGCGCCATGTTTTGCTCCTGTTATTTACATTATATTGACATTTATTTACACTGTCAATATTTTTTTCAGCGGTTGCCATGCAAAGGCGGCCATGGTAACATAAAGTCCTATAATATTTTTACCCAACGGAGAATAGAATTGAATGAACAGGCCCTTTTAGGGGATGAGGCGGCGGCCCTCGGCGCGGTCCACGCGGGTTTGAGCGCCGCATATGGTTACCCCGGTACCCCTTCCACCGAGATTATGGAGTATCTGATTGAGGATCCGCAGGCGGGCGGAGTCCAGGGTCCGGAAGCGTTTCACGCTTCTTGGTGTACCAACGAAAAAACCGCCCTGGAAGCGGCCCTTGGGGCGTCCTTTGCGGGGCGGCGGGCCATGGTCACCATGAAGCATGTGGGCCTTAATGTGGCCGCGGACCCCTTTATCAACGGCAGCCTTTTGGGGATCAAGGGCGGCCTGGTGATCGCCGTGGCGGATGATCCGGGGATGCACAGTTCCCAGAACGAGCAGGATTCCCGGTTTTACGCCTCCTTTGCCCTGAGTCCCTGCCTGGAGCCCCGGAACCAGCAGGAAGCCTACGATATGACCCGTGAAGCCTTCGAAGTGTCGGAGCATTTCCATGTGCCGGTGATGCTCCGGCTGACTACCCGGCTGTCCCATGCCCGCTCCGCCGTGACGGTCCGTCCTGCCATCAGGCAAAACCCGGTGGGCAGGGCGGAGGACAAAACCCAATGGATGCTCCTTCCCGTATACGCCCGGCGGAACTACGCCGCTCTGATCGAAAAACAGAAGGACATTACCGCCTGGTCCGTTTCCCACGCCGTCAATAAACTTGAGCTTGAGGGCCGGGACCGGAGTTTCGCGGTGATTACCAGCGGCTTGGGGGGCAACTACTACGAAGAAAACCTTGCCGATTTAATCGCACAGCGGGGCGGAAAGGTCCCGGCCCGGCTCCACATCGGGGCCTATCCCCTGCCTGAGGAATCCATCCGCAGGCTCTGCGAAAAGGCCGAAAAGGTTTTGGTCATCGAAGAAGGGCAGCCCCTTATCGAGGAAAAACTCCGGGGGATACTGCCCCAAACCATTGCGGTTGCGGGGAAGCTGGGGGACGGTTCAGGGGGCAGCGGCCCGGTAAACCGTACCGGCGAGCTGGACCCCGACAATGTCCGCAAAAGCCTGGGGCTTCCTCCCCGGCCAAATATGCTGGACGCCGCAGGGAAAGCCGGTATAACATTACCGGCCCTGCCCGGCCGTCCACCGCAGCTCTGCCAGGGCTGCCCCCACGGGGACAGCTACGAAACCATCAAAAAGGTGGTGGCCGAACTGGACCCGGCGCCAAAACATCCCAGCGTGGCGGTACTATCCGACATTGGCTGTTACAGCCTGGGGGCCACCCCGCCCTACGAGGTGCCTGAGACCATTGTCTGCATGGGCGCCTCAGTGGGCATGGCCCGGGGCGCCGCCGAGGCGGGCATCCCCTATGCCCTCGGCGTCATCGGGGATTCAACCTTTATCCATTCGGGGATCACCGGCCTTATCGATGCGGTAAGCGCCGACACCCCCATGACCCTCATCATCCTGGACAATTCCAGCGTGGCCATGACCGGCTGCCAGGAGACCATGGTGAGCTCCGACAAACTCAAGGCCCTCATCCTGGGCCTGGGGGTCAAGCCGGAACACCTGCTGGAACTGGAAGCCAAACGGCAGCTTCTGGACGAAAACGCCGCCCGACTCAAGGCGGAAGTCGAGTACCGGGGCCTTTCGGTGGTGATCTTCAAACGGGAATGCCTTGAGGCTTTCCGCAAACGGCAGAAAGCCTTAAAGGGAGCCGCCAAATGAAAAAGGACATCATTCTCGCCGGTGTGGGCGGACAGGGGGTCCTCTCCATCGCCGCCATTATCGCCCGGGCGGCGGTTACGGAAGGGCTTGCGGTGCGCCAGTCCGAGGTCCACGGTATGGCCCAGCGGGGCGGTGCGGTGCTGGCCCACCTCCGCATCTCCGACAAAACTATTGCCTCCGATCTGGTGCCCCAGGGCGGGGCGGACCTCATCATCTCCATGGAACCACTGGAAAGCCTCCGCTACACCGCGTGGCTCTCGCCCGAGGGGGCGCTGGTGACTGCGGCGGAACCCTTCATCAATATCCCCAACTACCCCGAACTTTCTTCGATCCTCAAAAATATCGAAGGCTTCCCCCTCTTCCGGATTGTGGAAGCGGCGGCGCTGGCAAAAGAGGCGGGGCTGGCCCGTGCGGTCAACATGGTCATGGTGGGGGCCGCCAGTCCCTTCCTGCCCCTGAAACCGGAAACCCTGGAAGCCACCATTGCCGCCATGTTTGTCAAGAGACCTACCGGTCTCCAGGACGCCCCGGTAGGCGAGGCAAACCGGAAGGCCTTTCAGTTGGGCCGGAGTGCGGCGTCAAAATAATATGGTGCAAGTGAACGGCATTCCAACGGAGGTAACGCTTTCCAGCCTGGAAGATTTTCTGCGGGACCAGGGTTATGACAAAAGCAGAATCGCTGTGGGGCTCAATGACAGGGTGGTGCGAAAAGAGGATTATGCTTCGGTCATATTGAAAGAGGGGGACAGGGTGGAAATTTTAAACTTCATGGGCGGCGGACAGGGCGATCCCCTGATGATTGGGGGACACCCATTTTCATCCCGGTTCATCCTGGGCTCGGGGAAATATTCCTTAACGCTGATAAAGGCGGCGGTGGAAAACGCCGGGGCCCAGATGATCACCGTGGCCTTAAGGCGGGCCAATGTGGGGGGCAAAGAAAACATCCTGGACTTTATTCCGCCGGGGGTGACCCTGCTGCCCAACACCTCGGGGGCCCGGACCGCAGAAGAGGCGGTGAAGATCGCCCGGTTTGCACGGGAGTTGGGGCAGGGGGATTTTATCAAAATCGAAGTGATCCGGGACGCCAAGTACCTGCTCCCCGACAACGGCGAAACCATCCGGGCAACCGAAATCCTCGCCAAAGAAAACTTCATTGTAATGCCCTACATGTACCCGGACCTCAACGCCGCCCGGGACCTGGTGAGCGCCGGGGCCGCCTGTATCATGCCCCTGGCGGCCCCCATCGGTTCCAACCGGGGGCTCTGCGCCCGGGACTTTATCCGCATTTTGATTGACGAGATAGACCTGCCGGTGATCGTGGACGCCGGCATCGGCAAGCCCTCCCAGGCCTGCGAGGTTATGGAGATGGGCGCCGCCGCGGTGATGGCAAACACGGCAATCGCTACCGCCGGCAACATCCCCGCCATGGCGGAGGCTTTCAAGAAGGCCATTGAGGCGGGCCGGGCCGCTTACCTTTCCGGCCTGGGCCGGGTCCTGGACAGGGGCGCCGCCGCTTCTTCCCCGCTGACAGGTTTTCTGCGGGATGACAGTAATACTGCGGAAAGTGCCGGCGGAGGCGTATAAAGTGGAAACTAAAAATATTGCTCCTCAACCGAGACCGAGGACCGAAGGTTCTCCTCTTGACTGCCTGAACTATCTTGACGGCATGGAACAAACCGATCCCGCCATTATGAATGCGGTACTGGATGCCTCGCAGCATTACTGTGCGGAACAATACACCGCAGCGGATGTGCGCCGGGCTTTGGATGCAGGGGACTGCGGTCCTGAAGATTTCGGCGCGCTCCTTTCTCAGGCGGCCCTGCCCTTTCTGGAAGAGATGGCCCAACGGGCCCGGCAGGAAACCCGGCGGCACTTTGGCAATTCGGTGTACCTTTTTACCCCCCTTTACATCGCAAACTACTGCGAAAACGCCTGTGTGTACTGCGGCTTTAACCGCAGTAATACTATCAAGCGCTCCCGGCTGAGTCCAAAGGAAATCGAAGCGGAGTTGGCGGCCATTGCGAAAACCGGTCTTGAGGAAGTGCTCATATTGACCGGGGAAAGCCCTTCCATGTCGGACCCGGAATACATCGCCGCCGCCTGTGAGCTTGCCCGCAAATATTTCCGGGTGGTGGGCCTTGAGGTCTATCCCATGGACACCGCCGCTTACCGGCGGCTCCGCGAAAGGGGCGCCGATTTTGTCACGGTCTTTCAGGAAACCTACAACCTGGAACTCTACCAAAAACTGCACCCCGCGGGCCGCAAGCGGATCTTCCCCTGGCGTTTCAATGCCCAGGAACGGGCCCTCATGGGCGGCGTCCGGGGTGTCGGCTTCGCGGCGCTGCTGGGCCTGGGGGACTTCCGCCGGGACGCCTTTGCCACGGGCCTCCACGCCTGGCACATCCAGCGCAAATACCCCCATGCGGAAATCTCCTTTTCCTGCCCCCGGCTGCGGCCCACTATCGGCAATGATAAACTGCGGCCCCTGAATGTAGGGGAAGCGGAACTGCTCCAGATTATCTGCGCCTACCGCCTCTTTATGCCCTTCGCGGGGATCACCGTCTCCACCCGTGAAACCGCCCGCTTTCGGGACAACGCGGCGGGCATCGCCGCCACCAAAATATCCGCCGGGGTGGACACGGGCATCGGCGGGCACTCCGGCAAGGCCAGCGGCGACGAACAGTTTGAAATCAGTGACGGCCGCAGCGTGGACGAAATCTACCGCATGCTTCTTGAGCGCGGCCTGCAGCCGGTGATGAGCGACTACCTGTATGTTTAAAATTATCGCCGTAACGAATCGCCTGCTCTGTGTCGGAGGTGAAAAAAATTTTCTGAATCAAATTGAGGCGATAGCCGCCGCAGGTGTTCACGCAGTAATACTACGCGAGAAGGACTTGGCTCCGCAGGAATACGAAGCCCTGGCAAAAGAGGTGTCCCGTATCTGCGGGCGCCGGAGCGTCCACGGACATAATATCCACGGTCATCCTGTCCGCTTTATCCCCCACAGTTTTACTGTTACCGCACAAAATCTTGGCTGCAAATATTTACACCTAAGCGGTGATGCCTTTAGAAATACTACACGTGAAGCCCCCGTGCGGTCCGCCGCCCCGCCCGCCTCTTCCCCAATTACTCCCTGTCAATATGGCGTTTCCGTCCACTCCGTCGAAGATGCCCGGTATGCCGCAGAATACGGCGCGGCATATCTTATCGCCGGCCATGTATTCGAGACCGATTGCAAAAAAGGGCTGGAAGGACGGGGCCTGAAATTTTTAAGTGATGTGTGCGGAGCGGTAAAAATTCCCGTGTACGGTATCGGGGGAATTGCGGAGCATAATATCGCCGCAGTTGCAAAAACCGGGGCCGCCGGGGCCTGCCTGATGTCCTCCCTCATGCAGAGTACCGATCCGGCAGATCTGGTGAAAAGCCTTGTTTCCTGCCTGGATGAGGCGCAAAAATGAAAATTCTCTGGTAAACTGCCATTTTTTGGGCTATATTATGAGTGGGGGTGTAATGGAAACAGCCGCTTATCTGAATGATTCCGGTATCGCATTGACTGAAGCGAACCGGCCCAATGACGCGATCCCCCTGTTCCGGAAGGCCCTGATAATGGAGCCCGAAAACCCCCTGCTCTGGCTGAACCTGGGTGTCGCCCAGCAGCGTACCGGGGATTACGATGAGGCCGTCAACAGTTTCTCCCGGGCCATTCTTATCGATGATGATCTTGCGGAAGCCTGGGTGAGTATGGGGCTCATCTATTATGAAACAGAACAGTTTGAATTATCCGAACAATGTTACCATGGCGCCCTGATGCGGGATGACAATGACCCCAAAACCTGGAACAACCTGGGGGTGCTCTACTTTGTGGAGGGGAGCTTTGAGGACGCCCGTCATTGTTTTGAAGAAGCAATAAGCCTTTCCTCCATGTATTACGAAGCCCTGTTCAACCTCCGGGATGTCTGCCGTGAACTTGGGGATTACCGGGCCGCCGCAGAATTCGAGCGGGTCCTCGCCGGGTATAACAGGATGTAAAAAATGAAAATTCTTTATATTGCCGAATTGGTGGGTAAAGCCGGGGTGTATGCCTTCAAAAAAGGACTTCCGGAACTGAGAAAACGCTGTCAGATCGATTTTGTTATCGCCTGCGCCGACGGCGCCACCGGCGGGAACGGTCTGGGCCGGAACCACGCCGCCTATCTCCACAAGCTGGGGGCCAATGTGCTCACCACCGGGGAATGTTGCTTTTACAAGAAGGACCTCACCGAAAATATCGAAAAAATCCCCTACGTGCTGCGCCCCGCAAACCTGAACCCGGAAGCGCCGGGCTTCGGTTCACGGGTGTACAAGGTGGGAAACGAAAAGGTCGCCGTGGCGGTGATCCTGGGCCAGAGCAGCTTTGGGCGGGTCCACGGGAACAACCCCATTTCCATGCTTCCCAGCCTGCTGGAACGGCTCCGCCAGGAAACACCCTACGTGATCATCGATTTCCACGCCGAGGCCACCGCAGAAAAGCGGACCCTCTTCTTCGCCGCCGACGGCCACTGTTCCGCCATCATCGGTTCCCACAACCGGGTCCAGACCGCGGATGAACAGGTAATGCCCGGCGGGACTGCGGTTATCACCGACGCGGGCCGTACCGGCAGCGCCGAATCCATCGGGGGCTGCGAGATCAAATCCCGGGTGCAGGAATACCTCACGGGCATCCCCGACTGGACCCGCGACGCCTGGGCCAGGCCGGAACTCCAGGGGGTCCTTATCGATCTTGGCCGGGACGGCAAGGCCCTTTCCATAGAACGAATTCGGGAGAAGCTCCCCGAGGCCCCCCAACTGGAAACGGGGGCGGAGGTATTGATGCCGGCGGCGGCGGATGAGGGCGTAACATGACCGGGAGAGTTCGCAGCGTCTCCGGCAAAATGGTCATCATTGAGCCGGATAAGCCCGCAGGGTGTTTCGGCTGCATGCACCAGGAATGCGCCCAGGGCTTTGCCCCCATTACTGCGGAAAATTCAAACAACCTGGACTTGGTCCCCGGCCGGCTGGTGGAAACCGGCGCCGGCCCCCGCACCCTCTTGAGTCAGGGAGCGGCTGCCCTTATCCCCCCCCTGCTGGGCTTCATCGCGGGTTTTTTCTTTGCGGGCGCCCTCTTTCCCCAATCCGCCGAGGGGCTCCGTGCCGCCTGCGGCGTACTTCTGCTTTTTGCCGCCGCCCTGGGCTTTTATTCTTTCCGCAGACGGTTCCCTCAAAAAAACATACCCCGAATCTTACGGGTAATACCAAATCAGTAGCAGTTGCCTTCTTAAACGCAAAACAGTATTATATAGACAGGAGCATGTACATTGCTCCCCGGGATCGCTCGCAAGAGGGTCCTGAAAAAACAGCCGGGCCGAGAGGCCGGTCGCGCAGGGGGAGAAGCCCCGCGCAAAGGAGCCATATATGAAGGGCAAGAGTTACATGGATCTGGGGGCGATCTTCGACGAGATCTTCGATGCCGCCAGGGATTTCAGCGACGAATTTCACTGCAATTTTAACCGGTTTGGGGGCGGCCTAAACGGCGAAGGCGGGGACCCACAGGGTCCCTTTGGGCCGCAAGGCCGCTTCGGAAATCGGGGACCATTCGGCCCCTTCGGCAAGGGCGCCTTCGACGAAAACACCGATTACTACCCCAACTATTCCTATCCGCCGATGAACGCCTATATGACGGGCGACCGCAGCCTTATCTTCGAATTCGCCCTGGCGGGCTTCGACGAAAAGGACATCAGCCTCTCTTTCCAGGGTGACTACATGGTCTTTTCCGCAAAAATCGCCGAGGGCGAAAACACGGACCTTCCCGAATCTGCCGCCGAGGCCGGAGGCCGAGGTTCCCCTCCGGAAGAAAATCTGCGGTACTTCAAGCGCCGTCTCAAATTGAAGGATATTGAAAAACAGAAGTACTTTGTTCCCCTGGACAAATACGCCCAGGAGAAGGTCAAGGCGGTCTACAAAAACGGTATCCTTAAGGTGTGTATACCCCCCAAGGATGAACCGGATCAAAGCGACGGGATCAGGATCGAGATCATCAAAGAAGGAAACTAAACTGATACGGTGTTCTCGTAAGGTGGTTTGACTCGGGGTACATACCCTTTTTAAGCGCCCCATGGGCGGGGTATGTACCCCTCGCAACGAATCGGTACCTATCCTACCAGCGGGTTTCTTCCCCCGGTTTCTGAGAGGCGGATTTCTTTGCCCGTGCCTCCGCAAGCTCCTCACTAAAATCAAGATGCCGGTAGTCTTTTGCCCCGTCGTCTTTAACAAACCAGTCATGGAAATCTTCCCACATCTCCGGCTCCCAGGGACTGTCGATCTGGGCGGCGGTATATTTCAGTTCCTTAAGGCGTATAAAACCCCAAATATCCCGGACATGGGATTTTTCCGCATCCACCACGCAGTATTCCGCAAGATGGGCAGGTATAAAGATAACCCCTGCGGGGGTCCCCAGTACCACATCGCCGGGCACACAAACCGCACGGCCTATCCTGACAGGAATATTAATGCCCAGCAGCATGGTCTCCCTGAAGGGGGTCGGATCGGTATCCAGATAATAGGTCTGGGTATTTTCTATTTCCACGATCTGATCCATATCCCGGACCCCGCCCCAAACGATGGCGCCGCCGTCCCTGGTTTTTTTCGATATTAATGTAGAAAGATTTCCGCCGATGGGACAGCCTTCCACGACCTTGCCGTACATATCCATAACCATAACATCATGTTCCTGGAGATCCTCCAGAGGCCACTGGTTAAAAAAGCCCTTCCGCCCTTCGGTATTGCGCCCAAAATCCATATAGTAATCCGCAACATCCGGCCGGGTGGGGGCATACATGGCGGTGACAGCCCGGCCGACAAGAATTTTCTTTTTTGGGTTGGCCCGCTTAAGCCTTCCCTCCTGCTGATATTTATATTCAAGCCGGTACAGCGGCGCCCACATCTCCTCAAGGGTGGTGTTTCCGATACGGCGAAGTATATCATCCGGTACTTTGGGCCGCCCGTCGGGAAAACGCTCCCCCTTCCATTGGGGAGAACATTGAATAATATCCTCTTTACAATTGAAATGCATATTACGCTCCTTATTAGTTAAATTGTATCAATAACGTTTTTCTTAAACCGTTTCGCAGCCCAGAGACAAACTTTCCAAAGATCCGCCACGCTCTGATCCGTATAGGGAAGGGTATGCATATACCGGGAAAAACCGGGACCGTATTCCGGACAGAAGCCGATCATTTTATTCTGCGCCTTCAGGTTCACCGCAATGGCCTTCCACCATGCTTCATGGGCCGCCAATTCCCGGGCATACTCGGGAGCGGCGGGATCCGGCGCCTGGGGCCCCTGAGGGTACCCTACCCGGCCATGAATATATATGACGTTTTTAATTATCCTCGCCATGGTATCCGCCTGATCCTCCAGCAGGGATTCGCAGACGCAGCACCAATGACTAAAATCCGCATTAAGGCGCAGAGTCGGAAATTCATTGACCAATTCCAGCGCGGCCATGGGAGAAAAGGTCACCCTGGATCGGTGGGTTTCGTGGGAGACCGGTACGGGAAGCTGTTCTTCATACTTTAAAATTTTTGTAAAAAGTTCGCTCCGTTCTTTTTGCGAAAGAGTATCCCGGCCCGTATGAGAATTGATAAGGGGAGGAGAAAAAGTTAAAGCCCGGTCAATCTCACGCTGAAAAGAAGCAAAGTGATCCGGCCCCTGGGTTTTAACCGTGGGAACATAGGGAAAATGATATTCCTGCAATAACCCGATGAGCCTTTGATCCAGGGAGGGATCGGGAAGACTCCCGTCAAATCCGTCATATCCCGCATCTTTAACCGCTTTAAACTGTTCTTCAAGCGGACCGGTCATTCCCCAAAAGGATTTAAAACACCTGTACTCACCCATTGTATGCCCTTATTATCAGCAGCCCTCGGGACGAACAACCCGATCCGGAATCTGATTCCCGCCGGAAAGTTCTCCCTCATGATGGCCAAGAAGCTCCGCCTTGGTTTTTGCTCCATTACACAGGGAAATTACATAACCCAGAAGTTCATCGGTCATCTCGGCCTGATTTTTCTTTCCCGTTAAGAGCTGGCCTGCGTTTATATCGATATCATCAATCATATTCTCGTAGGTCCTGGGATTTCCGGTAATCTTGATGGTCGGCGCAATGGGGGTACCCACGTCATGCCCGCGGCCGGTAACAAGGAAATTAAACTGTGTCCCCAATGAAGTCAGATCCAGCAGCCCCGAACTATCACCTGACCCGGCCGGGGCAGGTCCCTTAAGATTATCCTGAATGGTATCCAAAAGCCAAAGCCCCTTTCCCCTGGGACGCTGGGCTATTTTTAGCACCCCTTGAATCGGTCTGGTCCCGCTTTTTACTACCGCCCCCATGCTCTTCTCTTCAATGGTGGTAAGCCCCCCGTCAAAATTGCCCGGAGAGATAGAATACTGGCCGCTTAATTTGCACCGGTAAACCATCTTGTCGTAGGTATCGGTGATCTCCCTTTTTGCCTGTTCGTCAGCGCCCCGGCCTGCAAGGTAATCTCCGAGTCCCACCGCCTCGGCTATCTCTTCAAAAACACAGCTGCCCCCCGCATCGACGATGTTATCAAAAAAATCACCAACCAGTTTATTCCCCGCCAGGCCGGAAGCAAAATCGGAACCCCCGCATTCGCCGCCGAAGAAGAGGTCCTTCAAAAACAAAGGCGCCCGGGGGGTGGATTCGAGTTTTGTCAGCATGGCGGAAATAATTTCCTTGCCCCTGGCAATGGTTTTTATCGTGCCCCCTTCATCCTGAACCTTGATCCATTGAGAATCCCGCCCCCCCGCTTCCCGGGCAAAGGCGCTCAGACGGTCAGCCTGGGTATACTCACATCCATGACCGATAACCAGGGAAGCCCCTACGTTCGGATGTACCAGATAGGCCAAAAGACGGCGGATATTAAGCTGATTATCAAAACAGCCCCGGTGTCCGATCACATCCACATCCTTCCCCTGGGCCATGAAATAGGATGAAAGTTCCTGTGCCACATGGGAAGAACAATCCACGGTATACACCACAAGAACTTTGTTCCGTATCCCCTTTTTTCCGTCGGGCCTTTGATAGCCCTTGCCTATTGCATCGGTGGTAAACATTATGTAAATCCTTAGTACAGTTTGTATTCAATATCTACGGGCCTGGCCTGGGTATCAAAGGAATTTGAACGGGTATCCAGCCTGCTTTTTGCATTATGAACATGGACATATTCACCAATACCGATGCCCGCATCGGCAACCGCAATGGGGACCTTGTATTTGATAATATCCTCCCCCTTAGGGATCTCCTTAACCGCAATCTTATGGCCAAAGGGAACCGGCTGTTTAACCTGAATAGTCCCCTCTCTGCCGCCCCGGAATTTCGCCGTCCCGACCGGTATATCCGCCAAAGCGGTAGCCACATTATCCTGATCGGATACTACATAAAATACCGGCTCCAAAAGATTGTCACCCACGCCGCTTACCCCTTTACCGAACCCGCAGTGAGTCCCTGAATAAAATACTTCTGGGCAAAAATACAGAGCAGCACCAGGGGAATACTTGCCATAATTCCCCCTGCGGACAGCTGATCCCAGGCCATATCGGTCTGACCCATCATGGCAACTATCCCCGGCGGCAGTGTGGCGGCCCTGTTTCTGGTCAATATGGTCGCCATCATAAAATCGTTCCAGGCTCCGGTAAAGGACAGTATGGCCACCGAAGCGACAATGGGCGTTGATATGGGCAGGATAATCTGGAGGAAAACCCGGAAAGAACCATACCCGTCTATATAGGCCGATTCTTCGATTTCCTTGGGCATGGTCTTAAAATAGCCCCAGGCCATCCAGATTACGGTACTCAAATGACCCGAAGCATAAACCATAATCATACCCAGCCGGGTATCAATAAGATGCAGTTTGCTAAACATGATGAACACCGGCAGCAAAATGGCCACCCCGGGTATCATGCGGTTAAAGAGAATCAGGATATGTATATTCCTGGTAAAGGGAAAATAAAAACGGGTAATGCCATAACCGGCCATGACGCCCAAAAACACGCCGATTATGGTAGAAAAAATAGTAATAACAACACTGTTCATAAAACGGGAACTCAGGGAACCCAGCCATATAGCCCGGGGGAAACTGACAAAAGAAGGCTTAAAAAACACCGGAGGGGGAAGCTCATACAAACGTACCGGCGGAATCAACGCCGTTCTGAGAAGCCACAAAACCGGAAAGGCGATAATAACCATTACAATAACCCCAATGGCGGTTATTATTGCAGAATCTAAACGTTTTCTGAATAAGACAGTCATATCAACACCTCCCCGTATTAAGCGACATCGTCGGATTTTATCGTTTTAACAATAATCACCGTAAGAATCGCGGTAATTAAGGTCACCACCAGGGCGCCTGCGGCGCCCAGTCCCAGTTCATTTCGGATAAAAGAAATCCGGTAAACATAATGGCTCATAATATCCGTGGAATTAACCGGACCGCCCACGGTGAGGATCCGTACCTTTTCAAAAGATTTGATACAATCAATAAGGCGGAGGATAAAAATGGTAAGCAGAACATTCTTCAATAAAGGCAGGGTAATATGAAGGAGCCTTTGCACCTTGTTTGCGCCGTCAATGGCCGCCGCCTCATAATAATCGGAGCTGATGCCCTGGAGTCCCGCCAGGGTAAGGATCATGACAAAGGGTGTAAATTGCCAGGTTTCTATGAAGGCGATGGAATAAATAGCCATCTTTTGATCCCCAAGCCAGTCTATGGGCCCAAGGTTGAATACGCTTAAAATAAAATTGAATAAGCCAAAGGTAGGATTGTACAAAAGCACCCAGGCAAAGGCCACGGCTACGCCGCAGATCAAAAAGGGGATCAGTGAAATGCCCCGCAGTATCCTGATTATCCACCCCTGAGAATTGAGGAGCAGGGCCAGGGCAACCCCCAAAATCATGGTGGAAGTTACGCCCACCGCGGTAAAGATACCGCTGACCTTGAGTGAATTGCCAAAGTCAGGGCGGACAATCATATCCCTAAAATTTCTTAAACCTATAAACCTTTTCGGTATTCCGGATACTAAATTATATTTTTGAAAGGAAAGAATGAGCACCTGAATAATCGGGTAAATGACAAATACAGCCAGAAGGATCATGGCGGGACCGACAAATATCAGCCATGACTGCATGGACTGCAAAACGGATCTTCTTATTTTCATGGATGCTACCTCCATTAGCACCGGCGGCCGGAGCCGCCTATGCTTCAATTCTGAAAAACAGTTTTTCCGGCAGACCGCTTACTGCGGTGCGCCGGAAACAAACCGTCGATCCCTTATTTAAGTTCTCCCGCGTCACGGAGAGCTTCGTTGGCCTCTTCCACCAGGGCGTCCATGGCCTGCTTTGCAGTCATTTTGCCGCTCACTGCCTGGGGGATATATTCGGTAAGAAGATTCCTGATATAGAGCAGCTGGGAAGTCTGGGGAAGCCGTTCGATCTTGGGGAACACATCCCGCACGGCCTTAAGAACTTCATACTTGGCGTTTAATTCAGGATCCCCAAGCACGTCAAAGTGGGTAGGATTGCAGTCCCCGCCCCGGTCAATAACCGCCTTCTGGGTTACGGGGTCTACGCAAAACTTAAGGAATTCCCAGGCCGCATCGGCATGTTTGGTTTTGCTCCATATCGCCATACTCCAGCCGCTGATCAGGATCTTTTCACCCCAGGCGGCCGCCACACGGGAATTTTCCAGCACCGTAGACTTTCTGGGGTCCCGGGCGTCTATGTACCGGGCGGGCCATCCGTCATAAATAGCCGCGTTACCGGACAAATAAGCGGCGACCTCATCGGAATACTGCCAGCTTATGGAACGGGGATCAAAGTAGCCTTTTTTATACCAGTCACAGAGCAGCTGAATTGCCGCCACAGCCTGCGGGCTGTTGAGCGCGCAGGCGCCGGTTTTCGTATCAATAATATCGGCGCCCATCTGGTACAAAACCGCCAGAATGGGGTCGTTGTTGGTGAGGTTGGTATTGATGGCATATTTGCCTGCGGGAAGAACCGCCTTGAGTTTTTCCGCATAAGCTTCCATCTCCGCCCGGTTCGTCGGCGGCTTGTCAGGGTCCAGGCCGGCGAGCCTGAAGAGTTCCTGGTTGTAATGCAGGGTCCGTACATCCCCCCGGATAGGAACAGCGTAATACTTCCCACCCGTATCAAGCCCGTTATTCATCAGTTTGGACATATCGTAGTTATCCCGCTTGATAAAATCATCAATGGAGTAAAGGGCATTCAGGTTGACCAGCGGGGCAACCAGGTTATTCTGGATTACCACATCATAACCGCTTTCCTGGGTAGCCCCTTCAATGGCTACCTTATTATTGATTTCCGTATTGGAAACCTCGGTAAACACCAGCTTGATGTTGGGGAATTTCTGCGGCCAGACTTCTTCGGCATATTCGCGAAGCACCCGGGTCTGCACCGTACTGCCCAGCCACATCATGCTGAGGGTAATATCGCCTTCAAGGCCGCCCCCCGCCGATGCCGTTGCAGCCGGAGTCTTTTTCTCACAGCCTGTCATGAGAATAGCCGCCATGGCTATCACAAGAAATACTGAAAAAACTTTCCTCTTCATTTTTTTCCTCCAAATATTATTAACCGCAGCTGCGGTTTAATACAAATTCCCCCCGGCATTAAAGACCATCGCTTCCGGTTTACCGGCAATGGTTATCTCCGGATATCTTTTAAGATCCTCCAGCATGTTTTCCGATACCAAAAGTTCCGTAAACTCCGCATGGTTCTTTATCCGTACAATCCGGACCCTGGTTTTATCCAGCACATTACAGGTCATCATGGCCAACTGGATAGCCATACGGTCATTATTCATAATCATGGGCACATCGGCATAAAAGAGCAGGGTGGAATTAAGGGTATTGATATAGGTTTTATCGAAATCAATCTTTTTGAAAAGCCGCAGGGTTCCGATATCGTAGGAGCCCATACCAAGGCAGTTACCCTCGGAACTATCCCGTACATCCAGAAGAATACTCTTGGCTGTTTCGTATTGTTTGTGCCCGCCGGTAATATCCTTGCCTATCTCGTCCACAATCAGGATATCCGCGGGAACCGGAAGCAGGGGGACCGCATAGGATTTGGCCTTAACCAGCAGTTTGGGGTCCTCGGTCCAGAGTTCTTCCTTTGCCAGAGCCCTAATCACCGATGTTTTCTGGTAGGTATTTTCCACCAGGGCAATGCCAAACATGATATTGACACTGTCGTACATCCCCCGGGCAAACATGGGGATCCGTTCAAAATTCCCCGCCCTGCCCAGCTGGTGGCAGAGCTCAGCCCCCTTCTGCTTGCCAAGCCCAATGGTCATCATCTTGATCATGCCGCTTTCATGGGGTCCCCCCGCCACATCCCCGTGGGGATGAACCCGCCCAATCAGAACCGTACCGTCCGCTTCCGCAGCATATTTATCCATAAATACCGGTTCCCCGGTGGGGGCGGTGGCAACCTGTTTGGTTTCCATACTGGACATGATGGGACAGCCGCAGTATTCCTCCGTAACCCCCAAATGTTCCAAAACCTTCCGCTGGCCCTCGGCAGTGGCCCCCCCATGGCTTCCCATGGCGGGAACAATAAAGGGCCTGGCGCCCTTTTCCTTGAGAAAACCAATGACCTCCCGGGTCACCAGGGCGATATTATCGATCCCCCGGCTGCCGGAGGTAACCGCTACCCGCATACCGGGCTTAATAAGGGAAACAACCGCATCCCGGGACAGCTCCTTCCGGAGCACCCCGACCACATCTTTTATGGAATCATCTTCAAATTTTTGGGTAATCTTAACCATTTTGGGTATGTAACGGTAACGGCTGACCGCTTCTTCGGTACTGGAAAGATCCATAAAAACACCTCTCTATACATGTCATATCATAAGTTATCAGATATATTATTATATATATACCGACATCTGTAAACTGTCAATCATATAACCACGACAATTTTCAGAAATTTGATTGTTTTACCCTCTATGAAAGTGATAAAACTACTTAAAAAACATATGGCAAAATTCCCTTCCCCTGGGTGAAAATTTTGTGTATACTAAAAAAGTTCTATCCCTGCAATAAACATTTTTATACGGAGAGGGATCTTGAAAATTCTCATTATGGATTTCGGCACATCATCAATTAAGTTTTCGGTTCTTGACGAAAACTGCACCCTTCTGAAAACCGCCAAGGTACCCTATCAAATCCGGGTCTATAACGGCGACTGGGTGGAAATGGACGGCACAACTGTTTTGGACGCCATGTTCCGGGGAATCCGCGGCTTTGGCGATTTCCTGCATGACGTGGATCTGATTGGGTTTGATAATTTTTCACCCTCCATGACCTTTATGGATGAAACAGGGGAAGCCCTGTATCCCATCTTTACCCACCTGGACCGGCGCAGTAAAAAACAAACCCAGGATATTCTGGCCGGGATGGGAAAAGAAAAGTTTCAATCCATTACGGGGATACAGCCTTTTACCGGCGGCGCGTCAATCACTTCGGTTTTGTGGATGAAGGAAAACGAGGAGCAGGTTTTCCGGAGCGCATGCCGGCTGGGGCATCTTAATACCTTTATCTACAAGAAGCTTACGGGTCTGTGGTATACCGATCCGGTTAATGCCTCCATGACGGGAATGTATGAGACCATCACCGGAAAAGGCTGGTCAAAGGAGATCTGCTCCGCCTTCGGGATTCCGCTTTCCCTGCTTCCTGAAATTAAAAATGCCGGCGCCATTGCGGGTTCCCTTACCAAAGAAGCGGCGGATCTCTGCGGCCTTAAAGCGGGGATCCCCGTTGCGCTTGGCAGTAATGACGCCGCTGCGGCGCAGATTGGGGCCCATAATACCAAGGCTGGGCATATACTGAACATTTCCGGTTCCAGTGAAATGGTTTCGATTCTTACCGATACGCCGCGGATAGATGACCGTTATTATCTCCGCTGTTCCGCTACACCGGGGCTTTGGCAGATCTATGCCACCACCGCCAGCGGTTTTGCCCTGGATTGGTTCCGCAAGGAATTTTACCGGGACATGGGGGAACGGGACTTCTTCAGCAAAGAATTCCCCCGGGTGGTTGATCAGTTCCTGGACAAAACGCCGGTCCGATTTTTGCCCTATATCGCCGGGGACCGGCAGAGCTTAACCCCCAAAAAGGGGGCCTTTACCGAACTTACCCTGGATACTACCCGGGAGGATTTTCTGGCGGCGATCCTGTTGGGAATACATGAACCCATCAAGGCGGTTATCGGTATCTGCGAGAATTTTATCAAATTGAATAAAACCATCAAACTTACCGGGGGCATGATAGATCCCGCCTTCCTGCGGGTTAAAGAAAAACTGTTCCAGGCATATCGGTTTGAAATAATCCCCGACTGCCCCATGACAGGCAGCGCCATGCTTGCCATGGACGCGCTGAACAATAAATAGGAGATGTCCATGAAATCCCTGAACGGTATATTTGCACCGATTACTACCCCCTTCAATGAGGACGGCGCCATCAATTATGATCATTTAATTCATAATGTTAAAAAATACGCCCAAACCGGCCTTCAGGGTTATTTGATCCTCGGCTCCAACGGGGAGAATAAATCCCTTACCACACCGGAGAAGGAAAGGGTCATTAAAACCATTTTGCAGTACAAGGGCGCGGAACAGGCGGCCATGGTGGGATGTATATTTGAATCCACCTATGAAACCATTGAATTTGCCCTTATGGCGGAAGAAGCGGGGGCGGATTTTATAACCCTGCTTCCCCCCTCCTATTTTAAGAGCGCCATGAAGGACCCGGCGCTGGTAAAGTATTTTACCGATGTCGCTTCCAGGGTAAAAACCCCCTGCCTGCTGTACAAGGCGCCCCAGTTTTCAGGGGGGGTTGATTTGTCCATCAACCTTATTAAGGAATGTGCAAAACATCCCAATATTGCGGGTATTAAGGATTCGTCCTCCAGCGGAGTTGAAAAAATCCTCCTGGGGGTTCCGAAGGAATTTGCGGTCCTTTCGGGCAGTGCCAATACTTTTTTTGCCGCCATGCTTGGGGGCGCCGTGGGCGGGGTACTTTCCATTGCGGATTATTTACCCGAGCGGGCCGTTGAACTGTACGGATATATCACCGGTGGAAACCTGCATAAGGCCGTGGATCTCAATCAGAAGATCATCAGGGGCAATATTGAAATATCCGGAACCTATGGCGTGGGGGGAGTAAAATGCGCCATGGACCAGACCGGATATTACGGAGATGTCCCCCGCCTGCCCCTGTCCCGCCCCCCGCAGGAGGGGGTTGAGGCCATCAAGGCAAGCATTAAGACACTAAAGTTGTTCAATAACTGAAGTTATTGAACAACAACCATTAAAAAACGCAAAATACGGAGTATTTTGCAAGACTTGTTCGGCAACTAACCGAGTTGCCGAACAAGACGCTGATCTGAGTCCTTACCGGCAGCCTTATTTGGACAGGAACTTTATATCGATCCCCGAATAATCGTTGTCGATTTTGAGGGAATCCAGAACCTGCGATACCTGCCCCCGGTGGTGGGTTCCATGGACTGCAAGACTCTGGAGCATAAAGGAGAGGGGCGCCGTTGGCGGCTTGCCATTGTACCAGCTCACCGCAACCGGGGCGCTGAAATCCTTTTCCTCCAGGGCGTCGACAAAGGCGATATAGGCCTTATCGGCGGCCTTAAGACCCGCAGTAACGGTCTTCCACTGTTCCTCGGTAAGTTTTTTGCCCTCGGGGATTTCGATCTTTGCCAGGGGCGCCAGGGCCTTTGCGGCGGCGGCGTTACCCGCAGCCGCGTCTTTAAACATCCCCAGGATATACACCTGGCCCTCCAGGGTGTGCCGGACAAGCCCCGACAGGCTCCCGTGATAGCTCTTGCGGGATTTTTCCCGGTCATCATTGGACAGGGTGTTCAGAATAGTAACAATGGCCTTGTTGGCGGCTTCATTGTACTTCGCAAAGGTAAGAAAAATTTCTTTCATGTTTTGATCCTCTCTGTATCATAGTATACTATATAAACATATATTATGCCGATAAAAAATAATTAAGGAAACGTCCGCTCCTTGTTTACTTTTGTCTTTTTAAGGTAAAATAATAACAGGAGCAATAATATGGAATGGCGGGCGAGTCATATTTTGGTAAAAGACCGGGGCCTTGCGGAGGACCTTTTGAAGCGGGTCAAACAGGGCGCTCCCTTTGAATCCCTGGCGCGGGAATTTTCCACCTGCCCCTCGAAATCTTCCGGGGGAGATCTGGGCTGGTTTGGGACCGGAAAAATGGTCCCCGCCTTTGAATCGGCGGTAAAGCGGCTTTCACCGGGATCGGTTGGGGATGTGGTACAGACCCAATTCGGCTATCATGTTATTAAATGCACCGGGCGTAAAGAATGATCCCCCCCCCCCCCCCCCCCGTGGAGACTTAGCATGGAAGAAAAGAATGTAGATTTTAGATCTATTATCCGTCTTGATTTGGAACTCAACCAGATACAGGACGTGGACCTTCTTCTGGAACGGATCCTTCTGGAAGCCCGGAAGGTGGTCCATGCGGATGCGGGCTCGATCTATGTGAAAGAAAAGATACAGGATCAGGGTAAGGAAATCGAACGGCTGGTAATAAAATACGCCCAGAATGATACCACCCAGAAGGAATTGCCCCCCGGACAGAAGATGATCTATTCGGTTTTTTCCGTACCTGTCAACGAAAAGACCATTTCCGGGTACTGCGCCCTGACCAAGACCCTGGTGAACATCCCCGATGCCTATACCATACCCAAGGACGCGCCCTATTCCTTTGGTATTTCCTACGATAAAATTTCCGGATACAAAACAACTTCGGTGCTGGCAATCCCCCTGGTCACTGCCGACGGCAATCTCCTGGGGGTCATTCAGGTGATTAATTCCAAGGATAAGGACGGGAATACGATCCCCTTTTCTGCGGAGGATGAATTTCTTATCACCCATTTTGCCGCCAATGCCACGGTGGCGCTCCAAAAAGCCTATATGACCCGGGCCATGATCCTCAGGATGATACGGATGGCGGAGCTCCGGGACCCCAAGGAGACCGGTACCCATGTAAACCGGGTTGCCGGTTATGCGGTGGAAATTTATGATCGCTGGGCCTTTCATCATGGAATTTCAGACGATGAAAGGGAAAAATTCCGGGATGTCTTTAAGGTCGCCGCCATGCTCCACGATGTGGGGAAGGTGGCGATTTCCGATGTGATCCTCAAAAAACCGGGCAGGCTTACCCCGGAAGAGTACCTTGTCATGCAGCACCACTCCGTTTACGGCGCAGGGCTTTTTGACGATCCCCAGTCTTCTATGGATACGTTCTCCTGTGATATCGCACTTACCCACCACGAAAACTGGGATGGTTCGGGCTACCCCGGCTGGGTTGACCCCGTTACCGGGACGCCCCTTAAGACCGACGCGAAGGGGAAACCCCTGGGCCGCCGGGGGGAGGAGATCCCCCTTACCGGCCGGATTGTGGCTCTGGCCGATGTTTTTGACGCCCTCTGCTCAAAACGGGTGTATAAGGAACCCTGGCCGCCGGAACGGGCCTTCGCGGAGATCCGCAGGCTTTCGGGGACTAAATTCGATCCTGAACTGGTGGATATTTTTTTCGAGATCCTGCCCAATATTAAACAGATCCAGAGCCTGTATCCCGAGAACGTCCAGGTTTAAGGTTACTTTTTTCTTCCCGGATAAGCCGTGTAAGCGCCTGATCCAGGCTGTCCGCCATGGCCTTGAGCTCCTTTTTGCCGTAGCTGTTGCTCCGTTCCATCCCCAGGCCGCTTTCCGCAAGGTCCACCATAAAGTCCCGCAGGGAAAGCCGCTCCCGGATATTTTCCCGGGTATACAGCCGGCCCCGGTCATCGATGACACAGACATCCGCCTCTACGAGCCGGCTTGCCAGGGGTATGTCACGGGTTACCGCCAGATCTCCCGGCCGTGCCAGTTCTACGATCCGGTTATCCGCGGAATTCTCCCCCGGAGGACAGAGTTCCATTTTCACCGCAATCCGTTCCCCCCGCGCCGTTTCCCCGCTTATCCCCGGTATGGGCCGGTTTGCCGCGAAAACAGCCGGTATTCCCGTCCGCACCGATGCCCTGAGTACCAGTTCACGGGCAGGGCGGGGGCAGGAATCGGCGTCCACAAAGATTTTCATTTTTATGGGAGGGTGGCCGCGTAGAGGGTATAGTCCCCCTCGAAGGACAAGCCAAGCGGCGCTTGCCCGGATTGCTCTGCGGGGATAAAGGCGGATTCCCCCCGGTTCAAAATCAGTTCTTCCTTTTTACCGGCGTTTACCTTCACGGCCCCCTCTGTCACGATAATGATGGCGGGCTTTCCTGGGGGAAAGCCCTGTGTTTCACCCGTGCCCCTCAGAACCCCCAGGGAAAATTCCTTGCAGGGGGTGATATACCGGGAGAACCCGGCGTCCGCTGCGGCCGAATGTAGGCGCTGTGGTTTGAGTATCTCAGGCTTTAGGGGAGAAAAGTCCAGTACCCCCATGAGTTCATCCACATCTACGTGCTTGGGAGTTAAGCCCCCCCGGAGCACATTGTCAGAATTGGCCATCAGTTCCACCCCAAAGCCGTCGATGTAGGCATGGAGGACCCCGGCGTCCAGATAGACCGCATCTCCGGGGGCGAGCTTCAATAAATTCAGGTACAGGGGCGCGATGATCCCCGGATCGCCGGGGTAGAGTTCCGCAAAACGGACCATATTTTCCCATTCCGAAGGGAAGCAGGCCCCGGCGTCGAATTCTTTAGATAGATCAGTCTTGTCTGTTTTCAGGATGTATTCGGTAAGTTCCTGCCGGGTTTCTGCGGAAAGGCTGAAAAGGGCTTTGAGGAAGGATTTAAGCGGGGGGACCACGGTAGGGTTTCTGTGATCCGCCGGCGGCGCCAATGCGGTTTTCAGGCCCCGGAGGCCCTGCTGCAGGGACCGGGGGGCCCGGCGGCCGTCCATGACCGCGCCGAAAAAGTGTTCCAGCAGGGCGGCGATTTCTTCAGGCTCCCGGAAACCGCACATCGCCGTAAAGGGGCTTAAGGCGCAGATGATTTCCGGTTTGTGGTTTTCATCTTTGTAGTTTCGGTTTGGGCTATCCAGGGGGATATGCCGCTCATTTTCCCGCCGCCACCCCATACGGGCCTGTTCCAGGCTGGGGTGGGCCTGAATGGAAAGGGGTTTTGCCGCCGCCAGCAGCTTGAACAGGAAGGGGAGGACCCGGGAGGACACTTCTTTTCCCAGATACTGCCGGGGGTTCTGCGCTATCAGACCGCCCAGGGTGATTTCCGTACAGCGGCTGCCGTCATTCAAGACCACCTGCGAAGGCGCGCCGGGATGGACCCCCATCCAGAGTTCCGCCCAGGGCTCCCCGGCGGCATTTTCTGCCCCCAACAACCGGGGTATCCATTGGGGAGAACCCCAGTTGTAGTGTTTTACCTGGTTTTTAAGTTTAAAGATTGCGTTCATACGCGGCGTCATTGCAGGGAGGGTTTGTTTTCCAGCGCCTCATCAAGCCGGGCGATAAGGTCCAGGGTTAAGAGTTCGGTTTCCCGCTCTTCAGGCTCATTCCGTAAGGTGCCGCTAAAGTCCACCCCGGCCTTTTCCTGCTGCCTGAGTTTTTGAATCTCGTCGCAGAGCAAAAAACCCGTCAGGATCGCTATCCTGAGGGGGTCCTTGAGACCGGTAGATTTTTGGGTTTTGTCGACCTCAGCCTTGAAACGGTCCAAAAGGCTGTCAAGGTAGGCGGCGTCTTCGTCGGCGCTGATGGAAAATGAAGTACCCAGTATATCCAGACGAAGATCGCTTTTCGGCACGGAAACCCCTTAAAAAATATCCAGTTCCCCGCTTGAGGTTTCTTCTGATTCCGCCGCCTCTTCCGGGTCATCCGTAGGGAGTTCCGCCGGGGCGGCTTCTTTGGCGTCTTCCCGGTAAAGGGGATCTTCAAGGTCCTCCGAAAAAAGGACCGGGGGATCAAGACCAAGTTCTTCTTCGGAAGGATCCGCAGATTCCGGAACCAACGCCGCAGGCACAACCGGGGCGGCGGGTTTTTTGCCTGCCGGATGGGAACCCCGGCCCAAGCTTGCCGCAGGGTGGAGGGCCTCGGCGGCAGGTACCGGTGATATGCTTTTTTCGATGGTGTCTTCAAACTGGTTGAGCCGGTCCAGGGCGGAAAGGATCCCGTCCTCAATGCGGCCCTGATCTTCCCTGAACTGCTGGATTAAAACTTCAAGCTCGTCAATCCGTTTTTGATAGGAGTCCAGTTTGCCCTGCAGGAGGACATTTTCCCCGGTTACCCGTTCGACAAAATCAATCGCCTTGGCGACCCTGGATTCCAGCAGCCTGACTTGCTCAAGGGTTACCATACCTTAGGCCCCCAGCGCCGTTTTGGCCTGGGCAACCACCGCTTTGAAGGCGGCGGCGTCTTCCACCGCAAGGAAGGCCAGAGCCTTCCGGTTAATGGCGACCCCTGCCTTGGCCAGGCCGTTCACCAGCCGGGAATAGGACAGCCCTTCGGCACGGCAGGCGGCGTTGATCCGGATAATCCAGATCTTGCGGAAATCGGCCTTCCGATCCCGCCGATCCCGGTAGGCATAGAAAAGCCCCTTGGTTACCGCGTCCTTGGCGACCTTATAGTTCGAGTGCCTGCGTCCCCAATAGCCCTTGGCCTGCTTGAGTATCTTTTTACGATGATTCTTCCGTTTGGGACCATCTACTGCTCTTGACATATCATTCCTCTCCTAATCAACCGTAAGGTAAAAGCCGTTTCTTGATTACCGGTACATTATCGCTGGATAAAATACCGCCGTGACGGAGATTCCGTTTGCGCTTGCTGGACTTTTTGGTAAGGATATGACGAAGATTCTGCTTCTTGTACTTAACCTTACCGGTCCCGGTGAAAGAATAACGCTTTGCCGCGCTTTTCTTGGTCTTCATTTTAGGCATTACACCACTCCATATATAACGAAATTCTAAAAAAACTATTTTTTGGCCTTGGGGCTCAATACCATGGACATGAACCTGCCTTCCATGGCCGGCGGCTTATCCATCACATAGTCCCCTTCAATACGGGCAAGCACATCTTTTAGAACGTCCAGCCCCAGCTCGGTATGGGCCAGTTCCCGTCCCCGGAAACGAACCGTAACCTTCACCTTGTTGCCTTCCCCCAGGAATTCCCGCACATGCTTGGACTTAAAGTCCAGATCATGCTCGTCAATCTTGGGCTGCATCCGGATTTCCTTCAGTTTGAGCAGTTTTTGCTTTTTCCGGGAATCCCGAACCTTTTTTTCGTTCTCGAATTTATACTTGCCATAATCCAGAATTTTGACCACCGGCGGAACCGACTGGGGGGCAACCTCCACAAGATCAAGCCCCAGACTCTTGGCAAGTTCAAGGGCTTCCAGGGTGGTAATAATACCCTGCTGCTCGCCCTCGTCCCGGATGAGACGAACCTCCCGCACCCGGATCTGCTCATTTATCCGTAAATCCTTTTCCGACAACTGACCTCCTCATTGGATTCGGTCAAACGGGGTATGAACCGAATACTCCTTTACATTATAGCAAGCCGAGGGGGATTTTGTCTACTGATCGAATTCCCCGAACACCACCGCGGTAAAGGTGTAGAGCTGCGCCCCGGGCGCTTCGTATGAGCCTGAAGGGAGTCCGGCCTTGACGCAGATATAGTCCAGGTATTCCTCCAGGTCCCAGCCCTGTTCAACCGGCACCTGGGGCAGCAGTACCCCGGAGCGGCCCCGATGGATAAGGTAGAGCCCGTGGACCCCGACCTTGACCGACCGGGGTTCGGGGCATTCGGCCATGGGGGAGAGGGCGGAAATTTCGATGGAGCAGCGCCCCAGTTCGTCTGCGGAGAGGGGCGGGAACCGGGGGTCGGAAAAGGCCGCCTCCGCCGCCATGGTCTGCACCGTCTTTTCCAGGGGCCAGCCCGCGGTCAGCCTGCCGATGCAGCCCCGCAGGTTTTTGCCCAGGTGGAGGGTGACAAAGGCCCCGCAGGGTTGGGCCAGTGCGGAATGCCCATCGGCAATGGCCCTGGCCAATTCGGGGCTGCGGCGGTATTGGGGACTGCGCCCCTCCAGCCCGGCGGCGATAGCCTCCCGGGCGTCGGCGAGCAGGGTCCGTTGTTCCTCTTTGGTTATGACAAATTCCATGATTTCAGTATACCTCCAATGGCTGAAAATTACATATCTTCCATTGAGAAGCCCCGGAATTCAACTTTGTACTTTCCCAGTTCTTTCTGAATTTTTGCGGCCTTCATGGTAAGGGCGGCAATATTGATCTTCTTTGGATTCCGCTTGACCTCTGCGACAACCGCGGTTTTGTCCAGATCGTTCAGGGCCACGATGTCAATTTCATTTTCACCCTTGTTATCCCAAAAATTACCGATGACGGTTAGCCGTTTTTCTTCGCCCAATTTTTCCTGAAAATAGTTTTCCAGAATAATGCCGCTGTAGGTTTCGTAATCCTTTGCTATCAGTTCACGCAGTAAATCTAAGCGTCCCATTTCGATGAGACCCTGATGGGGATAGATAAAACGGAACCAGAACCGGAGGTAGTTGTCGCCGATCTTCCAGTGGGCGCTGCGGCTTTCCGGTTTGGAGAAGACCGGCTTGTTTTTGATGATAAGCGAATACTCCCTTTCCAGATTCACCAGATAGGCCCCGGTATTCTTGCCGATGATCGAATCTATTTCGCTCTGGGTATTTTTGCCTGCGGCGATGAGCTGCAGAATCGAAAAATAGGTACCGTAATCTTTCCCGAATTCGGATATTAAAAGATCCTTTCCCTCATTCAGAAAGGGTGAATCTGCGGCGGTAACCATATCAAGCATTTTGTTTTTATTCAGCGCGCCCCCGTCCATGAGGAGGCTGATATATTTTGGGACGCCCCCGGAGATCATATAGAGGCACAGCAGATCTTCCGGGGTATAGCGGGGGTTATAATCCGAAAGAATTTTTTTGATGACGCTTACCGTAAAGGGCTTCAGGATGATCCGGGATGTGAGCCTGCCGAAGAGGGGCTCCTTTGCGTTTTCAAATATTTTCATCATCATTGAATAGATGGAACCGCAGGCGATAAAATTGATCCTTGCCCGGTTCTGGTACTGGCCCCAGAGGTTCTGGATTTCCCCGAAAATGGCCGGATTTACCCGCTCAAATTCCTGGAATTCGTCAATAATGAGGGTGTAGGGTTCCTTGACGGAAAAGAGCAGCAGCTGCTCAAAGAGATCCCGGAACCGGCTTATGACGCCGAAGATTTGCAGCCCCAGCGCATTTTCGGCAATTTGTTGAAACTGTGCGCAGAGCAGGGCTTCGTCCTGCCGGTTTACAAAAAGGTAGAGGTATTTCTGATTCTTTACGGCCTCGACGAGCAGCGCCGTCTTACCGATCCGCCGCCGTCCCGCCATTACGGTAAAGCCGGGACTTTTTTTTGAGTTTATCCGGCTGCGGTTGAGGCTTTCCAGTTCCTTCTTTCGATCATAAAAATTCATATTAATGTAACCGCCATTAAGTTAATATAGGTAAAGTTAATGGATATTTAATTAGTTGTCAATAGGTAAGGCGCCGGGGTAGACAAGCTGTCGCCTCCGGATAATATTTTGACTCTCCATGAAGCGCCGCGCCTATCCCGCCCTATACTTGACATGAAAATGGGTCCTGTGCAAAGATCGTTCCATGAAGATCGAAGATTTACAGGAAACCGCCGCTCTGGCGCACCTCAACCTGAGCGAAAAAGAGCTGGCCGGCGCTTTTCCCGCCTTTGAGCAGATGCTCGGGTACTTTGCCGCCATGCAGTCGGCCGACAGGGACGAAGCGGTCTTTACTCCAGACAATGCTGCCTCAGACGTAACCGTCAGCGGCAATTCCGCAGTTGCCCGGACCGTTGCCTCCAATTATTTCCGCCCCGATAATTTGAATCCGAATAACAATCCCTCCGATAACCTTAATGAAAATTTACTCAATAATGCGGGTGAACGGGACGGCCGTTTTGTGGTAGTTCCCAATGTTCTTTAATCCCTGTTTATTTATAATCAAAGTGAGGAACTATGGCTTTTAAGCTGCCTGAGGGCTTTTTATCATATTTTAAGGAATGGGAAGACAAGGTTGGGGCCTTTATAGAGTTTGCGGACCTCCGGTCCGATGCAGTTTGTCTTTCAGGACAAACTGCGCCTTTGCCTGCTGGCGCCGCTGCCCTGAAGGGGCTTCCCTTTGCGGTTAAGGACAATATCGCCGTGGAGGGTATGTCCCTCAGCTGCGGATCGAAGCTGCTGCAGCACCTCAAGGCTCCCTATACCGCCACGGCGGTGAAGAAGCTGCTGGCTGCCGGGGCCGTGCCCGTGGGGAAGACTAACCTTGACGAATTCGGCATGGGCTCCTCCACGGATAATTCCGCCATCAAACAGACCAATAACCCCTGGGACATTAGCCGGGTGTCGGGGGGCTCCTCCGGGGGCTCCGCCGCCGCGGTGGCTGCGGGGCTTGCGCCCTTTGCCCTGGGGTCCGACACGGGTGGATCGGTGCGGCAGCCCGCGGCCTTCTGCGGGGTGGTGGGGCTCAAGCCCACCTACGGCGCGGTTTCCCGTTACGGCCTCGTGGCCTACGCCTCAAGCCTTGAGGGCATTGGGGTCCTGGCCGATTCTGTCGGCCGCTGCCGGTCGGTGTTTTCCGTTATCCGGGGCGGTGATCCCCTGGACCAGACCAGCCATGACGCGCCTGCGGCGGCGCCCGCCCTGTACGGCGCCAATGCGGGGAAGGGGACCATCGGGGTCCTGTCGCCGGAGGCGGTGGCAAAGGCGATTTCTGCGGAGATAGCGGGAAAAGATTTGGCTAACGCCAGGGAGGGTGGGGATGCCGGGGAAGTCTCCCTGGCGTTAGCCAGTTCCCTGGGGGTTGCGGCACAGGCCGCTGAACTGGAAGCGGAAGTCCGCAAGGGCTTTGAGTCTGCCAAGGATGGCCTTACCGAGTTGGGCTATACCCTGAAGGAGATAGAAATCCCCAGCCTCAAGTACGGGGTTCCCGCTTATTACACGATTGCCACCGCCGAGGCCAGCGCCAACCTGGCCCGCTTCGACAGCATCCGCTACGGGGCGCGTCCCGATTGGGCGGAAAACCCCGACGACCTTATCGACAAGGCCCGTGAAGCGGGCTTCGGGGATGAGGTAAAACTCCGTATCCTTTTGGGGACCTTTGTGCTCCGCTCCGGCTTTCAGGATCGCTACTACCTGCGGGCACAGCGTATCCGCGCCGGGATCAGGCGGAATTTTGAGGCTTTGCTGGGATCATCGGATTATGGCATTTCCGGTGGAGGGGCGGCCGGGGAATTTGATGCGATCCTGCTGCCGGTGTTTCCCACCCGGGCCTTTGGCCGGGGGGCGAGTTCCCTGTCCCCCTTTGCCCAGAAGGCGGCGGACCTCTACACCTGCTGCGCCAACCTCGCGGGACTGCCGGCCCTGTCCTTCCCGGCGTCGGTGGAGGGGGGGCTGCCCGTGGGGGTTCAGCTGATCGGGCGGGCCTTTGCGGAAGGAACCCTGCTGGACATCGCCGAAACCTGGGAACAGGCCCATCCCATTCCCCATCCCGCAGGCTATAAGGCCTATTGGAGTTAACATGCAATACCAGTCATTCATCGGACTTGAAGTTCATATTCACCTTTTAACCAAAACCAAGGTGTTCTGCGGCTGCCGTTCCGCCTTCGGGGACGAGCCCAATACCAACGTGTGCCCGGTCTGCCTGGGCTATCCGGGGGTGCTTCCCAGCCTCAACGTCGAGGCCATGCGGATGGGCTGCATGGTGGCCCGTGCCCTGAACTGCCGCATCCCGGAAAAAACCTGGTTCGAGCGGAAGCAGTACTTCTACCCCGATATGACCAAGAACTACCAGATTTCCCAGTTTGCCTGCCCCCTGGGGCAGGAAGGCTACGTTGATATCGAAAGCAAACAGGATCTTGCGGACGGAACAGGATCGGCTAAACCGGGCCAACCCGGAAGGTTGGCCTTCAAGAAACGGGTGCGGATCAAGGAATGTCACCTTGAGGAAGACGCGGGCAAGATGATCCACACCGGGACCGTGTCCCTGCTGGACTATAACCGCGCCGGGGTGTCGCTCCTGGAAATCGTCACCGAGCCGGACATGGAAACCGGGGAGGAGGCGGAGCTTTTTATCCAGCAGCTGCGCCGCACCGTCCGCTATCTGGGGGTCTGTGACGGCAACATGGAGGAGGGGAGCCTGAGGGCGGACGCCAACGTGTCCATCAACTTCCCCGGAAAGGGCCTGGGCCGGAAGGTGGAAATCAAGAACCTCAACTCATCCCGCTTCGTGCGGCTGGGGCTCAACTACGAGATTGCCCGGCAAGGTGAAATGCTGGACGCGGGGAAGGCCGTGGTCCAGGAGACCCGGCTCTGGAACGAGAACCGGGACGAGACCATGCCCATGCGGACCAAGGAAAACGCCAACGATTACCGTTATTTCCCCGAGCCTGACCTCCCGGTGTTCAGCCCCGACGCGGCGTTTTTACAGTCCGTGGAGGACGCGTTGGTGGAACTGCCGGTTCCCCGTGCCAAGCGTTTCGAAAAGGAATTCGGACTCAATGCGGAACAGGCGGACCTGGTCTGTGAGGAAAAGGCATCGGCGGATTATTTTGAGGCCGCCGTTTCCTCTGCGGTTTCGGCGGGGCTTGGGAAAAAAGACGCAGCCCTCCGCATCGTCAATTGGCTTTTACAAGACGTCAAACATATTCTCAACCGGGAGGGCATCCCCCTTCACGCTATCGGTTCCTTTAAACTGAACCCCGGTCGGCTGGCCGCCCTGGCGGTACTGGTCAGCGGGGGGCAGATTTCGGTGAAGATTGCCAAACAGACCCTGGAAGCGGTTCTTGCGGAAGACAAGGACCCGGCGGATATCATCCGGGAACGGGGCTGGGAGCGGCTTTCGGATCCGGCAAAAATCGCCGAGATCGTGCAGGCGGTTCATGCCGCCGAGGAAGCGGCCTTTGCCGAAGCACGGGAAGCCGCAGCAGGGGGTAACGGAAAACGGCAGCGGACCCTGACTGCCTTTCTCGTGGGCAAGGTGCTGGAGAGGACCAACGGCCGGGCGGACCCCAAAATCGCCGGCGCACAGATAGAAGCCTTAATTGAAAAAAACAATCCTCTGGGGTAGTATTACCTATTAACCGGAGGAGAAACCATGCGGATATTGGCAAAGGATATGTTGGCGGCGGCGCAGAAAAGACATCAGGAAGAAGTTGAAGCGGCGGGCTGGATTCACCGGATCCGGGACATGGGGGGGATTCGGTTTGTGATCCTCCGGGACCGGTCGGGGCTGCTCCAGCTGGTGCTCTCCGAGGCGGGAACCTCCACCGAGGCAAGTGCCGAAGGTTCCCCTCTGGGGGCGGATTTAACCCTGGAGTCGGTGGTGGTGGCCCGGGGCATCCCGGCGCTGAACGAAAAGGCCCCCGGCGGGGTGGAACTCCGGCTGCGGTCCCTGGAATGCCTCAGCAAGGCTGCGGGGGATCTTCCCTTTCAGGTCAACGGGGATGTCTCCAAAATCGGCCTTGAGTCGATTCTGGACAACCGCTCCCTTTCACTGCGGAACCCCAAAATTCGTTCGATCTTCAAAATTCAATCTACTATTATAGAAGCCTTTGCCGCGTACTTGCGGCAGCAGGATTTTATCGAGATAAAAACCAGCAAGCTTGTGGGGAGCGGTACCGAGGGGGGGACCAACCTCTTTGCGGTGGACTACTTTGATCGCAAGGTCTACCTGGCCCAGTCGCCCCAGCTCTACAAGCAGACCATGGTGGCCGCGGGGCTTGAACGGGTCTTTGAGATCGGCGCGGTCTACCGGGCGGAGAAACACGATACCCCCCGGCACCTGAACGAATACGTTTCCCTTGACGTGGAACTGGGTTTTATCGAATCCGAAAAGGAACTTATCGAACTTGAAAAGAACCTTTTGGCCTACATCTTTGCCCAGGTGATCGAAAAAAACGCCGCCGACATTGCCCTGTGGAACGCCGTAATCCCCGACCCCGCCTCAGTGGCCAGGGCCCCCACGGTGTCCTACGAGGAGTGCCTGAAGATCGTCAACGCCGAAGCCGTCCGCGGGGGGAAAAGTGCGGCAAGCGCTTCCGCCCGAATCTTCGACATCACCCCCGAGGCGGAACGGCTCCTCTGCGAATGGTCCCTCCGGGAACATGGCTCGGATCTGGCCTTTGTCAACGAATTCCCCCGGCGGCACCGGCCCTTCTACACCTATCCCTTGAGCTCAGGTTCCGGGACCGGAGAGGCCGCTGCCCTGACCATGAGCTTTGACGCGATTTTCCGGGGCCTGGAGATCACCTCCGGGAGCCGGCGGCAGCATGACTACAATGCCCTGGCGGAGGCCCTTCCCAAGTTCGGCCTCAGGCCGGAAGATATGGCCGGGTACCTGGCGGTCTTCAAATACGGCTGCCCCCCCCACGGCGGTTTCGCCATCGGCTGCGAGCGGCTTACCCAGAAACTCCTGGGGCTCCCCAATGTAAAAGAGGCAAGCCTCTTCCCACGGGACCGAAAGCGCGTAGAACCGTAATATTATTGATGAGTGATCCTAACGCCTTTACCATGCGCGAGAAATGGAACAAGAAAGCCCTGTTCCGGCTGCTCTGGCCTTTGGTGGTGGAGCAGACCCTTGCGGTAACCATCGGTGCGGTGGACACGGTGATGATGAGTTCCGTGGGGGAATATGCGGTGTCCGGGGTATCCCTGGTGGACGCCATTGCCACCCTGCTGATCATCGCCTTTGGGGCATTGGCAACCGGCGGCTCGGTGGTGATAAGCCAGTACATCGGCAGGCGGGACAGCAAAAACGCCACGGCGGCCTCCCGGCAGCTTATCTATACCACTGTTTTCGTGTCCCTCATCATCATGATTTTTACCCTCATCCTCCGTACCCGGCTGCTTAAGCTTATCTACGGGAATATCGCCGGTGACGTGATGCAGGCGGCGGATACCTATTTCCGGATCAGCGCCCTGGGCTATCCCTTCCTCTCCCTCTACAACGCCGACGCCGCCCTGTTCCGCAGCATCGGTAACAGCAGGGTCACCATGATGGTATCGATCCTGGTAAACATTATTCACATTGCCCTTAACTTCGTCCTCATTTACGGCCTTCATATGGGCGTCGCGGGGGCGGCGGTTTCCACCCTGATAAGCCGTATTGTTTCGGCGCTGATCCTTACGGTTCTTTTGATGCGCCTCCGCCGGGGGCCCATATCCCTGGCGGGGCTGTTCCGCATCAGGATAGTGCCCCATATGATCCGCAGCATCCTTAAGGTGGGAATCCCCGGCGGGATCGAAGGTTCCATGTTTCAGCTGGGGAAGATCATCGTATCCCGAATAGCCACCAGTTTTGGTACCGCGGCGCTGGCGGCAAACGCCGTAACGGGGGTGATCAATTCATTCACAAACATGAGCGGCACCGCCATCGGCATTGGGATGCTGACCATCGTGGGCCAATGCGTGGGGGCAAAGGATTACGACAGCGCAAAATATTTTACCCGCCGCCTGATGTGGCTCATCGTCGGCGTAGTAACCATCCTCAGCGCAGTGATTGCCCTCTTTATCGACCCCCTCCTGGGGATATTCCGCCTGAGTCAGGAAGCCCACGACATGGCGAAGCAGTTTACCTGGCTGCTCTGCGCCGCTTCCCCCCTCCTCTGGTCCCTGAGCTTCTCCCTGCCCAATGCCCTGCGGGCCGCCGGGGACGCCGGGTACTGCATGGTCGCTGCGGTCATATCAATGTGGCTGGTGCGGGTAATCGGCGCCTACCTTATCGCCTATGTCTTCCATGTGGGAGTGATGGGGATCTGGATCGCCATGGTTGCGGACTGGGTTGTGCGGGGTATCTGCTACGCCCAGCGCTGGAAGGGCGGCAAATGGCAGACCAAGCAAGTTATTACTGATACAGAAAACGTTTGATCTTCTGTGTGGGTGTTTTCTCGAAGGGCTCGTCCCGGATTTCGATGCGGCTTATCCGGGAAAAGGGCGGAAGCTGGCGGTTCACCGTATTTTTTAATTCCTCAAGTTCCCTGTCGAAGGATTCGGCGGCTGCCCGGCGGCGTTTTTTGGCCTCCCCGCTCAGCACGGCCAGGGCCGTGGGTATCCCCTGTTCACCGGCGCGGACCAGGGCTTCTTCGATCAAGGGGGAGGCGTTGAGGAGGATTTCGATTTCCTCGGGGTAGATGTTTTCCCCGGAGGGGCCCAGGATCATTGCCTTGATGCGGCCCCGGATAAAAAGATGGCCCCCCTTGTCCAGGCTGCCCAGATCCCCGGTTTTGAGCCATCCGTCGGGGGTAAAGGCGTTTTTGGTAGCCCCCTCATCCCGGTAATAGCCCATCATGATATTGGCCCCCCGGGCCTGTATCTCCCCTTCGGTAAAACCCGGCGCCGGGGGGGCGATGCGGATCTCCACCCCCGGCAGGATCGAACCCGCGGAATGGGCGGGGAAGCGGTAGGGGGCGGTTCCGGCAAGGAGGGGAGCTGCCTCGGTAAGGCCATAGCCGGGGGCGTAGGGGAATTTACTCCGCCGCAGGAAGTCCTCCACATCCGCAGCCAGGGGCGCCCCGCCGATGCCGAAGGAGCGGACCCCTCCCCCAAAGGCCGCGTTGAGCTGCCGCCCCGCCAGATACAGCGCCAGGGGACGGGTGAGGGCGCACCTATACAGGGGGCTTTTGTGCAGGGCGGGGGCTATCTTCTGGCGGTAAATTTTTTCGATGAAGAGGGGGACCGTCAGCATGATGGTGGGCCTGATGGACTGGATGGCCGGGAGGAGTACCACCGGTGACGGGGGCTTGTCCAGATAGGTGATGGAGGCCCCGTTCAGGATCGCCGCCAGGAGTCCCAGGGTGCATTCGTAGGTATGGGCCAGGGGGATAACCGAAAGGAGCCGGTCACGGGGAAAGACCTTCATCAATGACCGGGAGGCACGGGCGCAGAAAATCAGGTTCCGGTGGGAAAGCAGCACCCCCTTGCTGGCCCCCGAGGCGCCACTGGTATAGACAATCACCGCAGGATCATCTCCCTTGACCTCCGGAAAGGCAAACCCCTTGCCCGGCTCACGCAGGGGAAGCCTTTTCGGTATCCCCCGGATGGCAGCCTGTATCCCCATCCCGCCCCCGGCCCCGATACCCGTATTTTCCATAGTGTCCAGGTATATCCGGGGAACCCCCACTTCCAGGGCATCGATTTTTGCTGCGGTCCGTTCGGTGACGCAGAGCGCGGAAAGCTCCGCATGGCCGGCGATGGCCCCGATCTGTTCCGGGGTAAAATCGGGCAATACCGGAACCGCTATGGCCCCGGCCATGGCCGCGCCGAAGAGGGCGATGGGCCATTCGGGACAGTTCTCCGAGAGGATCATCACCCGGTCCCCGGCCTTTACCCCCAGGCTCCCCAGGAGCGCCCCAAACTGCCGGGAGCGGAGCCCCAGCAGGCGGTAACTCACCGGATCGTAGACCTTGCCTTCCCGGTAGATTTCAAAGGCCCGTCTGTTTTTATATTTATCCGCCGCCAGAACACACAATTCGGCCAGGGTCATTTTTTCAAGGGATACCATGTAGAAGTTTTGACTGCGGAGATTGGCCAAGGTTGCACAATCATTACTAAATCTTGATATATTATTTTCAATAATATACAATAGACTTGTTCGGCAACTAACCGGGTTGCCGAACAAATTTAATCTAATCTCACAAGAGGGATGACATGAAAAAAACGTTTTTAGTGTTTGCTGTGGCTTTATCGTTTTTTGGATTAGGCGCATGCGTATCAACAGGCAAGGCTATTGATGCCGCCCACAATTCAAGGAACAGCGTGAATTGGGATGGTGTTTATAGGGGAGTACTACCGGCGGCGGATGGGCCGGGTATCAATGTTGAGATAACTTTGGACTTAGACGGGACTTATGGTATGAGCTATCAATACATTGACCGGGGCGAAGAGGTTTTTACCGAAGACGGGACCTTTCAGTGGAATGATGCCGGAAGCGCCATTGTACTGGATGTCAGGGATATGCCCCCGCATTATCAAGTCGGTGAAAACATCCTGATCCAATTGGACATGGCCGGGAAAAAGATAACCGGCGCTCTTACTGATAACTATATCCTGAAAAAAGTCCTTGAGTAAAAACAGGTAATACGAAGTATTTTGCAGGACTTGTTCGGCAACTAACCGAGTTGTCGAACAAGTCCAATATTTTTTCCCCCTACCCCAATACCCGGCCCATGAGGACCCCCATGGCGCTTGCCATCATCAGTCCTCTTGTCCAGCCGCTTGAGTCCCCAAGGCAGTGAAGGCCGGGGATGTTGGTTTCGAGGCTGCTGTTCAATTTGATACGGTTGGAATAAAATTTAAGTTCCGGGGAATACAACAGTGTTTCTGCGCTGGCAAAGCCGGGGACCACCATATCCAGGGCTTCAATAAAATTGATGATGTTGGTCATGGCGCGGTAGGGCATGGCGGAGGTAATGTCACCGGCGACGGCGTCGCTTAGGGTGGGCTGCACGGAACTCCGTTCAAGCTCGTCCTGCCAGGTCCGCTTGCCGTCCAGGATATCACCGTAACGCTGAACCAGGATATGCCCGTTCGCCAGCATGTTGGTCAGTTCGCCGATCTTCTGCGCGTAGGCGATAGGCTGGTTAAAGGGATCGCTGAAATTATGGGAACTGAGGATCGCAAGGTTTGTGTTCCGGGATTTCATCTCCTTGTAGGAATGACCGTTTACCACCGCAAGGTTATTGTCATAATTTTCCTGGCTGACGAAGCCGCCGGGATTCTGGCAGAAGGTACGCACCTTATCTTTGAAGGGCTTCGGATAACCGACAAGCTTTGATTCATACAGGGCATTGTTCACCTCTTCCATTATCTCGTTCCGCATCTCCACCCGGACGCCGATATCAACGGTGCCGCTTTCGTGGACCACGTCATGTTCCCGGCAGATATGATCGAGCCAGTCCGCGCCCCGGCGTCCCGCAGCAACAATGGTAACGGGGGCGAATACATCAAAGTGTTCAGCCTTGCCGACATCGTGGGCCCGCACGCCCTTACAAACGCTATTTTCAAGAGGGGAACCGCGAACCAAAGGTTCGACGCTGCTTTGCAGCCTTGAGGTCCCAAGGATCAGATTGGTACATTCGGTGTCGAATAAAAACTCAACCCCCTTTTCTATGAGATAACCTTGAATGTTACGGTACAGTTCCTGGGCCTTCTCGGTTCCCAGATGCCGGATGGGGCAGTCCACCAGCTTGAGTCCCGCCTTGATCGCCCGGCGGCGGATATCCTTTATGTTATCATCATTGCCGATCCCTTCAACTTCTTTTACCGCGCCGAATTCAAGGTAGATGCGGTCGGTGTAATTGATAAGCTCCTGGGCTGCGGGCCTGCCGATGAGGTCGGGAAAGTCACCGCCTACCTCGCAACTCAGGGACAGCTTGCCGTCGGAAAAGGCCCCGGCGCCGGAAAAGCCCGTAGTAATATGACAGTAGGGTTTACAGTTCATACACTTCTTCGTATGAATCTTGGGGCAGGACCGCTTTTCAATGGGGCTGCCCTTTTCCATGATCACGATTTTCTTTTGTTTCCTGAGGCCGGCTCCTCCGCCGGGGCCGCCGACCGGGGATCCCCTCCTGATTAACTCCAGGGCGGTGAAGATCCCCGCAGGGCCGGCGCCGACAATCAATACATCACAGTTCATTTATATTACACCGCATTTTCTATACAATTTTTTATCATCTTTTCCGCCAGATGGGCCATATATTCCGGGGTTTCGGGCATACCTTTTTCAAACCAGTGCCGTACCATGGCCACGGCGCCAAAGGCCATAAAATCATAATAGTAATCAAAATATTCTTCTTTCCATCCCTTATAAAGCTGACGGAATTCAGCCTTCCCCCGGGGACGGCTCATTTCAATAACCCGGCTGAGGAAATTGGTTTCCTTGGTGTGGAGTATGGCTTTGAAAAATTTGGCGTTTTCCTTGATGTACTTGAACAAATTCAGCAGAATGGGCAGCCCCAATACCTGGGAATTTTCCTTATAGTTGGAAATATGCAGGCTGAACTCGTTCAGCACTTCCTGTTCAACCTGTCCGAAGAGGTCATAAATATCGGTATAGTGCAGATAAAAGGTTCCGCGGTTGATATCCGCAAGGGTCGATAATTCACTTACCGAAATATCCTTAATGTCCTTTTCAGCCAGGAGCTGTACCAGCGCCTGTTTGATAAGTCCCTTGGTCTTGCGGGTCCGCCGGTCATCAATCGAATGTTCCATATATTATCGTTTTCCTTTGTCGAAAAATTCACCAAGAGCCCGGGGCGGATGGTTGTGCCGGGAAAAGAAGATCAGCAGCAGCAGGGTAAGCACATAGGGCAGCACCAGGAGCAGGTCAGAATAGTTGCCGGGCATCCCCAAAAAGAGGCAGAGCTGGTACCCTGCGGATTTTGCAAAGCCGAAAAAGAGGCACACCGCAAAGGTGGGCAGTATCTTCCAGTTGCCGAAGATCAGCGCCGCGATGGAAAGGTAACCGTAACCCATGTAGATATTGGGGGAATAGTTGGCGGAGATGGAATAGGCCAGGAAGATGCCCCCGAGGCCGGAAAGCGCGCCGCAGATCATCACCGCCATAAGCCGGGTTTTTCCCACATCCCCGCCGGCGGCGTCAAGGCTGTGGGGATTTTCGCCGCAGGCCCGCAGACGCAGGCCGTAGGGGGTTTTATACAGCACATACCAGGCAATAAAGGCGATTGCGAGGATCACGATCTCGAAGGGGTACATGTTTTTAAAGAGGCCCCCCAGCACCGGAATCCGGGAAAGGCCGGGGACGGTAAAACGGATGGACACCCCGATCTGAAATTTGTTTGATGCGTCCCCGGTGATAAGGCCGTTGATCACGCTGGTAAGAAAGGTGGTGAGCGCCATGGCCAGGGTGTTTACCACCACCCCGCTGATCACCTGCTGGGCCCGGAACTTGATGCAGAGCCCCGCGTGGATAAGTGAAAACACCAGGCCCCCGATCATAGAAACCGCCATGGCGATATAGATGAGCGATGGGGAACCCATACCCAGTTTGAGGCCGCAGAGGACCACCGCCGCCGCACCGGTGAATGCGCCGAAACCCTGGAGCCCCTCCAGGGCCAGCATGGTGATGCCGCTGCGTTCGCAGTAAATACCGCCGATAGCCATGATCAACAGGGGCAGCGCAAAGGAAAGGCCGTCGATAAGAATCGTATCCATCACAGGCTCCTTTCCATATGCGAATGGGCCCGGTACCGGATGTAGGTACCGCAGGCGCTGAACAGTAACAGTATTCCTGTTATTACCGATGCAATTTCCTTGGGCACACCAACGATGGAACTCATGTATACGCTGCCCTTCTGAAAAATGGTAACCAGCGCCGAAGCGAAGATCGCCGCCACGGGGCTGAGGTTTCCCAAAAGGGAAACGGCAATGGCGTCGTAACCCATGCTCGCCAGGGCTTTTGGCACAATGGTGTTGTAATAGCCCAAATAATAGGTAACCCCCGCGAGCCCCGCAAGGGCCCCCGAAATAAGCATGGCCAGCATAATGCTCCTGCCCTGGCGGATGCCGGCGTATTTGGCGGCGTCCCGGTTGAGGCCCACCGCTTTAAGCTCAAAGCCAAGGGTGGTCTTTTCCATCAAAAAGCGGATGATAAAGACCGCCGCCAGCGCGATAATGATGCCCAGGGGGATCGTGGGCCGCAGCCTTCCCAGGGTAATGCCGGAAATAGTAAGCCGGGAAGCGGCGCTGCATACCTTTGACGAACGGGAAATGATATCCACAAAGTACGTATTGATATAAAAGCCCGTAACATAGCTCGTAATATAGTTAAACATGATGGTAGAAACCACTTCGTGTATGTTAAAGCGGTATTTAAGGAAGCCCACCAGGGCGCCCATAACAGCCCCCGCCACGACGGCTATCAGTATTACCAAAGGCCGCGCGATAAGGGCGGGCAGCGGGGAGTAGCCCACAAACACGGTGGCGATAAAGCCCGCAGCCAGCATCTGCCCGGCGATGCCGATGTTAAACATCCCCGCCTTGAGTGCGACGATCACCGCCAGGGCCGCAAGGAGCATGGGGGAGAGGATGCCGAGAAATGACAGAAAATCCGTAAACATATTCTGCCCGCCGGCATAGGAGGGCTTGATCATAAAACCGCTGCCCCGCAGAAAAGCTGCCATTGCAACAAGGGGATTTTTTCCCAAAATAAGCAGCAACAGTGATGCTGCGATTATCGTAAGCAGAATGGAAAAGAGGGGGACCGCCGCGGGACTGGTTTTATCATCCGCAAGGAGCCGGGCAAGCCAATGGAATTTTCCCCCGGCGGCAGCAGGCTTGTTCATCCCTTCACCCCCATCATGTATTTTCCTACTTCTTCGGTACTGAGTTCACCTGCGGGGGATACTTTAAGGAGCTCCCCGTTAAAGATAACACCGATGGTATCGGCGAGGCCCATCACCTCATCAAGCTCCAGTGAAATAAGGAGCACCGCCTTTCCCCTGTCCCGTTCATCAAGGATCTGTTTCTGGATATTTTCAATGGCCCCGATATCAAGCCCCCGGGTGGGCTGGACAAAGATCAGCAGATCAGAATCCAGGGCAATCTCGCGGGCCACAATGGCCTTCTGCTGGTTACCGCCGCTCATGGACCGGGTCGGGGTCTTCGCCCCCTCCCCGCTGCGGATGTCGTAACGGACAATAAGGTCCTCGGCGAACTGCCGGAACCCCTCAGGCCGCAGCACCCCCCCTTCGGAAAAGGGCGGCACATAGTACTTCTTGATCCCCAGATTTTCCCCCAGGGTAAAGTCCAGTATCACCCCGTACTTCTGCCGGTCCTCGGGGATATAGGCAATGCCCGCCTCGGTGCGGGCGCGGATACTGTCCCCCGCAATATCCTGCCCCTTAAGACTGATCCTGCCCCGGTGGGGTTTTGCCAGCCCCGCGATGGCATCCGCAATTTCGATCTGGCCGTTGCCGGAAACCCCGGCGATGGCAAAAATCTCGCCCCCCCGGATGGAGAAGGAAACATCCTTTACCACCTCAAAATGATCCTCATTGCGGACCGTTAAGCCTTCAACCTCAAGGACGACATCCCCGAAGCGGGACGGCGTTTTTTCAAGACTCATGGAAACTTCCCGGCCCACCATCAAATTGGCAAGCTCCTGGGTGGAGGCGTCCTTTACGGGCAGCACTTTTATTAACTTGCCCCGGCGCAGAATGGCGCAGCGGTCGGCGATCTGCTTAATCTCCTCAAGCTTGTGGGTGATCAGGATGATGGTCTTGCCCTTCTTCCGCAGCTCCCCCATGATCTCAAGGAGGAATTCGATTTCCTGGGGGGTAAGCACCGCAGTGGGTTCATCGAAGATCAGAATCTCCGCTTCCCGGTAAAGCATTTTGAGAATTTCCACCCGCTGCTGGGTGGACACATTCACCTGTTCGATCCGCAGGGTTGGATCAACCTCAAGGCCGTAGGACTTTGAAAGGTCCCGTATCTTTTTCTCCGCGGTTTTGATATCAACGCAGGGGAAAAGCCCCGCGGCTTTTTTCAGGGGCTCGATCCCCAGAACGATATTTTCCGCAATGGTATAGTTGGAAATTAATTTGAAGTGCTGATGCACCATGCCGATGTTGAGGGCCGCAGCGGCATTTGAAGAAGACAGGGTTACCTTTTCGCCCCGGATAAAAATTTCACCCTCATCCGGTTCGTACATCCCAAAGAGCATGCTCATGAGCGTGGACTTCCCCGCGCCGTTTTCCCCAAGGAAGGCGAAGATCTCTCCCCCCCTGATCCCCAGAGAAATACCGTCGTTAGCGACAATACCGGGGAACCGTTTGGTGATGTTCCTCATCTCCACGATATATTCGCCATCGCTCACAGCATTACTCCTTCTTAAACAATGCGATTATAACCCGGGGAAATTCTCCGGGGTGTGGCCGTTGAAGTTCGCGGCGGGGACAATGGTTCCCGCTTTGAGGAGGCCGTAGGCTTCCTGTAACTTGCTCAGGGTGTTGGCGGAAAGTTTGTGCCGGCCCTGGGCTGAAACATAGCCGGTGGAATCCGTGGAGGCCCCCAGGGTTTCGTTCTTCCCCTTAAAGGTTCCGTCCTTGATGGCCTGGAGCTGTTTGGTAACATTACTGTGCATCACCTTGAGCCCCGAGGTAAGAATGATATTCTCCGATCCCTTGAAACCGTCATCGTACTGATCCACATCGACCCCGACAAGGGCGACCCCATTGGCTTCCTTGGCGGCGGTGAACACCCCGTTACCGGAACTGCCGGCGGCCACGAAGAGCACGTCCGCACCCTGATCGATCAGGGCGGAGCCGATTACCTTACCGGTGGCTTCATCGGCAAAGCCGCCGATGTAATTGCCCCCAACCGCTTTCCCGGTAACATCGGTGCCGGAATAGGAGGGCAGCGCCACACACTGAACATTGACGCCGTAGTGTTTGTTGGCGTAATTCACCCCGGACATAAATCCGTACTGGTAGTTTACATTGGAGGGAAAGGCGATACCGTTTACCACCGCCACCTTGCCCGTCTTTGTTTCCAGCGCCGCGGCGATACCGGCGAAGAATCCGCTCTCTTCCTCGTGGAACTGCATGGAATACACGTTATCAAGTTCGATGGTTTTTCCCGCCGCGTCCGTGGGGGCGGTATCCACCAGAATAACCTTGCGGTCAGGATTATCCAGCAGGAGCTGGCCCACCGGGGCAAACTGGAAACCGGGCAGTACCAGCACATCGTAGTCGGCGATCACATCCGCCACGGCGTCAAGCACCTTGCTGATATCCGGTTCCTTCACCGGAGTTACCGTGGCTTCGCTGTTGCTCTTGATAAAATCCAGAATGCCGTTATAGCAGTCCTGCCCGAAGGACTTGTCGTCCACCCCGGAGGTGGTCACGATACCGATCTTGAGACCCGCCGCCGCCTGTGCCGAACCGCTGTTGGCCGCTTCCTTTTTGGTACACCCAACAAAGGAACCAGCCGCCGCCAATGCCAAAAGAATCACCATGATCTTTTTCATTTTCTTTCCTCCTTAAAACGTATGTTCTATATCCTTCCAATGATTTCCGTCAAAAGGCGGATGAACTTTTCCCCCGCCTTATTCGCCGCCTCGATCACCTCTTCCCCGCTGATAGGCTGGTCCAGAATCCCCGCGGCAAGGTTGGTGACGCAGGAGAGCCCCAGCAGCCTGAGGCCGCTCTGGCGGGCAACAATGGCCTCCGGCACGGTGGACATCCCCACCGCAGAGGCGCCGAAGGACTGAAAGAGCCGTATCTCCGCCGGGGTCTCAAAACTGGGGCCCGAATAGCCCAGGTACACCCCTTCCCGCAGGGGAATCCCCAGCTCCGCCGCCGTTTTCCGGGCAAGGGCGGCCAGCGCCGGGGTATAGGCCGTGGTCATATCCTGAAACCGGGGGCCAAAATCATCCTCGTTGGGGCCAATCAGGGGGTTCATCCCCATAAAGTTGATGTGATCGGTGATAAGCATCAGGTCGCCGGGGGAAAATTCCCCTTTCAGCCCCCCGCAGGCGTTGGTCAGAATCAGGGTCTTGATGCCCAGCCTGGCCATCACCCGCACGGGATAGGTGATCTGGGGCATGGTATAGCCCTCGTAGTAGTGAAACCGGCCCTGCATGCAGAGCAGGGTCTTACCCTTAAGGCGGCCGATGATCATCCGCCCCTGGTGACCGGGGGCGGTACTTTTAAGGAAATGGGGCAGCTCTTCGTAGGGAATGATGCAGGGGTCCTCCAACCGGTCCCCCAGCGCACCCAGCCCGGACCCCAGCACCAGGCCGATTTCCGGCTGCAGGCCGGTCTTAAGCCGGATATAACGGATCGTCTCATCGGTCCTTTTCAGCAGATCCCCTGGCATCCGGCACGCTCCTCTTAAGACAAAGGCTTACGTCTAGTTATAAGCGGAAACGGAGGAAAATTCAAGTAAGGGGGGAAAGAAGGGGAAGCGCCCAAACGGACGTGGAAGCCCCGGCGGCCAAAGCGGCAGCCGCAATCGACGCTGCTTCCCCTGCGCTCCATGGTCCTCACGGCAAAATAAATTTTGCCGCTCCGGTCCATTCCGCTACCCCTACTCCGGGTTTTGGGGGGCGGGGGCGGTTTTCGCGTGTCAGGCAAGGCCTTTTGTCCCAGCAGCCAAATTCAATCCCGCCTAACATGAAAAGTTTACGACACAAAGGCGCCGCTGCGCCGACTGGGGTTTTTCGGAGTCCAGGCCACTACCGCGGCGCAGCGTATGTGCAGTTTTTTCTGCTACAATTAATGCTTTTATATATTTTAACCGAATTATTGTCCATTAAATATATATTAACAATCCCTGATAAATTTTTCTCCATCATGAATTAAAATCATTTTTTGATTTAATGATCTCTCTTCATAAGTTCCAGAAAATTGAAATCCTTCATTATCCCTTTCTTTATTTTGTTTAGCTGTAATAATATCAATAGTTCCTCTATTTTCAGAAATCCAGTCCACAAGATTTCCTCCCTGCTTCCATACTTTTTTCATTTTTTTAAAACATTCACGGTGAGGAATATTATGATCATATTTAATATCATGTATATCATATTTTCTTTTTTTTCCAGGTGATGAATAACATTTTAAAAATGTTGAAACCAAATCAGGAACTTTCCATCCTTGATCAGTCCAATACTTAAGAGCTTCTTCTGATATTCTCAGTCCCATAACTGAATCAAACCAATGCGAAAAAGTAGAATGATAAGGAGCTTTAGCAAAAGGCTTCCATGAACACTTTTCCTCACCTTCAAATTCCAGCCCCCATCGAATAGCACATTGACGTATTCGTTCTTTAAGGGAGGGGATATTGTCTCTAATCATAATACTCTCCTTTTTAGTTACCAATCTGTTATTCAGTCCAGGATATACTTCTTACTATGCCAAGAGAAATTTCGCTCATCTTGCCTTCTTAACCCTTCACGTTCCCCTCAAAACCATCTCCGTTTCATAGTCGTGGTGATACAGCGAAACCGTCTTCCCGTCATATTCCAGATAGGTAATCTCCCGGCATACCGGACAGGCCGCCGACACCCGGCCCGCCTCCCGCAGCAGATTAAACGAAATCTTGTCTGTGACCTTTCCGCAAGAGGGGCAATAGACCGAACAAAGATGCCCTGAGTTTTTGCTTATGTTCATTATACACGCTCCTGGTCCGCAGCTTTTAATTTTGCTGCGGCTCCATCATTAATGTTAATTAATTTTTAATACCTTACATACATAGTTAATGTGCCAAATCAAACGTTCGCGGGAGCCTATGTCCAGTTGACCTTGCCCACTTAACATTCTGGTAAAGAAAACAGGGACATTTGCCAAAGGTTTCGTAATTATATAGGTGCCTGTTTTTTCATCGACCTTATCAGCAGATGAAAATTCAAAACCCAATCCAAACTCTGGTTGATTGCTTACTACTTTCTCGTTTTGCAATATTTTACGCACAAAAGCGTTACTTGCAACAATAAGTTTTGGTTTTGACTGTTTTATCATTTTGATGGCAAATACATTCTGTTCCCTCATAATAGCATAATTATCTTTATAAAAAGATTCTACGCTTTTTTGTTTGGTTTCCCTTAGAAGCGTCAAATCTATATGCGACCACTTTTTAAACTTAGTTTGCCCTACTATTTCCTCAATGGCTTTGTAATAAGAAGCTTTGCTCTTCGCTATGTTATGGTAATTTATATTGTCATAAGGTTCACATGTCCCATGATCTTCCCCGTCGTGGGACGAACCAATCCCCAGGAACAGTATAGTATCTGTGTACAATTTATCTTCTAAAAAAGCACCGCGCCCCATTACTTTTTTCAATTTCTTGTTATTATTTTTTATGGATTCTTTTTGATTTTCCCATAGCAACTTAATCTCTTCGTGATACCTACCTTTCGTGTTAATAGTCTTAATTGCCATACCCAACTCCTCTTCCTTAAGATTTCACCAGTCTATCACATATTTCTTGGCAGGTGCCCCAAAATCCCCTGAACCATCGGCGCCAGTTTATCCCGAATGTTGCCATCCGAAATCTTGTGGCTGTCCACCATGGAGTATCTTTGTTTTCATTGTACCGCTTCCCCTTAAAACATTCTGCTCTATCCATCGGGCAACGCCGTTATCGTTGTTGCTTTCGCACACATAATCGGCTATTTGCTTTAATTCTTGTGTTGCATTTTCTACTGCCACTCCGGCGCCGCATTCGATTACCATGCCGATGTCGTTGTCTTCGTCCCCGAAAGCGGCGATTTCCGATGATGCGATTGACAAATGCTTCATGACTTCACGGATGCCGTCCATTTTATCAGACAGGGCACAATCGACCAACAGGGTAGAGATCAAGCTATCGAGGTTCTTCGCTTGGGGACGGGCTTGCGCGAATACCACTTTCCCCTGCACGGTGACCGTCCTGCCGTCTTCGGTGATCAAAATATCAGGCTGAAATCTCTCCGCAATCGCTTCACAGGATTCTGCCGTCCGTGCCGTGGCAATGCCGATGAGAATCTGCCGCCTTTTACATTCCGCGAAAACCACTTCCGTGTATGGGGAAAGCTCCCCCCTGTCATCGAGCAAAGTCCCGTCCAAATCAGTGACAATCAGTTTTATCATATCCCCTTTTTTCCAGTTTTGTGAGAACCGTTGCTTTGAGTGCTTCCGGCACATGTTTTAACGCCCCGTCATTCTGCATAACCGCCGCAAGACAGAGTTCCGCCGTCTTGAATTCTTCCGGTACATCCATCAATGCATCGCCGGACTCCTGCACCGCTGCCAGGTAGAGTTCGGGAGTGCTTAGACTATCAGGAAGGTACTCCAGATCAAAGTCATTCGACTGCACTGCTGCCCGGTAGAGTTCAGGGGTTCTTAAATTTTCAGGGATATGGTCAAGCACAAGTCCATTCCATTTTACCGCGATATGGTAGAATGGAATACCCTTGGCATTTTTTGATTGCTTAATTGCTTCCGGCACATACTCAAAGTTGTGAACATTTGTCACAATCGCATCCCGGCAGAAGTCGGCAGTTTTGAGATTTTCCGGCATAAACTTAAATACATAGCCGGAAAGCTCAATTGCGGCAAGCCATAATTCAGTGGTTATCATCTTTTCCTGACCGGCGCTAACCAAGTCCTGATACGTTTTGTTTTGCGATTCCCGGCGCAGGGCCTCGCAGTAATCCGCCAGGGCTTTTGCCCAGGATGTTTTTTTGAAATAACAGTTTCCCCGGTTTGCATAGCAGGCAGCCGTACCGTGCAACCGGATGGCCAGGGTGTATTCCTTGATGGCGTTGTCGTAGTCGTTCTGCCGGGAAAAGGTATCTCCGGTGTCGGAATGGGAACGGGCTTCTTCTGCCAATCGTTCTTCCTCCATAGTAGAGAGCCGCCCATGTATTTTTTTCATCGCATCGATTCTTTTTTTCCGTTCTGCCATAATTTCCCCCTGCTATTCCCGATAGTTCCATTTGTCAGCGGCCTTGTCATACTCGTAGGTCCCTGCTGCGGAGTTGTTATAAATATAACTATCAATAAAACGTGCCCCGTAAATGCCAAAGGCGGTTGCAGATGGCAGTAATGCGGGTGTAAAGTCATCATCATTTTGCTGCCCTTGAAGATTTTTACCGATAGCAATACTGGTGATAGGGTTTCCCTTAAATGCCGTATCGCTAATCCATTTGAGATTCAGAGGAAGCACAATGCTTTCTATCTTGTTATTTTCCATAAACCAATTATCAGATATACTATCAAGGCCTTTGGGAAGTTTAATAAACCTGAGCCGGTTTGATCGAAAAGCATCAGCGCCGATTTCTGTAACGGAATCGGGAACCTCAATGCGGGTAAGACAGTTTTTCATAAATGCGCAGCCGCCGATTTTCTCAAGACCCTCCGGCAGTTTAACATTCGTAAGTCTGTTTGACGTAAAAGCATAGGCGTCGATTAGGGTAACGGAATTGGGAATCTCAATATCTTCAAGATAATTATTACAAAACACCGCATATTCGATACAGGTAAGTCCCTTGGGTAGTTTTACCGATTTAAGCAGATTAGACTGAAAGGCGGAAGGGGCGATGGCGGTTACAGAATCGGGAAGAACCAGATCGGTAATTTCATTATTCGCAAAACAGGCGTTTATCGCGGTAACATCATTATCAATGTTAAGACCAACTATTTCTTTCCCCCTGCGATGGCTGTAATCGGTGGTATCCCCTTCGTGTATAGGAAGTATTGTTTTGTAACCCCTGCTGTTTCCTGCCATATTTTATTACGCCCCTTTCCTTTTTATCGTCAATTTTTCTTTTAACTCCGCAATTTCGTCACGGGTTAATTTCACCTTATGCTCAAGAAAATTTTCCGCCACGTCCTGCAAATTGGCATCGGTTATTTCTTCACCGCCGTTCAATTTGCGAAAATCATCAAGGATAAACCCGGTAAACTCAGGATAGTCATCAGTCAGGGATTTATCGTTATAAGAAGCAATATAATCACTGACGATATCACCGAGTTTCGCACCCATAAGGGCGCCCAGAACGGCGCACACAAACCCTGTCCGGTCTATCCCGGCATGGCAGTGGAGGAGATACGGGCCGTCATGGGTCAGCATAAATTGTATACCTCGGCGCAGTTTCGTGCAAAAACGGGTACTGAGAAAATCAAACCCCATATCCAGCGCAATCACCTTATTCTCCTTGAAAAGCCGGTGATACCAGGGGGCAGTCTTTACTATTTTTGTCAGAAAGGTTTTTGTATCGCACAAATTCAGCACCGCAGCTATCCGCGCTTTTACGGCAGATTCGGCAATTTCCCTGGCGTCTTCGGCACTTGCGTCCGTTATGGGATGACTGCTCCGGTACAGTGTTCCGGACGCGATACCCCCCATACGGAATTCGTGAAAATTGCTTGCTACCCGTTCCCGTTGGCCCTTCATATACTCCTCCTTGGCCTATGACAGTATAAACGTTTCGTCAAATTTTGTCACATCTTACGATTGAAAATCATACGCAAAACCCAATTTTTACCGGGTCTTTTTCCAAATATTCTTCTTCACAGAGGACAAGGATATCCTCAAGGGAAAGCGGCCTGCCTGAAAGCAGGGAAGACACCGCTTCCTTTCGGGTAATGTTTTCTATCTGGCCTCCTGAAAAATCGAACCGTTCAGCAAGCACTGCGGCATCGTCTTCCGTAAGGCCGGGGAGATTACTTTTCCAGATGGCAGTTTTGGCGGCCGCATTGGGTTTTTCAAATTCAATCTTGTAGAGAAACCGGCGTTCAAAGGCTTTGTCCAGGTTTTCCGTCATGTTGGTCGTGGCGACGAGGATACCCCCGGCCAGGTCTTCCATCTCCTGCAGGATGATGTTCTGAATAGTGTTTTCGGTCTGGGCGGGGCCGCGCCGCACTTCACCCAATTCCTGCCGCTTCCCCAATACGGCGTCCGCTTCGTTAAAGAACAGGATGGGAGTAAGGCCGCCGCCTTTTACCAGGCCATGGTACCGGTCAAATAGTTCTTTGATCCGTTTTTCGCTTTCCCCAAACCACATGCTTTTTGTTTCGGATATGTCCACCAGCATGATGTCCCGGCCTGTTTTGTGGGCCAGGTTGTAGACCGTTTCAGTCTTGCCGGTTCCGGGGGGGCCGGAGAAAATACAGGTAAAGCCGGAGCGCAGGTTCCGTTCCGTTAGCCGCTGTTTTATGGTGGCAAAGTTTTCTTCCCGCAGTAACGAGGTGAGTTCCTCTATACGCCGCCCGGTCTGTGTGCTGTAGAATAGCTCCCGTGGTTTCAAGGTTTCCGCGCTGATAAGATTCCTGCCCCGATTAGTTTTTTCTTTCAGGTCAACATCGGCAAGGAAAATTTTCTTTGCCTTTTCGGTGAGCCTGAAGTATTCGGTGTCCGCTATACCCCGGTCACAGTCATTTTCGATAAGTCCGGTTTTGAATAACAGATGATCCATATCCCTGAATTTCTTTTCAAGTACCCGGGAGCCGAGGTACGCTAAAACAGGACGAATATATTTGAAGGAGAGTTTTTCCCGGTTATTGACCACCAGGGCACAGCAGAAAAAAAGCAGCGCCGGCACAGAACTCCCCGTGAGTGAAAGGGGTTTGATATTTTTTACAAAGGCGACTCCCCGGTTGGATTGGAACAGGGATTTTAACTCCGCTACCAAACTGTCCCTACTAACACTGTTATCCTTGAGGGAATCGAAAAGGTCATCGGCGGTCTCAAAAAATTCTTTGGGGCTCAGGTTGATATAGGGCGTATAGCGGTACTTTTCCCCGGTACGGAGCGCCCTTATTACGTCCATGGTAATGAAATATGAAGGGAGGCCGGTCCCGCCGCCGTTACGTTTTCTGGCGCGAAATGATTCCCAATCTTCCCTATGGGGCCGAATGATATGTTTCCGCTCCAGGGTTTCAAAATCGTCCAGGTATTTAAGAAACTGTATTTTGCTGCATTTGATTTTTTCGGCAATGATATTGAGTGAAGTCCCTCCTTCGCCGTACTCATCAAGGAGCAGGGCAAAGAGGGCGGTCTGGGTTGGACTTGCGGATAAAACCGTTGATACCGCCGCAAGGTCTTTCCGGGCATCGGCAAAAAAAGTTGCATCCATGGGCTGGGAAGCCAAACGGTTTACAATTTCCTTGCAATGATCGAGTATGCTTGTTGGTTCGGTGTTCATGAGCGCTCCTTGCTTAAGCCAGACATATGGGAATCTCCAAAAACTTCAGTTTTTAGAAGTGCTAATAATATAAAACCGAGGTCATTTTTTGTAATTTCTAACGGTCATTTTCAGAAAAATGGCAGTAAATGGCGTAAACAATGGTCTAAATGCGATGTTTGCTAAAAATAAAAAAATACGGTATGGCCTAAAAATGATCTATTGTAAAATTTAAACGGATCGTTATATACTATTCCGGTACAAAAGGAAGGACACAAAATGAGACCCAAAAAATATACGGTCAGGCTGACTGAATTAGAAAAAAAGCGGTTAGCGGCAATAACCAAAAAAAGAGATAGCCCGGACAGGCAGATAGTGCGAGCGAAAATTCTGCTGCTATTAAATGAGGAACCGGACCGAAAGGGTAAGCCGAAACCCGTACTGGAGCAGCGAAAAATTGCGGATCGATGTCATTGTGAAATAGCCTTGATATACCGGGTAAGCAAGCAGTATGCGGAAGAAGGGATAGAACGGGTACTGAACCGTAAAAAACGGAAAGTGCCGCCGTCAATGAGAGTCAGAACCGGAAAGGTGGAGGCCCGGATATGTGAGCTTTACCAGACCAAGCCACCTCCCGGATACGATCGCTGGTCATTACGATTGCTGGCGGATGTAGCCCAAGAAAAGAAGATAGTCCACTATATATCAGCGCCTACGGTTGCCGCCATTTTAAAAAAATGGGGATATAAGCCCAATCGGAAAAAAACCGTGTAAAGGTTTAGGTTAGTCCAATTAAGTAATAACCATAATTTCTTTTCTTATATTTTCTTCGAACCGCACGGAGGCGGTGAGACTATTCATAAATTTCAGATTTTACGGCACATAGCATATATTATGTGCAGTATTTTGTGTTTACGGAGTAAACATTATATTAATTTCATCTTCAGTATAACCAAATATACCACAAGCTTTATCACGTATTTTTTGCCCCCGTTTTTCAATCATATTTAAAAAATTCCCGGGTTTAATATCATCCCATGTTAATAATCTTCCAGCTAAATCTGAATCCGAATATCCATTGTTCTTGAACCAAATATCTGGTTCTACATCTAATTTATTAAGATTATCTCCGCCTCTTAAAAAATGGAAATTTGCATAATGATCAACTTTTTCTGGAGGAAATTTTTCAGCCAGTCTTTTTGACCGAGGAAATATATGATCTCGTTGTAATTCATCAGGATTATTATTTATTGAAATACCCCCATGTGCGAGATTCAATGATAAATCAAGGCTATGTCGCATTAAGGAATCCAATGATGTAACTCCATATTTTACCTTAACCAATTCAATGAGCTTTTCCAGAGGAAATGAGATATCGTTTTTAATTTGTTTTCTTGTAAAACTATTCATCCGTGATTCAGCGCTACCAAATATTCCAGATATTAATGTAACGTATATGGCAAAAGCAACTTTCTTTTTTTCAGAATCTGATAGTACAGGATTTTTATAAATATAAATCACAAAAGGCAATAATGAATTGTGACCACCTCTAAAAAATCGTTCAGAATAAATTTTGCATTTATCCTTTAAAATAACTAATAATATTTTCCAAGCATTTTCAATTCCAGTAATATGGGCAGGCAATTTTTCACTCAAATTTTCAACCTTGGTTCTATCTGAAACCAATCTATCAAATCGAGTTTCTGCCCCTTCTGCCAATAATAAACTTTTCAAAACATCATCACGAGAAATATTATATGGATTGTCTCTTTTTATATTGCCAACGACATTTTGTAATTCTGGTTGAATGTCGTTCCATGTTAAATCCAATAAACTCATTAACAAATCAGACTTTTGTAATACAAGTCCACCAGAATTAACCCGGACAAATATTTCCAATATCTCTTCAAGTGGAGCAGGCTGTTGTTGATCTTCATCAACAGTAATAACTTGTAATGACTTAGAATTACCAAGAATTGAAGCACATCGTATATAAACATTAGCAATTTTATTCGCAGGATCACCATCAAGCTTTAATTCACTTGACTTTTGATATGCACGCTGTGCGGCATGTATGGGATTTATTTGCACTAATTCTTTTGCCGAAAGAAAATAAACATCTGATTGTTCTTTGTTAATTTTTTGAGCCTCAATTTCTGTTAAGAACTGACATTCATAATATTCATTTCCGGGATCTTTGTCCTCTGAATCGCCACTTAAAATATTTATATAAAGCAATTTGTTATTATAAGTCCCTTTAAACATACAATAAAGACTTGTCAATCTTTGTTGGCCATCTAACACAAGGTATTTATTACTGTTATTAGATGAAGTTTCAAATGTAAAAATCTGCTCAACATTACCGTCAATGTTTTTTGGGAAGCTCCTAAATCTTTGTGCTGTTGCTGTTTTCCACAACATTACGGCCCCAATAGGAAACCCACGTAAAAGACTATCCATTAACCTATAAAGTCTGTCTTCTTTCCAAACAAATGGTCTCTGCATAGCTGGTAAGACCAATTCCCCATTATCCATTGAACTCAATAAACCATACAATGTATTTTCAAGCATAAAAAACTCCTTTATATTAGTATATCACAGTAGTTATTTTTATACAATAGCCAAAAAATTACCGATGTCTCGGGCATACCCAAAAATATGACGCCTAACGTAAAAGCTATACAAGCCGCTACTACGGCGCAGCGTATAGCGTATGTTATGTGCTGTTAGCAATGCTACACTAATGTTTTTCGCCTCTTTATGTAATACTCATCCATTGAATATACGCAAAAAATCTCAGAAAAATATGGCACTTGTATTCCATTATCATGAAGATGATATTGCAATTTTTCTAGTAATTCTACAAAATATCGTATAATTCGAAAAACATATAATCGACGATAAGGTACCACTACAGCATTTATATTTGCTTGAATACTTGACTGATAAACTGAATCAATATCTTTCTCATCTTCACTTGTGTGAACAACAGATGTGTATTCAGAAATCAGTGGATCAATGAATTTTGATATTACTTTAATATATTCCTTTTTTGATTCTTTGATGTTATTTTTATAAATATCAAGATCAACATCTTTATACCATACGTTTATTGGGTCTTTATAATTTCGAGTATTAACAATAAGATCTATATTTGAATATCTATCCCCTTTTCCAAAACGTGAAAGAATATTTAGTATTTTTATATAAATGATTTCATTAAGATTTTGTAAATTACTTAATGTAAAACTATAATCTGCCAAAACAATTTGACTTTTGTTATATAATATATTAATATCATGTCCTATTTCAGTTTTCATATAATTGTCTGACGGTAAATTCCCGTTGTTTTTTCCCATAAAATCTAAAATAAGACATAATTTTCCAATGCGTTCAAGTCCAGTTGATAGACTTGTGAATGCTTGAAAATATATCCCTCTTTGAGCATAATTTGCCTTCCCAATTTGTTCATATCCAGCATCAAACAATTCTTTGGTAAATTGGCTTTCTTTTAATAAAGCATCAAATATCTTATTCATGAATAAATTTTATCACAAAATTATTATAATGGCAATAGTCAAAAATTTCATTGCTAATTGTACATAACTCCCAATATACGGAACTTCTTTCGCCTAATACCCCTGGGCGTATGAAATACATACCTCACCAAAAGTCTATACCGTAAAGTCCTTCCAGTGAAACGCGGGGGACACGGCGCAGGAAACCAGCACAAAGGTTCCCTCCCGGATTTTTGCGGACTGCCACACCCCGGCGCCTACTACCCGCTGAAAAAGCGCGCCCCGGTCAGGGCTGCTGCCCAAAAGTTGGGCCTCTTCAAAAACGGGCTTCTCTCCCCTGCCGCCCAGGCTGAGTTCCAAAAGGCCCCCGGCATGCCAAAGCCAGATTTCCGCCGAACGGACTTTATGCCAGCGGGAAACTTCCTCCCCCCGGAGCAGATAATAGATCAGGCTGCTTGCGCGGCGGCTTTCTCCGTAGTCCGGGGGCAGACTGCCGGCGGGGATCACCTGATCGGAAAGCCAGGTTTCCCGGTACCAGCCTCCTTCGTTATGGGGCTTGAGGTCCAGTTCGTTTATCCAGTATGCGGGATCTTCCCGGCTGTCAAGGTATACGCTCATTTGCTTATAATATAATATTATACCATTAAAGAATACCGCTTGTGAATAAACTTTTCAGCGTGTATACTATCATCATGATCCCGCATACTAACCCTGTCGAAGCCCTGCTCCTGGAAAAGAGCAAAAATCCCAGGGCCCTCTTTGTGTTCCCCACGGGAATTGCGGCGGACCTTTGGGCCGACCGGCTTTTGAAGCTCCGGGACGGCGGGACGGTGGCAATGGAACAGTTCATCGCCTGGGACACCTTCAAACAGGAATCCATCCGATCCCGGATGCATGACAAAAAAAGTGTGCCCTCACTTCTGCGAAAAATCTTTATAAGCCGCCTGATAAAGGAAAACGCGGAGCTTTGCAAATCAGGCAAAACACCGTTGTTCATTTCCCTTATCCCCCCCGAATACGCCCACACCGCTTCCTCCTTTGTACCATGGCTCACGGGGATACTTTCCCAGTTAGGCTCCTGGTTTGAAAAAACAACCGGCAGAAGCGTTTCTGCCGCAGAGACTGTTGCAGCCATCGATGGCGATTTTGACGACGATGACCGTGACCTCTGCACCCTCGCGCTTACGTACAGGCAATTCCTTGACACCCATGGCCTGTTTGAACCGGCCTGGGAGAAGCCGCCCTTTGATGATAAGGGCAAAGAGTGTTTTATCTTTTTTTCAGAATCCCTGACGGACTTCGCTGAATACGAAGCCCTCCTTGAAGCGGCGGAACAGGTCACCATCGTGCGGCTGGCAGACTCAGGCGCTGCGGCAAAAATGAGCAAAACTTTTTTCTACACCAACGCCCGCAGCGAAATTACCGAAGCGGCCCTGTACATCCGTGCCCTGGTTGAAAATGAAAAAATTCCCTGGGATGCCATCGTAGTAAGTATCCCTGATACGGCGCCGGGGGGATTGACGGCGGAAAACTATGAACCCTACCTGCTCCGGGAATTTGCCAACCGGAACATTCCGGCGGTTCACCGTGCGGGGAAACCATTGGCATCCTGGCCTGCGGGTCAATTTTTTCCGGCCCTGTCAAACTGTTTTTCCCGGGGCTTTTCCTTTGATTCAATAGCAAATCTTTTATTGAACAGTCACCTTCCCTGGAAAGACAGGGCCCTCATCGATCGGCTCATTGATTTTGGGATTAAAAATAACTGTATCTGTTCCTGGACAGAGTCTGATAAAAGGATTGATGTGTGGGAAGACGCATTCAGCGCCCCTGCGGGGAGCCGGGAAGAACGGGCACTGTACCGCACCCTTAAAAAGGATGTGGTTAATATATGCAGTGCCGCGTCGTTTGAAGAAATCCGCAAACAGTATTTTATCTTCCGGGGAGATTTTCTCAATATGGATGAATGTCTTCCCGAAACAGACCTGATCCTTTCCCGCTGTGTGTCTGAATTACTCCTGTTGATCGAGATCGAAAAATCATTTCCTGATATCAAAGCCCCGGACCCGTATGCTTTTTTTGTAGAACATCTGCAGGAAAAGACATATCTTCCCCAGGAAACTTCTTCCGGGGTTTCCATTCTCCCATACCGCACTGCGGCTCCCGCGCCCTTTGAATGCCATATCGTTCTGGGTGCGACCCAGGATAATCTTACGGCGGTTTTTTCCCGGCTTGCTTTTTTGCCCCGCAGTAAACGTGATAAACTTGATATTCGGGACCAGGATGCATCTGAGGCCTTCATCAATCTGCACAAACTCAATTCAGAAAAACCCGCCGCCTTTTTTTGCGCACAGCAGTCCTTTTCCGGTTATGCCATTCCCCACAGCGTTCTTAATATAACCGAAAAGCCCCGGATCCGCTACGGGGAAACCGATACCCATTCATTTGCCCGGGACGCCTATCAGGGGGAACGCGGCTTCTTTCAGGACCTGCAGGCCGGCAAAACAAGCCCCGTCTTCCCGCCGAATCTTCATTCATTGCAGAAAGAAAGTTTTACTGTGTGGCTTAAACGCCGGCAGTATACGGGTGATACCGGCGCAAATGGCGGACCCGCAAAAAACCTGCTTACAGAACTGATACAGAAACGTTACCGCAGCGCCGATTTTGCCGGAAGGGAACCTCGGCCCAAGCTTCCCGCAGGGAAGCAAGCCTCGGCGGCATGTTCCGGCAAGATACGGGTATCGGCTTCCGGCATGGAACCTTATTACCGGTGCGCCATGCAGTGGCTCTTCCGCAACATCCTTAAACTGGAAGATGTCCGCATGGAAACCACCCTGATGGCTGAAAATATTTTAGGTTCCCTGTATCATGCGGTACTGGAACATTTTTTCAACACCCTTATGCAAAAGGAGGGCGGCATCCTCTCCCTGCAAAAAGATGAAATGCTCTCCGTGGCATACCGGAATTTTCTTGCCAATAGTGTGAACGAAACATTTGCAGGACTTCCGGATCTATCCGGTGAAAGATATGACTTGAGCGCACTAACACTGCGTCTGCTCCGGGAACAGCAGGGGGCGGTGCAGGAACAGATTGCGGTATTCCTCATTGCCTTTCTGCGGTACTTTGCGAATTACCGGATCCTTGGAACCGAAAAAAATTACACCTGGGACGCGCCTAATCAGGGCTATTACCTCACCGGGGTTATTGATTGTATTCTTGAACAGGTAAATAGTGATGCTAAAAACCCGGCCAACATTATCGTGGATTTCAAACTGGGTAAGGCCCCGGATCGCAGGCTCTGTATCGGCAACGGGGAAACGGGGCTTGAAAATTTTCAACTCCCGATGTATCTGACCCTGGCGGAAAAGAACGGAAGCAAACCAATAGAAGGGGCCCTCTTTTTCAGCATATTTCAGACAAAACCAACGGTGATATTCGGTATGATAGAGGATGCAATAAACGGAAAAAAGACCCCCTATCGTGAAAAAGACCGGATCATGCGTACCGACAGTAATGATACAGCCGATCCATTTAATATGATCATGAATGAGTTTGGCGAAAAAACCGCCCGGTATGCGCAGGAAATACAAAGCTGCGAATTTACCACCATTAGTACCGGCGACAAAAAATGTGCGTCCTGTGCGTACCACACCGTGTGCCGGACCATCTATACCGTAGAACGGGAACGACAGCTGCAAAGACAGGGAGTTTTTCATGGGTGATAAGCCGCTGATACAACTCAATAAAGAACAGCAAAAAGCCGCCTATTGTGAAGAAAACGCGGTGGTGGCCGCAGGGGCGGGTTCGGGCAAAACATCGGTCCTCGCGATCCGGTATGCGTACCTGGTGACCGAAAAGAATTATCAGGCGGACCAGATACTTACCCTCACCTTTACCCGGAAGGCCGCCGCAGAAATGTATCAGCGTATCTACTACACCCTGTCTTATATTGCCTCACATGACCGGGGAATAAAACAAAAACGCGCCCAGGATGCGGTGAATGATTTTTTTCACGCCCGGATACAAACCCTGGATTCCTACAGCGTTTCTATTGTAAAACAGGCCGCTTCCCGTTACGGAATACGGCCTGACTTTGCGGTTGACGAGGAGCGGTGCCAAAAAATGGCGGCGGAAGAAGCCCTTCCCTTCCTGATTGCCCACCGGGATCACCCGGCAATCAGAAAACTGTACCGCAGAAAGGGACCGGCAAAACTTGCGGAGGATATATTTGCCGCCACGGTTTCCCGCTACAGTTATATTGATGAGCCTCCGGATTTTATCGCGGATATCAGAAAACAGTTTTCTCTTGTCTGCGGAGAATGGTCAAAAACAACCGCCCTTATCACAGAAAAACTGCAGGAACTTATCCGGATAATTTCAGACTATGACGGAGAAGACAATTTTCTTAATCTGCTTATCCCCCTGCTGGAACCATTTAAAACCGGTAAAATAATTTTCCCCAAAGAAACAGAACTCCGTTCTTACTTTGATTCACTCCTCCAATTATCTGACACCGAATGTATTGATAAGGCAGAGGCGGACCCCCTTCAAAAAATAATATTGCAAAACCTTGAATACATTTACCGGCTTAAGGCTGTCGCCTTGGGAAGCGGGAAAAAAGTACAGGAGGTAAAGGATGCAAAGGATATACTAAAAGAATTTCGCACTATCTTTGGAACCTTTTCGTCCCTGGCGGTCTTTTGCATGCAGGCCGGGATCATTTTATCCCTCATGTCCCTGCTCAATACATTTCAGAAAATATACCTGGACAAAAAACGCGCCGAGGGGGCGCTGACCTTTAACGATGTGGCCCGCCTTGCCCGCAGCATCCTCATCAATCATAGGGATATACGGGACAATGAAAAGACCGCTTTTAAGGCGATCATGATAGACGAATTCCAGGACAATAACGCACTGCAAAAGGATCTGCTTTTTCTTCTGGCAGAAAAATTCGAGCGAAAAGAGAAATCTGTTCCCAAGGCAGCGGATATCTCTCCGGGAAAACTCTTTTTTGTGGGGGATGAAAAACAGTCGATCTACCGTTTCCGGGGCGCCGATGTATCGGTGTTCCGCAAACTACAGGAAGAATTGACCGCCGCCGCGCTGCCCCTTTCCACAAACTACCGTTCATCCCCCGTTCTTATCGGCGCCTTTAACGCCCTCTTTGGCGGCAGTGAATTCGATCCCCCGGGGGAAAAGCCCCCGGGAGTTTACGATTCAGTTTTCGTCCCCGATTTGCCGAAAGACAGCTCCGCTGCAGGTTCCGGAGGCATTCCCCTGCCGCCCTACGAAGCAATATACACGCCCCTGCGGGCGGGCAGGGAAAACCCGGGGCGGATCAGCATCTGCATTCTTGACCAAGGCGCCCAGGCGCAGGATGACAATGAAGACACCGACAGTGATACTGATGAGCAGCTGAAATCCGATGAGAATGAAGCGATCTTTGTTGCCGAGGGGATCAAAAAAATTCTTGGGGAGAAGAAATACACACCCGATGACATCGCCATCCTGTTCCGCGCCCACGGCCCCCAGAAGGTTTTTGAAAAACATCTGCGGCTCCTCAATATACCCTACGCCAGCGAAGGGATCAGCGGATTCTTTTCCGACGGCCCGGTGAACGATATGCTCGCGGCGCTCAGGCTTATCGCCTACCCCCTGGATACGGAGGCCTACGCAGTAATGCTGCGTTCCCCCTTTGTGGGCCTTTCGATGAAGGGGCTTGCGCTCTGTCTTGCACAATACCATCAGATAAAAGCCGAAACCGGGGGAGCGCCTCCGCCCTTCTCTGATGCGGTTCTCGAACTGCTTGGCGAAGAAGACCGTTCCCGGTTTGCACAGGGCCGGGATCTCTATCAAAGATCCTGTAAAAAAGCAGAGCGGTCCGGCATCGGTGAAATGATCAGCCATTTCTGGTATACCGAAGGTTACCGTTATGAAACCGAATGGAATACCCAAACCGTGGTGTACCGGGAATTGTACGATTATCTTTTTAACCTTGCGGTTAAAGCGGACGAGGAAACCATGAGCCTTGCGGGATTCACCGACAGGCTCCGTTCACTGCAGGAATCAGGGGAACGTCTTGAGGATATGGATATACCCCTGGAACGATCCGGGGCGGTACGGCTCATGACAATCCACAAAAGCAAGGGCCTTGAGTTCCCCGTAGTATTCCTGTGCTGTTGCGGGAAACACGGCAGAAACAACAGTAATGATGCGGAAGTGTACGCCTCTGATACGGCGGGTCTTTCATTTAATCCGCCCCTGCCCCCGGAATGTTCGAATATGGCCGATGTAAAACGCAACTTCTTTTACGAGCAGGGTCGTATGGAAGAAAAACGGAAACAGACGGCGGAGCTGCGGCGGCTCCTCTACGTGGCCATGACCCGTGCGGAAAAAGAACTGTACATAAGCGGCGGCTTTTCATTCGGCAAGGACAGCCAGGACACAGGCAGTCTGGCAGAACGGCTCAAAATCGCGGTAAATGCCAAAAAAGAGGCTAAAGAAGCCGTCGAAATGATAAAAGGCGACGCCATCCTGGATAACGACACCTTCTTTGGACTCCTCCTCCCCGCCGTGGCTGCCCGCATTCCCGACGGAGACGCGCCGGAGGCATCCGGGCTTCTTTCATTCCTGAATCTGGAAAGCATCCCCGTATATACGGAAGAACGGATCAAAAGCCGGGAACGCCAGGCAGCGGTTTACACAAATGACCGAAAGGGGCTCCTCAAGTTCCTCACCGACACGGATCCTTTTTACCAAAAGGCAGACAGTATTACTACGGCGGAAATAATCAACGATCACCGGACCCCGACTTCTTTTAAGGAACATATCCCCGCAGGCGCAGCCGGGAACTTCAAAATTTCAACAGAATATTCCGGCGCGGCATCCGCCGATGTTTTTGAAAAGGTTGATCCCATCCTTAAGCGTTTTCTTCAAAAGGAAGGATCCCTCAGCCCTGCGGACTTTGGCGCCATCGCCCACGCCTGTGTTGAAGCCCTGTTGAACAAAAGGGAGGCCCTTATTCCGCCCCGGCTTGGGGGGCATCTTTCGCTTGCCGAAGCCGACACCCTGCTTGCCGCCGGGAAAAAATTGGCGGAGCGGTTCATGCAATCCCCCCTGGGACACATTGCGGAACATCCGGCGAAGCTTCCCGCGGGGGACGCGGAGATCCGCAAAAGCGAGTACCAGTTCAGGAGCCTGATTAAAGATTCCGCCCGCAGGAATATGTTCATTAACGGTACTATCGACCTGCTGTTTACAGAGGGAGATACGGTCCATGTGGTTGATTTCAAAACCGATAACAGTGAAAACCCGGCGGAGCATATCCCGCAGATGGCCTTTTATTACCGGGCCGCTTCCGAACTATTCGATAAAACTAAAACCTGCCGAATATGGCTCTACTACCTCCGCTCAGGCCATGCGGTGGAAATAACCGGGGCTGCGAAAAACGCTGCCCCTTCGGCGTTCCGGTAAAACTAAAAATATGAAGCGCGCAGCAGAACTGTTCGGAGTTTAATTCAGGTCCCCTGCAAAGAACTGCGCCGCCAATGGATCCTCAGGTTCCAGTTCCAGGACGATGCGGAAAAAGCCTGCGGCCTCATCGTCGTCGCCCTGCCGCATGGCAAGTACCCCCAGGTTGGAGATGATTTTGACGTTATCGGGATCGTCCCGCAGGGCGGTCTCCAGTTCCTTCCGGGCGGCGGAAAAATCCTCCAGCTCCATCAGGCAGATGGCGGTCTCGTTCCGGGTGTCGCTATTTTCCCCGCCCAGTTCCAGGGCCTTTCTGAAAGAGGCAAGGGCGTCGTCCCAGCGCTCAAGCCGCCGCAGGGCCCAACCCAGGATAAACCAGCCGTTCCAGACCGAAGGATGCCGTTCCAGGAAGCTGCGGATGCTTGCAAGCCCCGCTTCCTCGTCCCCCCGGCGGATAAAGTTATAGGCCTCCTGAAAACTCTCATCGTCCAGGCCGCCCTCCTCTATTTCTTTAAGGATGATTTCGGCGTTTTCCCTTTTTTCTTCCTCCAGCGCGGCCGCGCCGACAGACCCCCCGGCGGCAAGGGCTGCGGTAAAACATTCCTTTGCCCGGCGCCCGTCCCGGCGTTTCAGGTAAAAATGGCCGGCGTTAAAAAGGGCGTCCGGAAAGGGCGGCTCCCTGTCCAGCGCTTCCCGGTATGCCTTTTCCGCCGCGGCGTATTGCTCTTCCGCCGCATCTTCCCGGCCCGCCAGTTCCAGGGCCGCAGCCTGTTCTTCCAGCACCAGCGCCCGGTTGAGGAGCACCGGCGGAAATTGGGGAAAGAGCCCCCGCAGGGCCGCAAGAATTTCCAGGGCCATATCGAAATCGCCGTTCTTCGCCTTAAGAATTGCCGCCTCGGTAAATTCCCCCAAAATATCCGGCCGCAGGGTCAGGACAAAGCGGCGGTAATACCCGGTCCATTCGGGCCTCGTATTGGCGGCAATAACCCGCAGCATTCCGGAAAGGATCATCTCCCAGGAGAGTTCCTCAAGCTTGAGGGATGATTCACCGGGGGCCAGTTCCACAGGGATGGGGATTTCAGGATCAATAGAAAATTCTTCATGGTGATGGTGCGCAGGATCATGTTCTTCGTCATCTTCCCCGTCATGATCATCATGATGGTCGTGATGAGTTGTAGATTCAATACGGCCCCGGAGACTTTCGGGAACCGAGAGAAAGACAATCCGGTCCTGGATATCATCAATATCACCGGCCATAGGTCGTTTTACTCCATTTTTGCAGAAGCAGGATTAACACGCCGCTAACGCGGCGGACCTCATGTTAGGCTTTTTTCCCCTCCGGGGATGGCGGCGCAGCTTCCGAGGGGGCAGCCGCGTTTGCGGAGCCAGTATCCGGGTCCCCGGACCGGTTATCCGCCCGGACGGTGCTGAGGTAATCGTTCAGCCGCAGTTTATAGCCCAGGGGCACAAGGGCTTCATCAAAAACCAGCACCAGGGCCAGGAGGTCCTTCCGGGATTCAACATCTTCGACGCGGGTAAACTTCCCCTTGATCAGGAAACTCTCCGGCGGGTCCTTAAAATTCATCCGCAGGGCGGCTTCCTTGCCCTCAAGGGACGCGACCTCCCCCGCCATAACAAGCTTTGCTTCGGAAAAGGCAATATCCCGCAAAATACAGCGCCGGGGCGTCCCCTGGATAAAAACGACGCTTTCGTTGGAAAAGATATTCATCTTCCGCAGGGTATCGACGTTGATAGGTATCTGCTCAGAGCGCCGTTTGGCGGAATTGGCATTGGCATTGGCGTCCAGGAGCCGGCCCATAATTTCGATAAGATCATCCGGGGGCCGCTTGGTAAACTGAAGGGTAAAAAGGTCCACATCCTGGGAACCCCCGTAAGAGGTATGCTCCACCGAGCGGGCGGACACAAAAAAGGTCAGCGGATTCGCCTGACCGGGCTCTTTAAAACAGAAACGGAGGCTGACCGCATTATTGGCCCGCCGGAGCTTTTCCACCAGAGCGGATTTGACGTTGGCCACCACCTTTGCCCCCTGAAAGGAGGATGAATAGATCACACAGGGCCAAAAATCGCTCGCACACTTAAGCTGCACCTCATTGGTCTGGAGACCGGTAACCTGAATTATCTCCTTGTTATAGGTTACATCACTCTCCTTATACCGCTCGTAGAAGGCCGCTATTTTCTGGCTGGTTAAGGTACCCATCCCTTTTACTATAAATTGTAATGGGGAATGAGTAAAGGGTGATAACCCACCGGTGACCGGCGCCTCTGCGGGGACTCAAGAACTCGCCTGCGCGAGGGATCGGTAAAAAACTGCTTGACATAAAGATCGGGTAAAAGTTAAACTTTTCCCATCAGTACCGAATAAAGGAGGTATTGCCTTGATGACAGATGAATTAATATACAGCAACGCAGTTACCCCCCCCCCCCCCCCATGTAATTGTTTATATAGCAAAGAATTAGATCAACCAACTGACATCGTAATTTCTCAAAACACGCCGGTATTAATCCCAGGGAAATACCGGCATTTTTATAACCCCATTCCATGTGCTCTGAATACTGCCATCGCGGCTAAAAATATCTGTCCTATGGACATTAAACACAAGGGGAGAAATCGCATGATGAAACGAAAAGGAAAAAGTGGGGCGGCGCTATCCGCCATCGTGTTGATAACGGCTTTGGTTTTGGCGGGCTGTGACACCGGTACAGGCGGCGTCACGGGCGGCGGCAAGATACCCGCCAAGTTCAATTTCTCCGGCGCCACACCAGACCCCAGCCCCAGCCTAAATATCGTACCGTCCCGGTACGTGGCAGGCGGCGGCATCCTCGAGTCATTAATTCCCATAGTCGACTCGGTGTCGTTTGAGCACTATACCACCGCCTATGGTACTCTTGGGACTAAATTGCAAAGCATTACCCCCGAAAAGGCTAAAATGCTCATTGGGTCTCTTACCTTGGTCGGCGAAAATGGCAACTTAATCGTGCCCCTCGTTTCCGGGGAAAGCCCGGTACCGGATTTTGACTTTGCAGATCCCGTAACGCTTACGCTGGGAGAGATTCCAAGCGGTCATTATGATATGTTACTATTCCAGATTCAGCCCGGCGAAATGACAAGGCATGGAACAAAGTACCGTTCAGAAATAAGGTTTACCTGGCCTGACGGCTATACCGGGCTTGACAAAAGTTATGGAGGGGAAACGCCCCCGGCCGGCAGTGTAGTTATCCGCTGGCTTGAGGTCTGCAATAATGACCCTGTTAAGACTGGGGGTCAGGCTACTAATACCGGTACCTTGAATCACATCATATTCGCGGGGAACACCCGTAAAATGGTAGTCTATAATGATATTTACGCCGATGAGCTTTTACCTGGTTATCCGCATACAATTATTCACCCCAAATGGGATGAGCCCACCCTTGAAGGTACAGCCCCCCGCCAGAGCGCTCTGATCGTCCCTTTTGAGGGTATCGATATTCCGGAAGACGCAAGCGCGGTGCGCTTTGAAATCAGTTGGAACCTCGAAGACCTTATCGAGGTGTACGATAAGGATCTTGTCGGCACCAAAAGTGACGACATTTTCGTGCTGAAGAACGGCTGGTGGGACGAATTTTCGATACAAGCGGTGATTGAAGGCGGCAGCGTAGACACCTGGGCTAATATTACCGGTTTGGCCCAGATAAACGGAACATGGAAAGGTACAAATAATCAATCAGAAACCGTACAACAGTTTTTCGGAGGCTACTATGTTGAGGGGTCACACAGTACCATAAACTTAACCACCAATAACGTACTAAACGCCACGGTTAATGCAGGCACATCTACCCGGGATTACTCATTGAAAACAACGAGGACTTTTTTCGGTGGAAATATAAACACCGTATGGTCTGATATCAAGACCGAATTTGAGAAGCCAGAGTTTGGCTGGGGAGACTTCAATGACAACACCCATTCTATGTCGAAAACGATGGGTGCAACTTCTGAATCTATAAGCGAGGCCACTTTTGCCGGTGCAAAAATAAATCAGAATGGGACGAAATTAAAACTCGCTGCCGGTACCATAGGGAGTGCGGAAATTATCCTTGTAAAACAGCCATAACCTTAACGCAGGTGTGCCCCCAAATGGGTACGCACACCTGCTGCCTCTGTCCTTCAATCCTACCCGGTTTAGTAATAAAGCAGTAATACTAAAAAATATAATGTGCCTAAATCGCCAGGCAACTCAACGGAAAAGTAAAGACGCGGTTATTTTAAACCCCGTAGTATCACTTTGTATAATGAGCGCGCCCTTATGCTGATGTAAAAAATCTTCCATGGCGGAAATACCGATGCCCTTGTTAATGGGTGAATTCATCCCCTCCCCATTATCGGAGATGCGCATTGAGACCCGGGACGCATCGTCCCAGCACATAATGGTTATGGCCGAAGCATGGCCGTGCTTGAGGGCGTTGGTTAAGGCTTCCTGCATAAAGGATTTAAAAAAGGAATCCAGTTCCTTTGAAAATGAAACCGGCCAGTTCCCGAATTCAATGGTTAAGGCTACATCGGTTGCCTTCTGAAAGGCTTCCCCTATATCGAACAGTTCATTCTGCAGGCTCATTTGAGCCGGCATATAATAGCGGATGTTCCGCAAAATATGACGGATCTCGTTTATGCCCCTATCCGCATAATCCCTGGCATCGTTGATCAGCTTTTCCGCCTTCCCGATATCCTTGTATAAAATTGCCGATGTAGCCTGGAGCATCATAATAAGATTTATAAATACATACCCTGCGGTGTCGTGTATTTCCTTGCTTATCCGTTTCCGTTCTTCCAGGGTCGTATCGTTTTGCAAACGGAACATTTTTTCCACAACCTGGCGGTTTATTTTTTCAAGCTTAAGATTGATATTTTCAAGAGAACTGGTTCTTTCCCGAAGTTTTTTCGTATACGAACTCAAGCAGCCAATGGTGATGGCAAAAACAGTAATCGGCACATAATAAAACAAGGACATTATATAATAGGGATAGTCATGACCGCCGATGCTGATGACAATATCATAACAATACCCGTAACTCAAAAGAAGGCAGCAGGGGACGCCCAGAAAAAACGTAAAGGGGACAGAAAAAGGCGCAGGAACAATCAAGGCTATGGCGGTCAGAATTCCCGGCAGCCACAGCGCTTCCAGAAAAATAAAATGGGGCGCGTAGTATTGATATAAAAGCACCGCAAAATAATCAAGCATGACCAACCCAAAAAGAAAGGGCAGGTTATTGAAAAACAGAAGATACATAAGGGTCTCAAGGGTTAAAAACAGGAGAAACACAAAAGAATAATGGTATATACTGCGGCCGCCATCCGCCGCAGGAATAATGATAATAAGGGCTGTAATGATCAAGCTGAAAAGCCGGTAAACAAATACGAGAGAGAGCATCAATGATTGTGCGCCGCTATTCCTTTTCAATATGCACCCTCTGGGCAATGGACATAACCTGGAGCCGATCCTTGGAACCTACCTTTGCATATATGGAGCTGATATAGTTACGGACCGTGGGTTCCGAAATAAACAGGGTATCTGCGATTTTTTTGTTGTTATATCCCCTGGCGACCAGTTTTAAAATTTCCTTTTCCCGGTTGCCCAGGTGGGTTATTATTTCGTGGTATTCATTGTTGTGTTCATCATGATCAAGGCGGGGAATGAGCTTCTGCAATATATCAGGAGAAAAGAGAACCGAGCCCCGGAAAATGGCCCGCAGGGATGCGATCAGATCTTCGGAGCGGATATTTTTGAGAATATACCCATAAGCGCCGTACTGCAATGCGTCTTCCACATAGGTATCATCAAGAAAAGTGGTGAGCATTACAATCTTTATTTCAGGGTGTCTTTGATGAATGATCTTTGCGGCCTGCACGCCGTCTATGCCGGGCATCCGTACATCCATCAGGATAAGGTCAGGCGTGATCTTTTCAACCATATCGATCACTTCCTGCCCGTCTGCGGCTATGCCGACCACTTTTATATCCTCCGTAAGGGTCTGCAGCATGAGCTTTAGGTTATCGGAAAAAAGCTGTTGATCATCGGCAAGGAGTATCTTAATATTTGTCTCTTCCTGCTGGGCCATTACGGGTACTCTCCGCACTCATTTTAGCATTCTTTTCCAAATTTATCAAACAAAATATGCAGGCGATACTTTGCTCCCTATATAAAAACCGGGGGATTTTAGGGTTCTGCTCTATCGAAAGTATGAATATCGTTCTCCTGCAAGCGATTTCCAGACCGCATCACATGCATCCATAGCAGACTGGCTTAAAGGAGGACCTTCCAAAGCCGCGATATTCTGCCTGATCTGCTCAAGTTTGCTTACACCACTAATAGTAGTTACGACAGCGTCCTGTTTAACACACCATCGCAAAGCCATCTCAAGAAGAGTCATGTTTTCATCTTTTGCTATTTTTGATAGTTTATCAACGGCAACAAAATTTTCATCAGACCAATAACGCTCGTAATATGAAGGCTGAAGGGCAAACCGGGTGTTGGGAGCCGGAATCCCCGGTTTATGCTTTCCGGAAAGCAACCCGCCTGCAATTGGATTGTAAGCCGCTATTCCTAATTTATGTTTTTGTAAAAACGGAACCAGTTCACTTTCTGCGCCGCGGGTAATTAGATTATAGACATTATGGGAAATTACCGGAGCAATAAAACCATATTTATCACAGAGAGCCAGTATATCCGCAATCAACCACGCCGAAAAACTACTAACGCCAATATACAGGACTTTCTGTTGTCTGACAAGATTAGTCAGGGTTTCAAGAGATTCTTCCAGCTTTGTTTCATGATCCGGAACATGCATGGAATAAAGATCGATATAATCCGTATTGAGTCTTTGTAAGCTGGCGTTTACTGCGGAAATTATATGGCGTCTGCTGAGTCCACAATAAAATGAACCTTCCTCCATAGGCGAACCAACCTGGGTTCCCAGAAATATGGCCTCACGCCGGCCTTTTAGCGCCTTTCCCACGATATGTTCACTATCACCTTTGTTATAGCCGTCTACGGTATCAAAAAAGTTTATCCCCTGTTCAAACGCATAATCCATTATGGATAGCGCCTCGGATTCACCCGTTTGAGAACCAAACATCATGGTTCCCAAACTTAAGGCGGATAATTTTAAATTTGTTCCGGGCAGATTATTGTATTGCATATTAAACTCCTTGGTTTTTGGGGTTATATCTTGTATGGCTGACAAATACTAAAAATTGCTTTCCCCAAAACTGAAGTTTTGGGGAAAGCCTCTGTTTTCCTTTATTCAGCGGATTTGTTCAATAACTGAAGTTATCAAACAACTCTATTTTTTAAATTTTCGATATTGTTCTGAATATTCAGCAGTGATTTTGTCTCCGCCTTCCCGTTTCCAGCGGTTTACCGCATCCCACCAGCCATTTTCATTGATCCTTCCCATGATATATTGTACCTGGGCGTCAAAAATTATTTTATCCAGCGATGACCCCATACTGGTATAGGTATCAGATGTTAAGGGAATAGTAGGATTAAAGACCGCATAAGGTAACAATGACGCCATCTGACTGTATACTCTGGTGTACATGGGAGCCACATAACCCCTGAGGGAAGCGCGATCAGTAACGCGGTTTGTGGTGAATATCTGCCAGTAAGGCTGGACTTCTGCCGCAAAAAGCAGGGAATTATCGGTCATCACCGCCTCTCCCTTTGCGTCCAGAGTATAATGCTTGTCTTTAATACCCCACATTAAAGCCGACTGACCTTCAGGAGAGTCAAACTTATCAAACACTTTAAGCGCCCTCATGAGATCAGCTTCTGTCTTCGAACTGCTCTTGGCAAAGGCCATAAAGCCGTTAAACCCGGGTTCGGTAGTGGCACGAATATTTCCCTTCTTATCAAAAATTCTGGTGATGATATCCAGAACTTCAACTTTTGCTTCAGTAGCCGGTAATTTCGCAAGGTTTGGATCATTTGCCTGCATAACTCTGATAAGATTATCATGTCGTTCGTGGGCGTTTGTTACCGTCTGAAAATAAAGCCCGGCCTTCCCCGCGTCAATCGCTTCCATTTGGTGATCTGCGCTCATGGCTCCAAAATCCCGGTTAAGAATACCTTCATCATACATACGCTTTAGCCAATTGAGGCTCTCCAAATGGGTCTGAGTGGTGTATGTATATAATAAACCGCCTTTGCCATCTTCCTCCCATTTATTGCCTCCCCCATTGGCAACATCAAGTCCCTCCATTATATATCCGTTTAGAGAACCGCTGCCGTCTATACATGTTATCAAACCTATGGTATCTCCATTCACTCCGTTTTTGTCAGGATCTCCCTGGGCAAAAGCTTTTGCGATCGCATATATTTCATCCAGTGTGATTGGTTTAGTCAGATCCCTGTCCAAACCTACATTTTTTAGCCAGTCTTTACGAATTATAAATCCATCACGGGTTAATGCTCTGCCTACAGGCAGGCCGTTAAGTTTTCCGTCAATCGAGGCATTAATCAAAGTTTGGTTATCATAGTGGGCTTTGAGGTTAGGAAGCTGATTCATATAACCAGTTAGGTCCCAAAACAATCCTGACCGCGCCCCGTTAATCACCGCCGCTGCCTTGGGGTCACGTATAGCCATGACAGTAGGCATTTGGTTGGATGTAATCATCAGCGTTACCCGCTCATTGAAAACATCAGAGGGGATAAACCAAAATTCCAGCTTTTCACCGACAAGCTCTTCCAGGGCCTTTTCCCGGAGATTTCCCGTGGGAGGCGCCTCCTGAAAAAACAAGGGGAGACTGATAGTAATTGGCTGCTGTGAAGAAGAACTTTTTTGACCGCCTGCGAAACCAAGCCCTCCGGCTATACATAGAATTAAACCGACAAAAAACAGTTTCTTTAACCTGCTCATACAAACCTCCTAAAGTTTGACTTGAATTGTATTTTGTTCCGGCATTCTGCCGGTAACAATTACCTGGAAATTTACCCCTTAACCGATCCTATCAAGATTCCTTTTGTGAAGTATTTCTGCAGGAAAGGATAGATCATAAGTATGGGGACAGTAGTTACCGCAATAGTACACATCCGTACGGTCATTGGCGGGATAGTGGCGAAAGATCCGGTATCTCCTACCTGGGAAGAAGCGGTGATCACCTGCCGTAAAATAACCTGAATAGGGTACATACGGGCATTAGTCAAATAAATGACTGCGGTAAACCAGGAGTTCCAATGCCCTACGCCAAAAATAATTGCGAACGTCGCCAGTAACGGTTTGGAAAGAGGTAAAATAATCCTAAATAAAATACTAATATCGTTGTAGCCGTCAATTTTAGCGGCTTCTTCTAATTCATCGGGCATTTCCCGAAAGTAATTTCTAAACAACATCAAATTGAAAGAACTGATAGCATATGGCAGCAACAAAGCCCAATAGGTATTCAAGAGGTGAAGTTTCAGAACAATAATATACATGGGAATCATGCCGCCGTTAAAAATCATAGTAAATACAACCAGAAGGGACATAACTTTATTTCCCACCAGGTTCCTATGAGCCAATGGATAGGCAGTAATCGAAGAAAGGAACAAATTCAGGCAAGTGCCCGATATCGTAATGAAGACGGATATCAAAAGCCCCCGGGGTACCATTGAAGAAGCAAATACATAACGATAAGCTTCGAGAGAAATTCGGGTAGGGAAAAGGACAAAATCTTTTTTAACCAAATCTTCCAGAGGCGTAAGAGAAGAAGCCAACACATGAATATATGGCAGGATCATTACAATTGCTACTAATCCTAAAAATATATAATTAAACCAATCAAACAGTATACTTCCCATTCCCGCCCGATTTTTCTTCTGATGATACATACTCTTCACTGCAGCGGTGTTTTCTGCCATCATTAAAATATCCCCTCTTCACCGAGTTTTTTAACGATTTTATTTACCAAAAAAACCAGAATAAAGGCGATTACGGATTTAAAAAAACCAATTGCGGTTGAATAACTGAGCTGGCCGCCTCTTATTCCGATTTCATATATATATGTGTCAAATACCTCTCCCACATTCCGGTTGATTGCATTAATCATCAGCATAATCTGTTCAAAACCTGTATCCAGAAATTGGCCTATCCTTAGAATTAGCAAGGTTATTATAGTGGGAAAAATTGAAGGGAAGGTAATATACTTGAGTTGATGCCATCGACCGGCGCCGTCTACAATTGCCGCCTCATATAGCGTAGGATCTATCGCTGAAATTGTCGCCAAAAACAGAATAGTGCCCCACCCGGATTCTTTCCAGATATTCTGTACAAGAATCATCGGCCGAAAGGCACTGGTAGAAAGAAGTATGTTAACCGGCGGCATCCCCGCCATCGCGAGCATTCGATTTATCGTACCTCCTTCGGGGCTGAACAGGGTAAAAGTAAGACCCGCAACCACCACCCAGCTTACCAAATGAGGTATATACACAATAGTCTGAACGACATTACGGTACCTATGACGAACCTCATTAAGCATAAGGGCTAAAAGAATCGGAACAGGGAAGAAAAGAAAGATATTCATAAGCCCCAGAATCAGAGTATTCTTCAGTATTACGGGAAATAAATAATCTCCGAACAGGCGGTGGAAATGGGTAAGCCCTACCCATTGGCTTCTGGTGAAGCCAAGGAAGGGCATATAATTTTGAAAAGCCGCCAAAAGTCCAAACATCGGTCCAAACCGGAAAATCAGATAGTATAGGACACCCGGGATAAGCATGACGTAAAGCCAACGATCCTTGCTTATCCGCCTGAAAATATCGGAATATTTTTTGGGTGTACCTATAGAAGTCTTCACTAGTTATTCCGGAGCCTGAATTTCTGCAGGTAGGGATGGAAATTGGAAGACATACCTTTACCTTCAGGGTATGCTACCCATACATCTAACAGCGGGAAAGTTACTTCGGTTACTAAAACTTCCCCCGCATGGTTCACCGTTATTCCGTGAGCGCCAAAGAAACTTCCGGGTGCGCCGCTGTCGGCGGTGCCAATCTGGGCCAGTTCTTTCCCGGCCCGGTTAAATACACGCGCCCGTGAATGATGGTGCCTGGTTCCCGGATCATAAAGAACATTGTCTATCCACATCATATCACCAATTTCCGCTACATAGACATTATCCCCCCGGATACATACATCAGTCGGACGCCATAGGTCGTTCCATATCCCCTTGAGCTTCCCATCGTAGGTGAATATTTGAATCCTAAAGTTCTCCCGGTCTGCAACGTATACATCGCCGTTCTCGTTATCTACACCCACGCCATGAACCACGCTGAATTGGCCGGGGTCGCTTCCGGGGGTGCCCCAGGACTTTATAAATTTCCCGTCGCTGCTGTAATGGTGGATCCGGGCATTCCCATAACCATCGGCGATAAACAGATCTCCCTTATCAAGGGACGCGATTTTCGCCGGATGGTTAAAGGAATCGGTACTCTGCCGCATGGTACGGTAATCGTAATTTATGACTCCCGTATCAATAGGACTGTCAGGGGTGCCTATGGTTAAGAGCAGCTTTCCGTCCTTATCAAATTTAAACACACAGTTACGCCTGCCGTCGACCACATATACGCAATCGTTTTTATCGATACATATACCATGGGCGTTCTTGGTGAGACCGGTCCCAAAACCCTTGATATACTTCCCCTCGGGACTGATAACGACAACAGGGGTCTCCATTCTGGTCGTATAATAGATAGTGTCATTGGAATCAACCGCAACACCTGATACATCAGGCATTTTCCTGATAGTGAAATCCATCGGCACAAACTGATATTCCATACTATTTTCCTCCATAAAAACAATGATTTAAGCCATATTCAACAGCTGCATCTATTATAATAACCCGAAACCTGATTTCCGCAATCATAATTTTCGGGCAATTTATCATAATTTTTTGTGACAATTGTCATAGTTTTGAGTTCTTTATTGGACCACAATTCCGGTAAAAATTACCACTATTTCTCCAATAATAAATGACCATTTGGCGAGCCGCATGAATGTGTCTTTATAATTGAGTCCCATCATGCCAAGCCCGAGATACACCGACGGCGTTGTCAGGCAGAGTCCCGTTCCCATTACGCGGCCGGCGATTATCATCGCCGTTATCTTTGTCGCTGAAATTCCCGATTCCGCCCCCACTTTTATGATCACCGGCATTATACCGTAGATCATCGCATCCGTATTGAGGAGCCAACTGAGGGGCGTCACAAACACGCCGAAGATGAAATGGATAAAAGGACTGAGCGCATCGGGAATGAGTCCGGCTATACCTTCCCCCAGGGCGGTAAAAATCCCGCCGCCTTCCATGATCCCCAGCATGATACCGGCGCCGATGAACGTACAAGCCGAGACGAGAATGTCTCCTGAATGTTCTTTAATCCGTTTGTTCTGCTCCTTACCGGTTCGGTAATTCATCGGAAGGACGATGCCGCATCCTGCGAGAAAGGTGATATGTGGCGGCATACCGGCGAACAGCAGTACTACGACCAGTACGGTAAGGGTGATGTTAAACCAAAACATTTTTGGACGGTACAGAGCTGTTTCTTCCTCACTGCTTTTCATTTCCCCAAAGGTTGTACCATCAGCGGGGACAAACTCCCCGAGCTTCTGCTCTTTACGGGATTCAATAAACAGCGCACTAAAGGACAGGATAAGTCCGAGGGCCATCGTCGGCAGGAGCGCCTTGAAAAGTACCATCACATCGATGCCGGTAACCGTTGCTGCCCGGGACACCGGTCCTGCCCAGGGGAGAACATCCAGCGAGCCGGTTACCAGAACAAATACCATAGCAAGAAGGGATCGTTTTATATGAAGCTTGTCAAAGACGATGAGCATCGGCGGGACAGTAACGATCAAGGTTGTCACCCCCTGCCCGTCAATATGGGCCGCCATCGCGATAATGCCGGCGATGCAGACTACGCTGAATATGCTTTTGCCGATCCATTTGCTCTTCATCAATCCTTTGATAATGGGATCGAACATACCGGCATCGGAGACTACGCCGAAAAATATCGAGGCGAAAATAAACAGTACGACAATCGCCGCTACATCGAGGATGCCCTTATGGGCCATCTTTAGGGTATTTTCAAAGCCAAGCCCAAGGAGTATCGCGACAATGAGAGGAACCAGCGCCATAATATTGCCGGGCAGAAAATTGCTCTTGAGAATGAGAACAAGCAGCAATACCAGAATAATAATTCCCGCCGCTAGTAACATACATTCCACCTCCGTTTAAACTTCAACATTCGCCAGGCGGATGTACTGCTGCCCGCAATGCATATCATTTTCGTATTTATGGCCCGAGGGCAGCGGACGCGGAAACGAATACTTTTTCACCCTGATACTGTCGCAGTCAAACACTTTGATCTTTGCAGGATCAGCGCCGTAGAGGGCGGCGACTTTTTCTCCCCTAAGGTTCGGCGAACTTTTTATTCGCTGATACCCCTCATCGCTTTCGCAGAATATCTCGAAGGTAATCCAGAAGGGACCGGCGTTTTTCGACCGGACATACCGTGCAATTTCACAGACCTTCGCCATGTTATCATCCTCCCTCTATTAGACTTGTTCGACAACTCGGTTAGTTATCGAACAACTCTATTTGATGTCCGTGTATTCAAAACGGACGAGTTCAAGCGGGTCGTCCACATCGACGACATGATACAGTTTAAACTCATAGGTAGCGCCCCGGGGGCAGTCCACCGGCGAGAAGGGGAACGCATAACTGGGAAGCTGTTCCCCGTCCATGTGCTCCCAGTCCGCAGGGAAATGGAGCAGGTACGGATTGAATACCTTTGCTACCTGTGTGGCCAAATCCTGGGTTTTCGCCGTTACCGTAAGAAGCATCCCTATCTCCCGGGGCGCCGGCGTTCCCTCCGGCACAGGCCCTTCGAGGACGGCATTATAGCCATAGGCCTTAAAGTTGAAACTGTAGTCATCAGGGGAAAAGCCAAGTTTCTGAATATATTTATCTACGTATGCGCTGATGTATGTAATCCACTTCTGCGGATTCTCACAAACCTTTGGGTTGGCGATGCCGATAAGGCTGATATTCTGATAGCCCACAACTGCGGCGCCTTCGAGTTTCATCGTGTACTGTTCGGCGTGCTCAAATCCGGAACCCGTCACGTATGTCGTCTCCGGGTCTACCTGGGTGTAAACCGCATCCTTGGTGAGCATTGCCCCTGAGGGTTCCTTGAGATAATAGGGGTCGGCATTTTCGTAGAGCAGGTGGGCAGATACCGTATAGGGCGTGCAGTGGGCGCCGGGCATTAAAGGCCGCACATAAAAGCCGGTTTCATCCACGGTGAGGAACGCCGCCAGACCTTCTTCCCTGTCGGCGCACTGGGACCCGCATTCTACGGTCTTTGCCCCGTGCCAGGCCGCAGCAACATTACAGCCCTTGTAAATCGGCAGCGCGGCGATATCCGCCGTGTCCGTAGCGCGGCCGGCGAGAACCACCTGTGCGCCGTTTTTGTACGCTTCGATAAAAGGCTCTGCGCCGAGTACCGCAACGATGTTCGCACATTCGTCAAATGTTTCGCGCCTTATTTTCGGAGCGCCCTCAAGCTCGTGGATCTTCCCCTCGTCCCATTTTTTCTTGAGAACCTCCGGCTTTTGCTGGGAATAGATCCGGGCGATTTTTCCCTTGAACCCTTCTTCCCTGAATATTTCCGTTACGATATCGAAACATTCATCGACCATGTTATCTGTGCCGCAGGTACCGCAGCTTCCCACAAAGACCGGAATGCCCGCCTTCATACCGGCCTTCACCGCCATAGCAAGATCGTGTTTCAGCATGGCCCGGTTGTATTTACACATCCCATTGGCCAGGTACGCAGGGCCCGAATCGGTCGAGCCGCCATCTATGGCGATTACATCGGGCTTTAGGGCCATACCATTATCAACGGCTTCCTGAACCATCCCCGCTCCCATGCCTCCGCTGGGCATAAGGATTTTACAGCTATTCATGAGTATCTCCCTTTGATATGAATAGTAGACTTGTTCGACAACTCGGTTAGTTATCGAACAACCCTAGTATATCCCGGTATTATCCATAAGTAAAATACTATTTTTTCTATATTTGGTGTGGATAATTTCTGTCATCCATACCAAATTCAACCCCGCCGCAGATGCCTTTCCTCCGGGTTTTCCCCAAAATACCTCCGCAGCGCCCGTTCAATGCCGCCGGGGGTTTCCTCCCGGTTCAGCATGGTTTTGACATGGTGGGCCCATTTCAGGTTATCGCAGAAGTAGTTAAAGAAACGCCGGGAGCGGCTGATATAAAACTCAGGGGGCTGATATTTTGCCAAAAGCTCCAGAAAACGCAGGCTGACCTCTTCCAGGTCGATGGCGTCCGGCGCCGTTTTTTGAGCCTCCGGCGCCCGGGCCCTTTTGGCCTCCGCGAAAATCCAGGGACAGCGGACCGCGGCCCGGCCAACCATCACCGGCCCCGCCCGCCCGCAGGGGCCCTGGCCCGCCCGGCGCAGCAGCTCTGCGGCGGAGGCGATATCCCCGTTGCCCGCCACGGGGATATGCAGTTCCCGGCGAAGGGCGGCCACATAGTCCCAGCGGGGGCTGCGCCTGAACTTTTCACCGGCGGTGCGGGGGTGCACTGTGATGAGCTCGGTCCCCTCCCCTTCCAGGCGGCGGCAAAAAGTGAGCAAATAATCGAAATCATCCTCAAAGCCTATCCGCAGTTTGACGCTGAGCCGCTTTTTCACCGCCGGCCGCACCCGGGCAATAAGGGAAGCGGCCCGGTCGGCCGAGGCCATCCAGGCGACCCCCGCGCCGGTGCGGCGGATGGCCGGGGCGGAGCAGCCCATGTTGATGTCGATGCCTAAACAGTCCCGGCCGTCCAGCAGGGCGGCGGCGCGGACCAGCTGGTCCGGGTCGGAGCCCACCAGCTGGTACACCACCTTGCCGGGACAGGGGCCGGCGTCCATGTACCAGCGCTCAAAGGGACCGCCCCCCAGGAGGGGGCCTGCGCTGATCATCTCGGTAAAGTATTCGTCGCAGCCGGAACCGGGCTTTTCAAAGCCCTCAATAAGCTCCCGCAGGGGCCGGTGGCTCAATTCCGCCATGGGCGCTAACAAAAAGGGCGCATTCACGGTATAATCTTACGCACTTGACTTGTGATATGCTATGCCATTAGAGTTTAATAGAGAAAAGGAACGTACCGCATGCCAGCAAAGAGTGATAGGCCCAACGCCAAGGATAAACCGCCTGGGGGAATAAAACCGGAGGGCGGCGCGTATCGGGTGCTTGTGGTTGATGATTCGATGTTTATTGCGAAACAGCTTGGTCAGATTTTTGCTTCCGAAGGGTTTGAAATTGTGGATACCGCCACAGACGGGGCCCAGGGAGTCGAAAAATACAAGGCATTGTATCCCAATATTGACCTGGTGACCATGGATATCGTCATGCCCGTGATGGACGGCGTTACAGCCCTGGAAAAAATACTGGAATTTGACAAAGAGGCCCGAGTCATCATGGTCAGCTCCCTGGGAAAAGATGATGTGGTGAAAAAAGCGCGCCTGATAGGGGCCAAAGGTTTTATTGTCAAACCCCTGGACGACCGTAAAAAGGTCCTGGAGCAGATCGTTTCCGTTCTTAAAGGATAATATGAAAGCCCAACTTATAAGCAACTCTGTGTACTGCATTCATGCGGATGTTCATACCGATGAACTTTTCGAAGGTATCTGGCCCATCCCCGATGGGGTTTCCCTCAATTCCTATATCGTAAGGGGTGAAAAAATCGCCCTTATCGACCTGGTTCGGGACTGGCTCGGCGCGCCCCAGCAGCTGGCGGAGGCCCTTTCTTCCGTAAACTTGCAATTTTCCGATGTGGATTACCTCATCCTCAACCACCTGGAGCCGGATCATACGGGCTGGGTTGCGGAATTTCGGAAACTGAACCCGAAGGTTGAGATAATCGCCACCGCCAAGGGGATCAACCTGGTCAAATCCTTTTATAAGATTGAAAGCGGCCTGCGGGCGGTTAAGGACGGGGACACCCTGGACCTGGGGGCCGGCAAGGTCCTGAGCTTCTTCGAGACCCCCAACCTCCACTGGCCTGAAACCATGGTCACCTGGGACGCGGATTCGGGAAGCCTTTTCACCTGCGACGCCTTCGGCTCCTTCGGGGCCCTGGGGGATCGGGTTTTTGACGATGAATTTGACGAAACCGAACACGCCTTTTTTGAAAAGGAGACCCTGCGGTACTATGCCAACATTGTTTCCTCCTTTTCGGCTTTCGTGGATCGGGCAATACAGAAGCTGGCCGGTTTGGATATCAAATGTGTGTGCCCCAGCCATGGGATTGTCTGGCGGAAAAATCCCAAAGAGATAATCGATCGATATAAAACCTATGCCTCCTGGGCAAAGGGTCCGGCGGAAAAGGAAATTACCCTGATCTGGGGCTCCATGTACGGCATGACCAAACTGGGGCTGGACGCGGTTATCCGGGGCATTGAAAAAGAGGGGGTCCCCTGCTCCATCCGCCGGGTCCCCGACGAAAATGTTTCCTGGGTGCTGGCGGATGCCTGGAAAAGCTCCGGGATTGTGCTTGCCATGCCCACCTACGAGTACGCCATGTTCCCCCCCATGGCCTATGCGCTGGATATTTTCCGCCGCAAGCATGTTTTTGGGAAAAAGGTACTGCGGATCGGTTCCTGGGGCTGGGTCGGAGGCGCGAAAAAAGAATGTGACGCCCTCATTGAGGGCCTCAAATGGGACGCAATCGAAGGTTATGAATGGGCAGGCTCTCCATCGGCGGAGGATCTCGTTGCCCTGGAAACAAAGGGCCGGGAACTGGCCCAGGCGATCAAAAATCAGCGGTGATTGCGGTAAATCCTTCTATAGGTACTTTTTTTTCATTATACTCAAGATATGAACCCCATTTGCCTGTACAACGGGACGGTCCTGACCGGTATTGCCGCCATGGAAAACTGTGCGGTCCTGATAGAGAACGGGCTGGTAAGCGATGTCTTTTCCCACAGGCGCTTTGAGCAAAAACACTTTCCCCCCGGCACCCAGATAATTGATGTGGGTGAGGCCTTTATCGCCCCCGGCTTTATCGATACCCATATTCACGGTTTTGGGGGTTACGGCACGGAGGACGGAACCGCGGCCTCCGTACTGGAAATGTCCCGGCTCCTGGCCCAATACGGGGTAACCGCCTTTAACCCCACCCTCTACCCCGCCGGGGGAGAAATGCTGCTCCGCAATGTCCGGGCGGCCGCCGCCGCCATGGGGAAGGAAACCGGGGCCCGGATCATGGGGCTCCATCTGGAAGGGCCCTTTATCTCCCCGGAAAAGCTGGGGGTGCAGCGGCCGGAAACCGTACGCCCCGTGGACATCCCCTTTATGGAGCAGCTCTGGGAAGCAGCGGGCGGCCGCATCGTCAACATGACCGTGGCACCGGAACTCAAGGGTATGCGGGAACTGGCCCTGTACTGCATCAAGAAGGGGATCATCCTCCAGGCGGGCCATACGGACGCAAAATACGAAAATATGGTGGAGGGCATGCAGGCGGGGATACTCCATTCCACCCACCTTTTTAACGCCATGAGCCGCCTGGACCAGCGGAACCCCAATGCGGCGGGGGCCATCCTGATCCACCCGGAAATGTCCTGCGAGATCATCGCCGACGGCTTCCACGTGCATCCCGACCTTTTCAAGCTCCTCCTCCGGGACAAACCGGTGGACAAGATCGTACTGATCACCGACGGCCTTAAACCCACGGAACAGACAGCGGGGACCCTTATCGCCAACGGGGAAGAAATGGTCTTCCACGATGGGGTTTTTCACCGGAAAGCCGATGATGTAATTGCAGGCTCTGCGCTGACCATGATCCGGGGTGTCCAAAACCTGGCCGGCTTCGGCTTCAGCCTGGAGGACGCGGTCAAGACCGCCGGTTTTAACCCCGCCCAGGTGATGCGTTACCGGAGCAAGGGGGCCATCATCCCCGGTTACGATGCGGACCTGACGGTCTTTGCCCGGAATCCGGAAACCGGGGACCTCCGGGTTCTCCTGGTCATCGTTGCGGGATCGATAAAGAAGAATTTATACTAAGGGGTTTATGTATGCGGCTTATCATTCAAAAGGATTATGAAGCGGCAAGCCGTTGGGCGGCAAATCATATCGCAGAGCGAATTCGTCGTTTTGCGCCGACCGGGGACAGGCCCTTCGTTCTTGGGCTGCCCACCGGTTCCAGTCCCCTGGGAATATACCGGGAGCTTATCGGCCTGTACCGGGGGGGGGAAATTTCCTTTGCCCAAATCGTAAGCTTCAATATGGATGAATATGTAGGGCTTGGGGGGGATCATCCCCAAAGTTACCGCCGCTTCATGGAGGATAATTTTTTCAGCCACATCGACATAAACCCGGCAAACACCCACGTCCCCAACGGACAGGCGCAGGACCTGGGGGCGGAGTGCCGCGCCTACGAGGAGGCCATCACAGCCCAGGGGGGCATCGAACTTTTTCTGGGGGGCATGGGGAGTGACGGCCACATCGCCTTTAACGAGCCCGGCTCTTCCCTCCATTCCCGCACCCGGATAAAAACACTTGCCCTGGAAACCCGGGCCGCCAATGCCCGCTTCTTTGACGGGGACATAAACAAGGTGCCAGGCACCGCCCTGACCGTGGGAATCGGCACCATTATGGATGCCCGGGAAGTGCTGATCATCGTTACCGGCCGCCAAAAGGCCCGCGCGCTCCGGGCCGTCATCGAAGGCGGGGTCAGCCACTGGTGGCCCCTCTCCTGCCTCCAGATGCACCCCAACGCGATCATCCTCTGCGACGAAGAGGCCACCGATGAACTCAAGGTACGGACGGTCAATTATTTTCGATTGGGAATGGATAATTGAATCATATTATCAAATTAGTATTACTGTTTTTTCTTGGTATCACGGTCATAAACGCCCAAACCGATTCGGATGGGATCGCGGATTCCCTCATTAGTTTTTCCGATCCCACACGGATCTGGGGCAAGGGGGTTGAAGGGATTATCGAAGAGGCCTACCGGCTCTGTTTCAAAACCCGGATTCTGGACGGCAAGGTTATGAATCTGCGGATGCCCTTTGCACAGAACAACGAGCGGGATAAACTTTCCGAACAGGGCTGGGAATTTTTAGGGGGCGGCAAGGCAAACCCGGATTTTCTCTGGCCCGCCATCGAGGGCATCATCGATTCCGATGATTTTAAGGATTATGCCCAGGCCCTCTCTGACGGCCGGGAAAAGGTGATCATCTTTGACATTCCCGGCCAAACCTGGACCGCCTCCCGTGACCTCTTCGACATTGCCCGGATGAAGGCCGGCGCCTACCGCGGCCTCCCCCACCGCCCCTATGTGCTGGTGAGCGGCCGGGGTGTCGAAGAAACCGATGTGTACAATTACCTTTACTGCGTGGGCCTTGCGGGGATGGACTGTTCCGGTTTTGTCTGGCATGTACTTTCGTACATCGCCCGCGCCGGGGGCCTCGACCTGGGCCGCACCCTGAGCCGCACCCTGGGGGTGAGGGGGGGCAACGATCCATCCCGGTATGCGGGAACCGCCTTTTACAATTCAAAAAGTACCCAGATAAGCCCCGTAAAAGACGAAATCCGCAGCCTTAAGCCGGGGGACATTCTCCTCTTCCGCGGGGCCGACGGCGAAATGGCCCACTCCGCCATCATCCAGTCGATCAACCTCGAAGCCGGAATAATCCGCTACCTCCAATGCACCGACGAGGCCCCCCTGGAAGAACGGGGTGTCCACGAATCCTTTATCCGTTTCGATCCCGCCCGTCCCGGAACGTCCTTAAGCGATCCTTCCCTCAACTGGACCCAAAAACGGTACCCCCCCTTCCCCGGCGAAAAAGCCTCCCCCTTCTCCGACGACGGCAACCGCTACCGCGCCTTTTCCGAACTGGGCGGCGGCCGTGTGGTGCGGATACGGGCCCTGGGCGCGGTGATTGACAAGCTTAACCGGAGATAGACAGCCCTTACGCTCCCGTACTTATGACGGCTGCTTCACCACCAGCTGAAAAAACGCCTCCCCTTCCGAGTCATCCTGTTCCTTGAGAACATTGAGGCGCCGCACCGGCATGTCCGGAAGGCTGTCGCTTACGGCGGCGCTTACCACCACCTGGACATTGTACCGGGGGGCCAGGCTTGAGAGGATGCGGGCGCGGACCACGGGGCGGCCGAAGGCGGAATAGCCTGAGACCGGCAGGCAGCAAAAAGCGCATTCACCGCTGTCGATGCCGAAGCGCCAGGAGGCGGTTTCGGCCTTATCCGCGGCGAGCGCCGCCCTGGCGGTATCCGCCAAAACTTCGGCAATAAAGGCCGAGGCACGGACCGCAGGGGTATTGGCGGAGCGGGTATAGGGATCGGCGGCGGTCCCTGTGCCGCCCAGGGCGGCCCGTTCCAGGGGGGAGCCGAAACAGCCCAGCACCAGGTCCCCGTCGCAGCCGACAATGACCCCCCCGGCCTTTTTGAAAAGCCGGGAGACCTCTTCCCGAAACATGGCCGCCGCCGCTGCGCCGGAGCGGGGATCTTGCCGGTCCTCATGGGACAAAAGATCCGGTTTCCGTACCGCGACAACCGCGGCCCTGGCCTGGATCAGATCCGATGTCAGGGGCCGGCCAATGCGGATAAGCTGCTTCAGGCAGGGTTTGCTCACATAGGGCCCATAGGCCAGGCGGAAACGCCGGGCCCCCCGGCGGATAATCATCCGGGAAACGGAAAACACAAACAGGGTTCCCACAAGGGCGCCCGAGACGGGAATAAGGGGATCGATCCAGCAGCCTGAAACGATAAAATTCCAGGAAAAGGCCGCCCCGGTTAAAAGGCTCAAGATCAGGCCGGTGATAAGGGCCGCAAGGGGCTTAAGCCGGAAGATAATCAAGGGGCATACAAAAACCGCCAGCAGGGACCAGAAAAGGACATGCCGGGTTTGTCCCGGATCGATGGCCCGGCCCGAAAGGAGGGTGTTACCCAGAACTACGGAAGCCTCGGACGAAGTAAGGGCCCTGTTTGCGGAGGCTTCGGCGGCGGGCTCAGCCGCAGCGGGGGGACCGGGCCCCAGAACGGCAAAGGAAGAATCCAGGGCCTCCTTGAGGGAGAGACGCAGTTCCCGCAGTTCCCCATAGCCTTCCCGGATAACCGCAAAACACCGGATCAGCTCATCCCGAAGGCCGGTGATCCGGGCGCCCCCCGCTTCCCCCAAAGGTTCCGAAACGATCATTTCCTCATACCCGGCGACAAGGTTTGTTTCTGCGGGGCCGGAAAGAAAATCCTCAAGGCCGGCAAAGTATTCGGACCGGGCGTGGAGCCAATCGGCTTTTTTTGAGGGAAGCGGCGTTTGAAGCAGTTCATCCCGCAGGGACAGGGCATATTCAAAGAGAAAAACCGGGGAATTCTCAGGGGGTATACCGGAATAGATTCCCAGGCTGTCCGCTTCCCGCAGAAGCCGCTGAAAGGTATGGTCCATTTCTCCATATTTAAGGAAAAGTTCCAGGGGAAGGCGGCGGAAGGGCGTATCCTTTCCCGGCATCTCAATGAGGATGGCCCCGGACCGGTCCAGGGGAAGGGGGGTCTCCGAAAGCCGGTCCTCCATGGCCGCATACATGACGTGTTCCGCAGGGATCATGCGGCGCAGTTTGCCGTCCCGGTCGGGCCGGGGTTTGGAATACCAGGGGCCCTCCGCGGAAGTTTGCAGGTCTCCGGCCTTCCAGACCTTGCCGAAAGCGGCGGCGGCCTGTTCCATCCCTTTCATTCCCGCCTCATCCTGATGCACCAGGGCGGAAGTGAGCCGCTCCTTCCCCCGGAGAGAAAGTTCCACCAGTTCTCCCACATATTTTTCCGATTCCAGGGGAGGGACAGAGCCCACCCGGATTGCCTCGAAGAGGTTCCTGATGTTCCGGCCCAAAAGGGTGAATTCCTCGTCAAAGCGGGAACGGATCTCCTCTTCACTGTTGATTCGCCCTCCGGATGCCCCCAAAACCGGGGTCTCCAGCGCCAGGGCGGCAGCGTCCATTTCGATCAGGGTGAGGATGACCTGGGCTGCCGCTCCCGGTTCCATGGTCTCACCGGTGTCGATAAGCAAAAATTCACGGGCAAGCGGGGGGGGACTGCGGCGGCTCATCAAAAAATCGTAGTGGGGCAGGAGTTTTGGCCCGGACAGCAGGTACTGAAGCAGGATAAGGGCAAGCGCCGCAATACAGAGGGAGAGGGAGAATATCAATAGGGATTTTTTTCTACTGATGAATGCCGCCATCTTATCGTTTCAATTTCGGTACATTTTGAATCATTCTGAATGGGGACGCATAATTTATAATAGTGTAGAATGGGAAATGAGCCGATAATAAACCAATAATCCCTTTAGGAGAATTTAGATGAAAAAAAGCAAGATGGTCCTGTTGATATGCGCCGCCCTTGCGGCCGCCCTGATTCTGAACGCCTGTGCAAAGCCCCCCACGGAAGAAATGGCGGCCGCAGCAGCCGCGGTTACCCGTGCGGAAAATGACGCCGATGCGGTAAAATATGCGGCAAGCGGCCTGGCCCGCGCCCGGGAAGCCCTGAACCGTATGCAGGCGGAGGCGGATTCCAAAAAGTATGACGCCGCCAAAAATTATGCCGCCGATGCGATCAGCGCCGCCGATAAGGCCATTGCCGACGGAAAAACCGGAGCGGCCCGGGTACGGGATGAAGCGGTCGGTCTGGTAAATGGGGTAAAGACGACCCTGGCGGAAACGGAAAAGTCCATCAACGCCGCCCAGGGGGTTAAAAATATCAAGCTTGATTTTAAGGCCATTGACCGGGATTTTGATGACGCCAAACGCACCACGGATCAGGCGGAGCAAAGCCTGGCAGGGGCCGACTATCAGGATGCCCTGGACAAAGGCCGGGCCGCCCGGACAATATTGAGCGATATCAGCGCGAAAGTCGCGGGGGCAGCCACGGCGGCTTCCCGGAAAAAATAACGGACCAAGGGACATGATTCCGGCTTTTCTGGGGAAGCTTTTTTCCTTTCTTTCCGGGTTCAGGGACCCCGAAAGGGAGAAAAAGAAGATGCTCAAACGGCTCGCACGGGATATCTCTGCGAGTAAGCATTCCCGGTTTTATAAACCCAGGTCCGCCCTGATAGATCCCAGCCTGGGCGCATTCTTTTACGAAATGTACCAAACCGTTGCCCATGCCCCGGTTTTGCTCCAAAACGCCCCCCGGTCGGATATTCTCAGGGAAATTACCGTGGAGGCGTTTCTGGACATCAAATACCTGGATGCCCGGCAGCGGCTCAGTGCGGATTATGTGGCGCAGCAGGCCCAAACCCTCCCCCTGCCCGAGGTTTCTCAGGCTTTGCAGGAAGATTTGGCGTTCCTCTCCGCCGCCTTTGAGGGGACCCTCATTGCCGATATCGATGAATGTTACAACCAGATACTGGCCCTGATCGCCCTCGTATCCTTTGACTTCTTCTTGATCCTTAAAAAATTCGATCCCGGCCTGGCTGAGCAGAATTTCGACCGCCAGCCCCGATTCCAGCCGGTCAAAGGGGAAGTCCTCTCGGATCATCTCAAGGATTTTCTGGAACTGTCCTCCGCCATCGATCCCGATGGGGACTGGACAATGGCCCTCCGGGTGCTCAGGGTCTGCAAAAACGACGTGGATGTGGTGGCCCCCGAGCAGTGGAACCATCTCCTTTCCCAGCTCAAAGATATCGGGCGATCCGGCATCCTGGAACTTATGATACGCCACATCGACCGGAACCCCGCCTGGCAGCCAAAGCTAAAAGAAAGCGCGGAGCATATCACCCAGGGTTACCTGAATAACCGGCAGCTCGAAGCGCGGAACGCCCTAAACGGCTGTCTCAACATCGAAAAAAACGCCCATGTCTATGAACTGGCGGTGACCATCTTCAATGACCCTAATATCAAGAGTATCCGGTACTACACCGACAAGCACAGTGAAATTTACGAAAAAAGAAATTTTGAAGGTTTTACCTATGCCGAGGGGATCAACTACCTCAAGATCTTCCTGTTTGATATTTTTGAAAAGGATATCCTGCCCCTCTGCGAGATGCTCCTTATCCGGGGTCAATGGGCCTCAGCGGAGCAATCCCAGAAGATGTCCAACAGCTGCCGCCAAATCCGGGAGCTCTGCGACCAGCTTTCCGCCTTTGACGATTCCCTCTCCGACGAGGGGGAAGCCGGCGCCCGGCTGCGGGCCGCAATTTCCAGGGTAGACCGGAATAAAAACCAGGAGCGGATCATCGCCCGTATCCTCCGGTTCACCAACGCCCAGGCCCTGTATCTGATAAATACCTCCGCCCAGGCCCTTATCGTAATCGGTCAAAACCTTAAAAACATCTACGAAGATTACCCCAGGGATTTTCACGAATTCATCCTCAACTGGGAAGACCTGGAACCCATGACAAACGCTCCCATACTCCAGCAAGTCCTCAACATCTACAAGCGTATCTACAATTTTCTCCAGTTGATGCGTATCCTCTCACGGCAGGCCAAAAAGCCCGCGCTCAAAGCGGAGACTGCGGTCTTGTAAAAATGAAACGGTGAAATGCCCGCTAATGCGTACATTGAAAGAGTATCTCAAAGGCCCATTCTAATTCTTTTTTTAAATCAAGGCGGCCTTCGCTGTTTATCCAGGCGAGGACTATTCCATTGGTAGCGGCATAATACAAACGCATCATATTCTGGGGGGATACATCTGTCCGGATTTCCCTGTTTTTTTGAGCCTGGATCGCATATTCAAGGATAACGCGCCGGTAGATAGAATCAGCAGTGTTGTCCATGGAGTTAATACCGGCCCTGTTTATTAAATCGCAGGTATAGACGGAGCGCATCAGTTCCGGACCGACCTCAAGGATAATATCCGCGCCGACTTCCTGGCATTTCCAAAGGAGGTCAACCGGCCGCTTTTCCTGGACGATGACCGGTAATGACTCCAGTACCCGCCCGGTCATATCATGATAGAAGTCTAAAAGGATCCTGTCCTTTGAAGAATAATAACTGTAAAAAGTTTTTTTGGTTATATCACAGGCTTTACATATTTCGCTGACGGTTACCTGGTCAAATCCTTTTTTGGTAATCAACGCAAGGGCATTTTCAAAGATAACTTTTTTTAAGTCCGCCATATCTTCTTGAGTATATCTGTTTGTATGAAACAAAAAAAGCCCGCCGCAAAATTAAGCGGCGGGCAGGAGGAAAAAAATTTTTAATTAGGCATAACTGGGCTTAAGGTTTCTCTTTTCGGCCTCACGGCGCAGCATGGTCCAGGCTTCAATATGCTTGATCTCATAACGCTGACAGACCTGGTCGCAGCGGCCGCACATGATGCAGCGGTAGAGCCCTTTGCTTACCGCTTCAAGGACCCGATCCCCCTGATCATAGGAATCCAGATGCCGGAATGCGATGGCAAGCATGGTGGCGGGCCCTACAAACTGATCGGGATTCGCGGTGAATACCGGACAGGCGGCGTCACAGGAACCGCAGCGGGTACAGTTGACCATATTATACAGGGTCTTCGCCGCCACAACATCATATTTATCCAACTCAACCGTATTGATGGGCTCGGTGCGGAGCCGTACATACTGTTTGGACAGCCGGTCGTCAAAATCCCGTTTATCCACCACCAGGTCCCGGATAACCGGGTGTCCCTTAAGGGGTTCAATGGTATGATTGCCATTTTGAAGCTGGGTACAGCAGGCTAAACAGGGAGTCCCGTCCAGCATAACCGCGCAGCGTCCGCACATTCGACCGTGGCAGCTATAGTCATAGGCTACACTCTGGTGGTTTTCGTGGAAATAAATAATGGCCTCAAGGAGGGTCATCTTGTCCTTGTAGGGGACTTCCTTGGTAACATTATACGGCGCCGGATCAAGGGCCGGGTCGTATTTCTTAATGGTTATCTGCATAGCGTTTCTCTCCTTTCTCCTTTACCAGGTCCTTTCGGGCATGGCTTTTTTGGTGAATACCGGCGCGCCCCGGTCATTTTTGCCAACCAGCATACACTTCCAATTTGCGTCGTCTGTGTTTTGGAAATCCGGCCTTAAATAGGTGCCCCTGCTTTCCGGCCTCATCAGGGTTGCCTTAACAGCCAGTTCCGCGGCGTCCAGCAGGTTGTAGTTTTCGATGGCCTCTTTCCATTCGTTGTTGTAGGTAAGGGTTTGTTCCGAAACAACCATTTTGGGGAGGTCTTCTTTCCGTATCCGCTCAAGTTCTTTGCTTGCCGCTTCGAGTTTGGCGGTTTCCCTGAGTATGCCCATACAGGTAGCGCAGGTTGTCTGGATACGGTGCCGTATGACATGGGGCCGCAGTCCTCCTGAAACCTTGCGGGTCCGCAGTCCATGGAGCCGTTTAAATTCTTCTTCCGCCGGAGCCCAATCAACCGTATTTATAGCCGGGGCTTTTTCGATGTATTCCAGGGCGCTGCGCAGGGCGTATGAACCAAAACGGTAATTACTGATCAGATTACTGCCGCCTGTGGAGCCGGAAATGCCCGCCCCCCGGACAAAGAAGATGCCTTCGATGTCTTCGGCCATCATATTATCCTTGATCACCGGAGTGCCGCCCCGTTCATAGATTTCGTCATGGATGGGAAGCCGTTCTTTAAAGGGGTCAACACCGAATTTTGCCAGTAAGGTCATACTATGCTGCATGGCAGGGCGGAGATGCACATTGTCCAGACTAGCCAGGAGCCCGCCGTTATCGGTGGCAGCTCCGGCAAGCATGAGCTTTGCCAATTCTTTATTAAAATAAACCCGGTCATTCAAAATCCGCTGCAGATCTATACCGTTTTCGGCAGTTACAATCTGCTTGCCATTCCTGTCGGCAAAGGCGCCGTATTCATTGGCATCGGGGTTCATCATGGTGTTCCAGCCAAAACCAAGCCCATCGGGGTAGGTAGAGGCAAAATCGTAGGATGCGTATTCGGAGTCGCCGATCCCCGCACCGTGGCGGTAGGCCGCCATTTCCACATCTCCGGTGTTGTCCGGTGTTCCGATGGAATAAGCGGATACACCGGTCCAGCCGTAAAACCAGTTCGCAGGCCCGGTGGCCACAATCGTGGCGTTAGCCCGATATATCCGGATGTCGCCGGTGGGGAGGTACAGCCCTACCACCCCCAGGCAGCGCCCCTTGTTCACCAGGACATCCGTTACCATGGTGTAGTCTACGATGTGTACCAAGGGTGATTTTACCAGCTCGTCCAGATCAGTCCGGGGGAATACCCCCTCCACTCCGCGCATAAAGGGAAAATCGACATAACGCCGAAAAGAGCCGTCCGCGTTCCGGTCGGGCAGACAGTGGCCCCGGTTGGCCAGCATCAGGGCGACATTCCGGTTAGGGTTTGATTGATTGGCCTTATAATACAGGTCCTGATTAACCACCCGTTTAAGGTATGGTTCCTGCTTGTCATATTGTTCTTCAGGAACCCAGGTCGCGATAGCGTCCCAGTTGTATCCCGTGCCGCCGCCGTGGCGGAAGGGGGTTTTTTCGATGATCGTTACCGATTTACCCTTTGCCAGGGCTTCAAAAGCGGCGGACTGGGCTCCGAACCCGGCGCCGACGATGATCAGATCGGTATTGATCACCTCATAGTTCTTGGCCCCGCCGCCATAGGAACTAACCCCGCCGCCGCCTGAACCTTTTGCGGCCCCCGGCGCGGTTGCACATCCCGCCGCCAGCAGCCCGGTCGAAGCCACACCGATGGCGCCCGCTCCCATGGCTGCGCCTTTGAGAAAATCCCTTCTGGACAAGACGTTTTGCTCGTCAGCTTTTTTTTCTTTCCGTTTCACAAGTTACCTCCTGCTCTTATGGTACCTATTTATATACCAGAGATTACTAATAGTAAACCGTGGTATACCATCTGTCAACGAAAAATTTATTATATGCGGCGGCTTCTTGCATATTTTCAACCGGAAGTCTAAGATAAAATAAAACCCTACTTAATTAGAGGAAACAAATGGCTGAAAAAAACATGGTTATGATCGACGGCAACAACGCTGCGGCCCACGTGGCCCATGCGCTGAGTGAAGTAATCGCGATTTACCCGATTACCCCGTCCAGCCCCATGGGGGAACTCTCCGACGAGTTTTCCGCCCAGGGCCGGAAAAACCTGTGGGGCACTATCCCCCAGGTTGTAGAAATGCAGAGCGAAGCGGGCGCGGCGGGCGCGGTCCACGGGGCCTTGACCACCGGGGCGCTGACCACCACCTTTACGGCATCCCAGGGGCTCCTGTTGATGATCCCCAATATGTACAAGATCGCCGGGGAGCTTACCTCCACGGTGTTCCACATCGCCGCCCGGGCGCTGGCCACCAGTTCCCTGTCGATTTTCGGCGATCACCAGGACGTGATGGCCTGCCGGCAGACCGGCTGGGCCATGCTGTCCAGTAACAGTGTGCAGGAAGTGATGGATCTGGCGATTATCGCCCATGCCGCCACCCTGCGATCCCGGGTGCCCTTCCTCCACTTTTTTGACGGCTTCCGCACCAGCCACGAGTACCAGAAAATTGAAGAAGTTTCCTTTGAAGTGATGCGGGCGATGATCGACGACGAACTGGTCCTGGCCCACCGCAAACGGGGTCTTACCCCGGAAAATCCCTCGATCCGCGGTACCGCCCAGAACCCCGACACCTATTTCCAGGGCCGGGAAGGGGTCAACAGGTACTACGAGAAGGTCCCCGGCATCGTTCAGGCTGAAATGGACAAGTACGCCAAGCTCACCGGCCGTTCCTACCATGTGTTTGACTACTTCGGCGCCAAAGATGCCGAAAAGGTCATCATCATCATGGGTTCCGGTGCGGAAACCGTGGAAGAAACCACCGAATACCTGGCAAACAAGGGCGAAAAGGTCGGCCTGTTGAAAGTCCGGCTCTACCGGCCCTTCGATGCAAGCCTCTTTGTAAAGGCCCTGCCCGCCACGGTAAAATCGATTGCCGTGCTTGACCGGACCAAAGATCCGGGAGCCCTGGGCGAACCCCTGTATCAGGATGTGCGTACCGCATTGGCCGAAACTTTGGCCGCCGGGACCGCTCCCTTCAAGGGCGAACCCGTGGTTCTGGGCGGCCGCTACGGCCTTGGTTCCAAGGAATTCACCCCCGCCATGGTCAAGGCGGTATTCGACAACCTTTCGGGCAAGAAGATCGCCAACTTTGTGGTGGGTATCAATGATGATATCCTGGGCAAGAGCCTGGCCTACGACGATTCCTTCTTCCTTGCGGAAGAGGGGATGAACGAAGCCATGTTCTACGGCCTCGGTTCCGACGGGACCGTGGGCGCCAACAAGAACTCCATCAAGATCATCGGGGATGCCAAACCGGAGCTTTCCGCCCAGGCCTACTTCTCCTATGACTCCAAAAAGTCCGGGGGATTCACCATTTCCCACCTGCGCTTCGGCAGGAAGGCGATCCGCCGGCCCTACCTCATCACCAAAGCGGACTTCCTGGCCTGTCACAAGTTCTCCTATATGGAAGTTTTGGACATGCTGGCCAACATCAAAAACGGCGGTACCTTCCTCCTCAACAGTCCCTTTAGCGCCGCCGAAGTATGGAAGGAAATCCCCCTGGAGGCCCAGAAGCGGATCATCGACAGGAAGCTCAAGTTCTACGTGATCAACGCCGCCGAAATTGCCCGCAAGACCGGCATGGGCAACCGCATCAACACGGTTATGCAGGCCGCCTACTTCAAAATTTCCGGAGTCCTCCCGGAAACGGAGGCGGTCAAAGAGATGAAGCACTTCATCGAAAAGTCCTACGGCAAGAAGGGCGCCGATGTGGTGCAGAACAACTATTCCACGGTGGACGCCTCCCTTTCTGCGGTTGAGGAAGTGAAGTACCCCTCCACCCCCTCGGGGAACCTCCACATGAAGAAACCCTTTGCCACCGCCAGGGATCCCTGGATTCAGGAAGTGCTGGGGGCCGTTTCGGTACAGGAAGGGGACAAGCTCGCGGTTTCAAAGATACCCAACGACGGAACCTTCCCCACCGCTACCACCCAGTACGAAAAACGGGCGGTAGCGGAACGGGTGCCCAGTTGGAACCCCGAAGCGTGTATCCAGTGCGGTAACTGCGCCGCGGTTTGTTCCCACGCCTGTATCCGCATGAAGAACTTAAGCGATGCCGAGGCGGCGAAGGCCCCTGCGGGCTTCAAGACTGCGGCCATCAAGCCCAAACCGGTGGACGGAAAGAAGACCTGCCTGGTGATTTCCGCGGAGGACTGTATGGAATGCGGGGTCTGTATCAATATCTGCCCCGCATCCAAGGATGCGTCCAAACCTGCCGCCCTCTCGTGGAAACCCTATTCCGACGATCCCCAGTACCACGCCGAACAGGCGGCAGCCTGGGATTACTTCCTCAGCCTGCCCGAGACCCCCACTGCGGAGCTCAACCTGGGTTCCGTCAAGGGCCTTGCCTACAAGCGGCCCCTCTTTGAATTCTCCGGGGCCTGCGGCGGCTGCGGTGAAACCCCCTACGTCAAAATCCTTTCCCAGCTCTTCGGCGACCGGGCGGTTATCGCCAACGCCACAGGTTGTTCCTCTATCTACGGCGGGAACCTCCCCACCACCCCCTACGCCAAGCGCGCAGACGGCCGCGGGCCGGTCTGGTCCAACAGCCTCTTCGAGGACGCCGCCGAGTTCGGCATGGGTATGCGGCTTACCAGCGACAAGCTGGCCGAACATGCCCATGAAATCGCGCTCAAGGCCAAGGGTGAGGGCATACAGGCCGCGCTCATCGACAAAATTCTGGCCAATACCCAGGAAGATGACGCCGCCATCGACGCCCAGCGCAAAAATGTGGACGACCTCAAGGCCGCCCTCAAGGGCAATGCCAACAACACCGCGCAGCTCCTCGTCTCCCTGGCGGATCACTTTATCAAGCGGTCGGTCTGGGTACTCGGCGGCGACGGATGGGCCTATGACATCGGCTACGGCGGCCTGGACCACGTGATCGCCTCCAACCGGAACGTGAACCTCCTGGTGATGGACACCGAAGTGTACTCCAACACCGGCGGCCAGATGTCCAAGGCAACCCCCGTGGGGGCCATCGCGCGGTTCGCCGCGGCCGGTAAGGACATCGTGAAAAAGGACCTGGGGGCCCAGGCCATGAGCTACGGCTATGTGTATGTGGCCCGGATCTCCATGGGGGCCAACATGGCCCAGACCATCAAGGCCTTCCGCGAAGCGGAATCCTACCCCGGAGCCTCTATCATCATCGCCTACTCCCACTGCATCAACCACGGCATCGACATGAGTAAGGGGCTTGAGCAGCAGAAAGCGGCGGTTACCTCGGGCATTTGGCCCCTGTACCGCTACGATCCCCGGCTCAAGGACCAGGGCAAGAACCCCTTCCAGCTTGACTCCAAGGAAGCCACCACCAGCATCGAAGACTTCATGTACAAAGAGGTGCGCTTCAAGAGCCTCAAGGCCGCCAGCCCCGACCGGGCCGACGCCCTGCTCGCCAAGGCCAAGGCCCAGACAGAGCGGCTTTGGAAGGAGTACAAGTATCTAGCTGACCGGCCCTTCTAAGGGACGGTCAGCACGGATCGGCCTTTCTAACGAAAGTTCTGTCAGCTTGGGAGTTTGGCAGTGGCCAAACTCCTTAGCTAAAAAAGCTACAGTTTTTTCCAGTATTGGCCGATTCTTAAAATGGAGCCCGGAGACGCTGTTATACGGTGTTTTCGGGTTTTTTTCTATGGGGTGTTTTATGAAAAAAGGGACGCTATACACTTTGCTCCTCCTGGCCCTTATGGCTTTTGTTTTGATGGACTGTGAATCCAGTACAAGGCCGAGGGCTTCCACGATCGTTCCGCGAGACTTGGGCATACACAGACCCAGACGGAGGGCTCGGAAACAAACAGTCCAGGTACAAACAGCCCAGGAACAGGCAACTCAAGCACAGGCGGTCCGGGAACAGACAACTCAAGCGCAGGCAGCCCGGGAACAAGCAGTTCAAGCACGGGCGACACGGGAACAGGCAACTCAAGCACAGACGGCTCGGGAACAGGCAGCCCAAGCACAGGTAGCTCAGGAACAGGCAGCACGGGAACAGGCAGTACGGGAACAGGCAGCCCAAGCACAGGCGACACGGGAACAGGCGGCGCCGGCCTACAAAGTCGGTGACGCCGGACCCGCCGGGGGGATTGTGTTCTATGTCAAGGATAACAATTCAAATGGCTGGCGGTACCTGGAAGCGGCTCCGGCAGGGACGGAACAGAAAGCGCGGGGATTTCATTCTGCCGAAATTTTCCGTCAGTATAAAATAGATGATCGGCGTTTAGGGGCAGGCAGGAAAAACACTCAGGAATTTATGGCCTTTTTTGAACAGAAAGGGGGCGGCATCAATACCCCCATGTGGATCTGTGACAGCCTCATGGTAAACGGTTTCGACGACTGGTATCTGCCGTCTTCGGAGGAACTGCTCCTTATGTATTATAATCTTTATAAGCAGGGACAGGGCGATTTCAGGATTATGTGGTATTTGAGTTCAACCGCTGCCAATGGCAGGCCCAATACGGCGGTAAATTTCGCTTCAGGCATAGATGCAGACCGCAGCGGCGGAGAAGTAGGGGTCCGCGCCGTCCGGCAGTTCTAAATAAGTCTATTGCAGGAGAGGGGATATTATGCCAGAGGATATTATCCATAAGGTGGTTTCGTTTATCGGCAGGGGTAACGAACCCCTTTCGGATAAGGATCTGTTGTTAAAACAGACGGCAAAAGAGCTTGGTCAAAATAGATACGCGAAATTTTACCGGCTCAAAACTGAAGAGATCGATCCGGCCTTTGCACAATACCTCTTTTGTCTTTACAAAACCATTTATCCTGCCCGGGATTTTCTGAAGGATGAATCAAAAGTAAAAAAACTTAAACAAATCAGCTTTGAACATTCTTTGAGTCCTGAAGTACAGGAGATAGTACGGCGCCTGAGTCCCGAAGCGATTGAGGAGCGGGCCGGGAAAACCGATCCCCATGATCTTGTCCGCCGGCTTCAGGATGATTTTGCCGCCCTATCCGGGGCCTTTGACAATGAGCGGGCAGCGGCGGCAAACAAGCGCCATAACCTTATTACCGCTTTTTCCGGGCTGGCGCTTTTTAACTATGCATCCTTTTTGCAGCAATTCGATCCGGCGCTGCCTGAGGGGATCTTTACCGTCCCCCCGAAATTTGCCCCCGTTAAGGGGGCGGCCCTTGTCCAGGATCTCGGCAATTTTTACACGGCCATGTCCGCGCTGGGCCCCTCACCGGCATCCGCAGAGGGCGGGGGTATTGACGCCGGCGATGACTGGGCTCTGGTCTTTGCGATGATGCAGGCCGCCAATGGCGGCGCCGAGGTGCTCCCCTTATCGCAATGGAATACCCTGCTTGTCAATATAAAAGAGCTGAAGTCTTCAAAGATTCTGGAGCTCATGGTCAGGCTTTCTTCCAAAAATCCTGTCTGGAACGGCAAAGACAGTATTCCTGATGAACACGTATGTGAAAACTGGTTTGAGGAAAAAAAGGAAGAAATCCGTAAACGCATCAGCGGGATAGCGAATATGCAGCGGAACGCCCGGATGCAGGCCCTGACCAGGGCAATCTTTGGAGCATTTGAAATTGAGCGGTTGAAATACTACAACGGGAAGAGCAGCATAATCTATACCCAGAGAAGTCTGGAAGGCTTTGTCTATGCCGCAGGGCTCAACTACTTAATGGCCTTTATTCAGGATTATGTAAAAAAAGATATACAGGAAATCTGCGACCTCGTTTTGATCCGGGGACAGTGGAGTTCCAATAACACATCCCTGCAAATGTCCGAGGCTTTCTACCGGATTTTGGATATGCCTCCCGCTATCGAAGCGCTGGATGCAAGCCTCTCCGAAGAGGGCAGCTACGGGCCCCGGCTCAAGGGAGCCCTGCTCCGGCTGGATCGGGACAAATCCCAGATACAGAATATCGGCAATATCATCAGCAGCGTTGATAGCGAAGCCCTTTGTCTGATAAAAAACGCCGTCCATAACATCATTATCGTGGGCAAAAACATGAAGGTCATGGCGGATGATGTTCTGAAAAAAGAGAGCGAGGTTATCATTAACTGGAAAGAACTGGACGGGTTTTTAAATTCACCGATTGCCCTGCAGATAAGCGAAACCTATAAAAAGATAAACTATTTTGTCCAGCTCATGTCCCTGGTAACACACCCGGAAATGGAGGGTCGGGATTTTTAGCATCCGTGGATGTTAAAAATCCCGACAAATTCCTAGCGCAGTTTTTCTATTGAAACTTTCAGTGATTCCTTGAGTATTGCCAGGCCCCGTTCAAGCTGGGCGTCGGTAACCACCAGAGGACAGAGGAAGCGGATCACGTTTCCGTAGGATCCGGCGTTCTCTATGAGCAGGCCCCGTGCGGTCGCTTCCTTAACGGTCGCCCCCACCAGGTCCGCCCAGGGAGTTTTATCCGCAGATTTTATCAGCTCAAAACCCAGCATACAGCCGATGCCCCGGACATCACCGATGGCGCTAATCTCTTTCTGCCAGGATTTAACTTCGGCAAAAACTTTTTCAGAAATTTTCTGCGCCCGCTCCGGCAGCTTATCCCGTTCCATGATCTCAATAACCTTGAGGGCCGAGGCGCAGGACAGGGCGTTACCCCCAAAGGTACCCCCTATGGTACCCGGTTTTACCTTATCCACAACGGACGCCCCGGCGGTGACAGCTCCCAGAGGAATACCTCCGGCAATGGACTTGGCCATGGTAATAATATCCGGCGGACAGCCCCAGTCGGTCCAGTAGTCTGAGACAAACATACGGCCCGAACGGCCGAACCCGGTCTGGACCTCGTCGGCGACGATCAGGATCCCGTGTTTATCACAGATGGCCCGGGCCGCTTTGATCCATTCCTTGGGTACGGGGACAAATCCGCCCTCACCCTGAACGGGCTCAATCACCAGGGCGGCGATATCTTCCGGGGGAGAGGCTTCATCAAAGACCCCATTCAGCCTGGTGAGGTAATAATCAACGGCTTCCTGCTCGGTAAAGCCCTTGGGCGCCCGGTAGAGGTAGGGGAATTCAGCCCGGTAGATCCCGTCCGGCAGGGGCCCCAAGCCGTGGTAATAGGCTTTTTTGGCGGTCATGGCGCCGGTGAGCATGGTCCGCCCGTGGAAGGCGCCGGAAAAAACGATAATATTGGGCCGCCCCGAGGAACCGCGGGCAATCTTAACGGCATTTTCCAGGGCTTCAGCCCCGGAATTTACAAACATGGTTTTCCGTTTCTTCTCTTTTACCGGCACAATGGCGTTGAGTTTTTCCGCCAGGGCCACAAACCCCTCATGGGTTATGATGTTTTGCATGGCGTGAAAATAACGGCCCGCCTGATCCTGAACCGCCTTGATCAATTCCGGGTGGCTGTAGCCGATGTTGAGGACCCCTACGCCGCCGATCCAGTCCAGGAAAAGGTTTCCATCCACATCTTCCACCATGGCCCCCTCCCCGCGGTTAATAACCACGGGGTAGCCGCATTTTATGGCCTCGGGAACAGCCGCAGCGCGGCGGGCAATAACAGCCTTTGCCTTGGGTCCGGGTAATTCAGTTTTAATATTTGGTAGCTCATCTTTTAACATTTCTTGCCTCCTGGGGAGTATCTTAATCCTGTTTTTGATGAAAAACAATAGCCTTGTTCAATAGAGTTGTTCGATAACTTCAGTTATTGAACAACTCTAATGTAAGAAGTGTCAAAAAGGACGGAGGGTTATTTTTCTTTGGCTTCTTCCCAGAATTTGTCCATCACCGCCAGGTTCCCCTGCTTCATCTCCTGGCCGGTTTCTTTCATCCGTTTTTCCACGTGCTTAAAGCGGCTCTCGAATTTGACATTGGTCCGCTGCAGGGCCACCGAAGGTTCAACGTGGAGGAAGCGGCAGAGGTTCACCACGGAAAAGAGGAGGTCCCCCAATTCGCCTTCAAGAGGGGAGCCGTCGCTGCTCCGCAGCCCGGCTGAGGTCCCAGGGACCTCCACAGTATTACTGTGCAAAATTTCTTCGTTTACTTCGCCAAGTTCTTCCTCAATTTTGCCGATCACGTCCTTTACTTCTGACCAGTCAAAGCCGGCCCTGGCGGCCTTCTTTTGCAGTTTGTAAGAGCGGTCCAATGGGGGCAGCCCGCGGGACACTTCGTCCAGGATCGAGTCCTTTGGTTTGCGGCCCTCCTGTTCCACCTTGATCTTTGCCCAGTTATCAAGGACTTCGACGCTGTCCCTTACTTTTACTGCGCCGAACACGTGGGGATGACGGCGGACCAGTTTTTCGGAAACCGTGGTAAGGGCATCGGCAACGGTGAAGGAACCTTCCTGTTCGTGCATATAGGCAAGCATGGTGACAAGCAGAAAAATATCCCCCAATTCTTCCCGGATATGGGCGGGATCTTTTTCATCGATGGCCTCCACGCACTCATAGGTTTCCTCGATAAGGTCGGCGCGCAGGCTCATGGGCGTCTGCTCCCGGTCCCAGGGACAGCCGTCGGGGGCCCGCAGCCGCACAATAATATCATAAAGACCCTTAAAGGCCCCTGCCTGGGATAGTGTTTGATTCTGCATGAATAACCCCTTCTGCTTGCCCTGTTTGAATTTATATATTATGCTTTTCCCATGAAAAAGGAAATATCCCTTGAGGGAAAACGGATATTGGTTACCGGCGGGGCCACCGGTCTTGGCTACGGCATCGCGGCGGAATGCAAAGACGCCGGGGCGGAGGTGATCATTGCGGGGAGGCGGGAGGAACTGCTGAAAAAGGCCGCCGGTGAGCTGGGGGTGTCCTGGTTGCGGCTGGACATTGCCGACCAGAGCAGCATTCCCGCTTCGGTTAAGGAACTGGAAATTCGTTACGGTCCGATTGACGGCCTGGTGAACAATGCGGGGATTCAGAACAACAAGGATGCTTTGAATTACGAAGTTGATGAATTCCGGGAACTCTTTAACACCAACGTCTTTGGCGCATACGCCTTAACCCGTGAAATCGCCCGGACCATGATCGAGCGAAAGGCGGGGTCCATCGTGTTTATCAGTTCCGCTGCGGTGTTTATGGGGCTGACCCGGAACCTGCCCTACTCGGGAACCAAGGGCGCGGTGAGCGCCATGGTCCGCGCCCTTGCCAGCGAACTTTCCCCCCAGGGGGTGCGGGTCAACGCGGTGGCTCCCGGCTGGATCGAAACAGATTTAGTGAAAGAAAGCCTGCGCCGGATTCCCGAACGCCGGGCCATGGTGGAACGCCGTTCCATGATGGGCCGCCTGGGCAGACCCAAGGACATCGGCATGGCAGTCAGCTTCCTCCTCTCCGACGCCGCAGCCTACATCACCGCCATGGAGATCAAGGTTGACGGGGGGACCACCGTATCACTGTAAACTGATCTTTTTCTTATTCCATTCCGGCAGCAGCGATTCCTGCCCTTTGTCAAAGACTTGAGCCAGCGCCGCCGCCGCCGCGCCCAGCACCGGTGTCAGTACCTGCATTTCCGCAGCGTCGAAGTCCGAGAGGACCCAGTCCACAATACCTTCGCCTGATCCTTCGCGGCCGCCCTGGCCGGGACGGCGGCTGTCCGGCCGGCCGATGCCGATACGGAGCCGCCAGAAATCCGCGGTGCCGAAACAGGCTTTCATGGACCGCAGGCCGTTGTGGCCGCCGAGGCCCCCGGAAAATTTCAGCGCCGCCGTGCCCAATGGCAATTCCAGCTCATCATGGATCACCAGGATCGCTTCGGGTTTTATTTTGAAGAAAGAGGCCGCCGCGAAAACCGATTCCCCGGAAAGGTTCATAAAAGTTTCGGGCATAAGAAAATGACAGCCCCCGCGGACCGCATACAGCCCCCTGTACTTTTTCTGCCAGTTAAGGGATGAGTAAAAGGGAAGATGTTCCGCCAAGAGCCGGCCGGCGTTGTGCCGGTTCCGCTCGTATTCGCGGCCGGGGTTCCCCAGGAATGCCGCCAGCTCAACCATGTTTGCCAAACTCCTTTTTTCATATTAGAGTATAAAACATAATGGATGTCATTGTCACCGAGAAAACAATCGCGCCGCTGCACCGGGACCTCCGCTTCAATGCCGGGGATAATGGGGGAACACTTGCGCCGGATAAAAAGAGCGGAACGGTCAACATTGGTTCCTGGACCTTCGGTGAACTCCTCGCCCGTTCCGGCATGGAAGACAGGGACCGTGCGGAATTCTTTGAGAGGCCCCTGTACATCCACTGCGGGGGCTGGCAGTCCTGGTCGGCGGGCTGGGAAATAGCCCCCGGTGAAACCCTGCCCCGGCGGGTGCTGATCCTCCCGGAGCTGATCAAATTAACGAACCGGGATGGGGACAGGCCAAAACCGCACTGGAACGCCGGGCACTTCATCATGTATATCCGTTCGGGGGATACCTACCTGTGCATTGCTTCTATAGAAAACGGCCCGGCTCCGGTAAGCTTTCGCATCAACGGAAAGAAGCGGCTTGTCGGCGCAGAAGTATTTTGTCCGGGCAAAAAATGGCGGCCCGGCGAGACCATGGCGGAACTGCATATCTTTGCCGCAAGGGGCTGCTTCAATTTTAAGGATACTATCGCCGCTGTTTATCAACAGGGCGCGTCATTCAGGGGCCTGCAATTTTTGTATCCGGAAATACCCGGCGCCCATGCAGCCGGGCAGGACAGCGGTCTTTACCGCAATGCCGGAGCGGTTCCCGGCGGCTATGAGTCCTGGTACAACCATTACACCGATATTAACGAGGCGCTGATCCTGGAGGACCTTAAGGGACTGGCAAAAACAGATAACCTCATCAAACTGCGCTGCCTGGATCGTAAAGCGCCTGTGGTCTTTCAGATTGACGACGGCTGGGAGAAGGCCGTGGGTGAATGGGAGATCGACAGGAGCCGTTTCCCCAAGGGGCTTGCGCCGCTTGCCCAAAAAATTGAAGAAGCCGGATACATCCCCGGCCTCTGGCTTGCCCCCTTCATCGTAACCCGCCGTTCCCGTATTTTTACGGAATACCCGGAATGGCTTTTGAGGAATCCAAAAGGCCGGCCCGTATCCGCCGGGTTTAACCACCTCTGGGACGGACAGTATTACTGTCTGGATCTTTCCCGCAGTGATGTGCTTGAGTACCTCTGCAGCCTTATCGACAGGGCTATCGACGAATGGGGTTTCCGCTACCTCAAGCTGGACTTCCTCTACGCAGGACTGTTTGCCGGCGCCTTCACCCAGGGAAGCGCTGAGGGACCGGGGGAATATTACCGCAAAGCCTGCGCGATACTCACCGCCCGCAGTAAAACTGCTGAGGGCCTTCCCGTGGCCTACCTCGGCTGCGGCGCGCCCCTGGGACCGTCCTACCGGTACTTTCCCCTTTCCCGCATCGGCGCGGACACCCGGGAAGAATGGGACTGGAACCTGGTCAGGTTCATGGGCCACGTGGGCCGCCCCGGCGCCTATCTCAATTTAAAAGACACCATAGGCCGATCCTTTATGAACGGCACGGTGTACATCAACGACCCGGATGTGATCTTCCTCCGCAGCAATAACTGTAAGCTTTCCGAAAACGAAAAGGAATTAATCGGCCTGGTAAATTTTCTGCTCGCGGGGCAGATCATGTTTTCCGATGATCCCCTTAAGCTCACCCGATGCGATCTGGCC